>CAYMUE010000032.1:0-28726 GCA_964393505.1 uncultured Polyangiaceae bacterium
GCCTTCTCGGCAGCAGCCTTCTCGGCAGCAGCCTTCTCGGCAGCAGCCTTCTCGGCAGCAGCACGCTCGGCTTCGAGGCTCGCTGCGGCAGCTTCGGTCGGTACCGACGTCTCGGCCTGCGAGTTCAACAGCCAACGCTCACGCTTCGGCAGGACGAAGAACTTCGCCTTGCCTTCGTCGCCGTCCATGAGCTCCAAGACCAGAGCGTCTTGGACCTCGAGGTCCACCGTCCCCCACGGAGACGAGAAGCTCACCGACTCTGCGGGCCTCGACGGATCCACGATCGAGGTCTCGAGAGACTTTGCGGCTGCGTGATCGTCACCGTTGTCGGCTGCAGACAGGCTTGCCTCGATGGTATCGAGATCCTCGAGTTCCTCGGAGGCTTCGCAGACCGGCGGGAGAAGCGCCGCGAGCTCGACCGCGTGTTCCGACAATGCGCCATCGGAAAACAACGCGAGCATGCGGTCCATGATTCCATCGAGGAACCGGTCGAGCTCCGAGGAATCGAGGTCGCCGACGAGGGAATGGCGAATGGCGGCGTAGAGGTCGCCCTGCACGCGTTTCGGCGGAGTGCCGCCCCCTTCGGCGAAGTAGTAGATGCCGCCGGAGACGTGGTCGATGCCGAGCGTGTGAACGCGGACGCCGTTCTTGGCGAGGGCCTCTCCCACGGAGATGGAGACCGCGACAAGCGGAGAGGCGCGCAAGGCAGCGATCGTCTTCGGGTAGGGGGTCCCGAGCAGTCGATCCTCGGGGAGAACCGCCGCGGCGGAAGCGACCAACTCGCGAGAGAGGTCCTTCCGTTGGCAGACGCAGACCTCGCGCGTCCAAGCCAACACGCCGTTGGACGTCATCCAACCAGCGGCAGGGCCGACATGGACAGCACGGCGACCGGAAAGACCCGAAGGTCCGCATCCGAGGTGACCAGGCACCGCGGGACTCGTGATTGTGGGAGCTAGCGCAGACACCAAGAGAGAGCTTTTACATCAGAGCGCGACGGGCAGCCACAGTCACGTGGCCTCGATGGCGCCGATCGTGACGAGAAGCTGGAGGGCAGGTCATCGTCGGCGGGCCCGAACGAAGCCCTCGGCAGAGATCTCCGCGATCCCCTCGCGCAACAGCCTGCCGATCGCGCGCTTGAAGGCCTTCTTGCTCAAGCCGAACAGCGCCCTGATCTGCTCCGGGCTCGACGCGTCCCCCACGCGCGGAGGACGCGCAGATTCCAGACTCGCCAGGATCATTCGAGCATCCCCTTCGATCTCCTCGTGCCCCGGACCGCGCAGCGAGAGCTCGAGCTTGCCGTCCGGAAGCACGGCCGCAACCCGGAAACGCGCTGCCATGCCGCGCCGGAGACTGTGCGGCTCACGCGCAGGGAGAAGTCCGACGAACGACTTCTCGAGGATGACGAACACCCCGATTTCGGGCTCGTTGCGCCAGGCCTCCCCCTCGAGCCACTCCCCCGGAACGGCGGCCCGAGGTGCCTTGAGCATCTCGGCCACCCGCATGGTCCCCGCGAGCCGCCCCGTCCGGTCGAGGATCAGCCCGAAAGGATGCCGCTCCCCCGGTCGAATCGGGCCGGTCTGCTCCGCGCGCGGCACGAGGAGCTCCTTGGGCAGTCCCCAGTCCACGAAGGCCCCGAAGGGGACGATCTGGGAGACGGTGAGAAAAGCAACCTGGTCGAGGACGAGCATCGGGCGTCGGGTCGTCGCGATGGGACGGTCCTCGGAGTCGAGGTGGACGAACACCTCGATGGATTGTCCCGCGCTGGCTTCTTGCGGGACCTCTGCCTTGGGTAGGAGCACGCAGGGGCCATCGGGGTCGGCACCGTGCGGGTCCAGGGCAAGGAAAGCGCCGGGAGGAGCGAACCGAAGGATCGGCAGGGAGACGACGCGACCGAGCAACCGTTGGAAATCCATCTCCCGCCAGTCTTGCACGTCCTGAGCAAGAACCGGGGAGGCATCGACATCCCCTCTGCCCGTTCGCGCGCGACAGGAGCGTCGCGCGACGGCCGATGATGTACCCTGCCGGGCAAGCCGGGCTCGATCAGAGAGCAGCGGCTCGACGGGGAGCAGGTCCTCCACAGGTGAGCGCAGATGGCGGTTTCTTCGCAGAGCGAAGGGGAGCGAGAGCGACAGGTGCAAGACGACGACGCGCCGCAGGGCGCGAAGGACGGCGCGATGGCCCGGGAGGATCCGGACTCCGCTCAGAGAGATCTGCCTCGGTTGACGCTCGCGATCCGCGCGCTCCTGGCGATGTCGGCGATCGGCTTGTCGATCGGGTTCGCGCTCGCGGTGGCGGTGTGGCGCCCGAAGCTCGAGCCGTTCCTTCTGGACAACCAGATCAGCGGCAAGGGACGAGCGTTTCTGCTGAACTGGATGCTGCGCGGAGCCGGGATCGCCGCGGGCGGCGGGGGTGCGTGGCTGTTGTGGAAGAGACGGGATCGCGCCGCTGCGCGGAGACTGCTCGACGTCGTGAGCCGACTTGCACCGGTCGGATGCGTCGGATTCCTGCCGCTGCTGTTCCGCTGGCACACGTGGAAGGATCGTCCGCTGGTGTTCCTCGTCTTGGCGGGAGCGTTCACGCTCGCGGCGTGGGCGACGGTTCGCGTGGCGCAACGGAGCCCGGAGTTGTGTTTCGAAGCGCGTGTGCGAGCGTGGGTGGGAGCGCGCGCGGATGCAATCCGAACGCGGTGGCCGAGGGTACTCGACTGGCTTCCGCTCGTGATCGTCGCGGCATGCGCGACGGCATACATCGCGCACTTCTCGTACTACACGATCCAGTACCACCACGCGGTGCGGTCGGGATTCGATCTCGGCATCAAGAACAACATCTTCTGGAACACGCTGCACGGTGCGCCGTTCAAGGCGTCGCCGACGTTGGGGCCCGACGGCTTGTCGCACTTCGGACGGCACGCGGACCTGCTGGTGTACGTGTTGCTCCCGATCTACCGGCTCTGGCAGGAGCCCGAGACGTTGCTCGTGCTGCAGTCGACGTTCATCGGCGGCGCGGCGCTTCCGCTGTACGCGGTGGCGCGGCGACACGTGGGGCGATGGGTGTCGGCGCTGATCGCCGTGGCGTACCTGATGCACCCGGCGATACACGGGGCGAACCTGTTCGAGTTCCACTTCCTGCCGCTGGGCTTGCCGCTGCTGTGGACGACGTGGGCGCTGCTCGATCGCGGGCGCTGGAAGCTTGGAGCGGTGTTCGCGGTGCTCACGCTGATGACGCGGGAAGACGTTGCGCTGTGGGTGGTGATCCTCGGCGCCTACCACCTGCTGTCGGGCCGTCAGCCGCGCAGCGGGCTGGTGGCGGCCGTGGTGGGGACCGCCTACTTCGTGCTGGTGAAGCTCGTGATCATGCCGAAGTTCGCAGTTGGCGAGAGCTTCGCCGACATCTACGGCGGGCTCATCCCTCCCGAGGACGCCGGCTTCGCTGGCGTGCTCAAGACCCTGGTGGGGAACCCGTCGTTCACGCTCTCGAAGCTGCTGAGCGAGGCGAAGCTGATCTACCTGCTGCAGATCCTGCTGCCGCTCGCGCTGCTGCCGCTGCGACGCTCGATGTGGGTGCTGCTGGCGGTGCCGGGCTTCCTGCTGACGATCCTGCCGCCGGAGTATCGTGCGGTCTACGACATATACTACCAGTACAGCCCGCACTGGCTGGCGTTCATGTTCCCCGCGACGGCGTTGGGGATCGAGGCGATCGCGACTGCGACCCCCGGGCGCGTGCAGGGGGTGGGCGCTGCGGCGATCGCGCTGGTGTGCGGGACCCTGCCGGTGAGCTACCAGTACGGCGCGGTACTCCAGCACAACACGGCACGGGGCGGACCAGGGAAGTACGTGTTCGGCATGGACGCGATCGGACGCGCGCGCCGCGAATCGATCGTCGCCCTTCGCGAGGTGCTGCCCCCCGACGCGAAGGTGGCGTGCTCGTCGCTCGCCGCGCCGCAGTTCTCGAGCCGCGCCGACGCCTACGACATGAACCAGGGGATCTGGGACGCCGAGTACTTCGTGTTTCCGACCGATCCCAAGGAGCTGATCGTCAACGAGAAGCGAGACATCACCGAGCGGCTCCGCAACGGGACCCACGGGGTAGTGAAGTACCATCCGCCCTTCGCGCTGGCGAAGAAGGGGCACTCGACAGAGCTGAACCGCCTGGTGCTGGAGAGGTGGAAGTGAGCGCTGCGTCGAGCGCAGGAGGCAGGTGACGGAGACTACGGGCAGGCGCCTTCGACCGTGGTCCAGTCCATCTGGACCTTGTAGGGCTTGCAGCTGGTGGTCCCGGCCGTCACCGGCTTGACCTCCATGATGTACTGGATGCCGTCCTCGAGGGCGCAAGTCCCGGTGTACTTCACCGTGATCTTGTTCTTGGCCTGGCCTGCGTCGGTCGAGCACACCTTCTTGCCACCGCCGCAGGACACCGTCCCGAGCTCGTCGTACCAGACGCAGAACTCGTAATCCTTGGTGGAGGAAGGCTCGGTGAGGGTGAAGGTCGTCGTGACGCACTGATCGGAGAACGGAGTGCAGAAGCCGGAGCTGGCCTCCACGGTCGTGAACGTGAACCAATCCGAGTCGGCGGTTCCATCGGACTTGTAGAGGTATGCCTGGAAGGTGGTTCCGGAGGAGAGCTTGCCGTCGGCCGTCGCCAGCTTGGCGAGATCGCACGTGTCCTTCTTGGTGATGTCCTCTTCGACCATGTACGGCGTGACCGGCAGGTTGTCATCGACCTTGCCGTTGCAGTCGTCGTCCTTGTCGTTGCAGGTCTCCGCCGGAGGCGTGGGGCACGCCGGCCACGCCCCGCCCGCGCAGGTCACCTTGGTGCCACCGCAGCAGTCCTGCGTAGCGCCGTCGGCGCAGGTGCAGCCGTTGTCCACCGTGCCGTCGCAGTCGTCGTCCTTGACGCCGTCGCACGCTTCAGTGGTCTTCTCCACGCCGCCCGTGCAGGCTCCCCACTTGCACGTGCCCTTCTGGCAGGTGCGCTCGCCGTACTCGCAGGCGCCGACGTCGGAGCCGCAACTCTCCTTCTCTCCCTCGGCGCAGTCAAACGTCTCGTCGATCTTGCCGTT
This sequence comes from uncultured Polyangiaceae bacterium, assembly GCA_964393505.1. Lineage (GTDB taxonomy): Bacteria > Myxococcota_A > Polyangia > Polyangiales > Polyangiaceae > JACRCQ01. Next base: position 5,060 of record CAYMUE010000032.1, read on the forward strand.
GCAGTCGTTGTCCTGACCGTCGCAAACTTCTGCAGACGGCTGGGGCGCATTGCAGTTCTCGGGGTCGCCGTCCACGCAGACCGCGGTGCCCTTGCCGCAGGTGTTGCTGCAATCCACCTGCAGCGCCTTGCCGTCGGGCCCCTTGTCGATCGTGCCGTCGCAGTCGTCGTCCTTGCCGTTGCAGATCTCTTCTCCCGTGGGCTTGCACGCGGCCTCGCACGCGGTCCACTTGCCGGCCTCGCACTTCTGCGATCCCGTCACGCCATTGGCGTCGCAAGTCTGCGTGAGCGCAGCGCCGTTGGCGTCGTCGGCCACACCGTTGCAGTCGTCGTCCTTGCCGTTGCAGATCTCGACCGAACACGAGGGGCTCTCGCTGTCGGAAGAGCAAGCGGGGAGAGCAGCGGCCAGAAGGGTCAGAAGGCAGAGTCCATGACGAAGCATTGCAGGCTCCTTGTGAAGTCCCGGAAGATACAGCCGGATAGCATAGCGGAATTCGCGTAGCCGGGTGAAGGGAGTGACAATCGCGCGGACGCAACGCGGGGAGTTACTCGAGATAGGTGGAGAGGTCTCCGCCGCCGAGCTCGTAGAGGGTCGAGCCGCCGGTGGCCCACAGGTGGTTGAGCGCGCCGAAGCCCATGCCCTCCACGCTCGAGCCGGTGGCGTCGTTGTAGCGGAAGATGTTCTCCTTGACCCAGCCGCCGACGCCGTCGCGACGATACTGGCCGATGTAATCGGAGGTCATGTCGGAGACGTAGACGTACTGGACGCCGGTACTGGGGGCGACGATGGCCTCGATGCCATCGAAGTGTCCACCGCCGAGGCTGGGGAAGGCGAACTCGGAGACCCAGCTCTTGGAGGGCTGGTGGAAGGAGTAGACGTAGCGCAGAGAGGAGTCCTCCCTGCCGCCGTACCAGATGCCCTCCTGCTCGGCGTAGCCCATCATCGAAAGCGCGAAGGAGGCGGTGCTGTCGACGACGAGCGTATTGGTCTTGGTGAGGAGGTTGTACTCGGTGATGTCACCGTTGCGGGTCGGTCCCAGGGAGAAAACGCGGTCGTTGGTGATGTAGAGTTCCGCCTGGGAGGCCGAGCCGAGAGGCACCAGGTCGGCCGACTTGGTCAGCGTCTTGACGAGCGTCAGCGTGCGCCCCTCCTTGGGTCCCAGATCGAGCGGGTTGTCGGGGTGCTGGTTGGGCTCGAGCTTGCCGTCACCGTCGGAGTCGAGCAGCGTGACCCTGTAGATGTCGAGGTAGGCGGAGCTGCGATTGACGTAGATCAGATCGCCGTAGGTATCGACGTCGTAGCCGCCCTTGAAGACGCTGTTGGAGGAGGTGAAGGTTGCGTACTGGTAGTAGACGCCGGTCGAGGTTGCATCGCCGGTCTGGGTGACGGTCTTGCACGTACCGGTCGTCGCGTCGCACTTGGTGTGGGCCGAGGCGGAGCACACGTAGGCCGCCCCGACGCGGGGAACCCACTTGGCGGGCGGGCCGACAAAGCACTCCATGACCTGGTTGCCTTCGCAGGAGAACTGCCCGGCTTTGCAGATCTGGTTGCAGAGCCCCTGAGGCGGGCCCCAGTCGCCGTTGGCGTCGCAGTAGACCTCGTGATCGGCCACGCACTTCATCTGCCCCGGGATGCACGCGCAGCCGGGGGCGAGGTGGTTGCCGTCGTTGAGGACGCCGTTGCAGTCGTTGTCGAAGGCGTCGAGGCAGGAATCGAGGTCGGGGATGATCTGCCCGAAGCAATCACCCCACAGCGAGCCGTCGTCGGAACAGGTCCGCTTGCCAGCCTTGCAGACGCCGATCCCCTGCGTTCCGGGGGGGCCGTCGTAGCAGATCTGCTGCGTGGCAGGCACGCAGACACACCCGGTTCCGCCGAGGCCAAAGCCGTCGTTGAGGACGCCGTTGCAGTCGTTGTCGAGGTTGTCCGTGCAGTGATCGGGCGTAGGCACCACCTCGCCGTCGCAGGGGCCCCAGGCATCGCCCGATGCGGTGCAGGTGGAGATGCCGGCCTTGCACGCGCCGACGTTGAGCGTGCCGACAGCGCCGGTGTAGCAGGCCTTGGTCGCGCCGGGCACGCAGACGCAGCCAGCCGCTCCGCCGTTGAAGCCGTCGTTGACGACGCCATTGCAGTCGTTGTCGATGTTGTCCGTGCAGACATCGGCGACGGGGACTACATCGCCCGTGCACGCTCCGTAGCCCTGGCCGAGCGCGTCGCAGGTCTGGACTCCCTGCACGCACGGGCCGACGCCCGCGGTGCCAGCCGGGCCGGTGTAGCAAGGCTGCTGGGAGTTGGGTGCACAAGCACATCCCGCTCCGCCCGCCTCGTTCACCTCGCCGTCGCAGTCGTCGTCGACCGGCGTGGCGCAGGTCTCGTTCGCCGGAAGCACCTCGCCCGTGCACGCACCGAATGCAGTACCCTGGTCGTTGCACGTCCAGGTGCCATCGGAGCACGCTCCCACCCCACGCGTCGCGGGCGCTCCCGTGTAACAGGGGCTGACCGTGTTGGGCACACACAGACAGCCGAGGCCGTCTTCGTTGACGAGCCCGTCGCAGTCGTCGTCGACCGGCGTCGAGCAGGATTCCGCCACCGGAAGGACTTCACCCACGCAGTTGCTCCAGCCGGTTCCGGCGGAGTTGCAGGTCATCGATCCGGGCTTGCAGGCGCCGACACCGTTCCACTCGGGCAGGCCGTTGAAGCAGGCCACGATCTCGCCCGGCGCGCACTCGCAGGCGGTCTGCGACGCGTCGAGCTCGCAGCCGTTGGCGACGATTTTGTCGCAGTCTTCGAAGGGAGAATCGCAGGCGTCGAGGGAGCACACGCCTCCGCCGCAGTGTCCCATACCGTTCTGGATCTTGCAGGGAGCTCCGCAGGTGCCGCAGTGGTCCGCGTCGGAGTCGGTGTTGACGCAGGAGCCGGAGCAGCAGGTGAGCCCTGCTTCGCAACCATGCTGTGCAGTGCAGCCCTCGTCGCAGCTCCCCGCCTTGCAGATCATGCCGAGCGCGCAGTGATCGTCGGCAGTGCATCCCACGCACTTGTGCGTGGAGAGATCGCAGTGCATCACCCCCGCGTCCGCGGCGGCGTTGCAGTCGTCCTGCGTGTCGCAACCAGCCAGACAGGTCAACGTGGCGGCATCGCAGTACAGCCCCGCCTGACACGTGGTCGGGTCGTCGGCCTTGCACTGCACGCACTTGCCCGACGCGAGGTCGCAGTAGCTTCCTGCAGGGTTGCCCGCGCAGAACCCATCCGAAGTGCAGGGCGTGCCCGCATCGCTGCCCGCTGTGCCCGCGGAGCCGCCTTGCGCGTTGCCCGCGGAGCCGCCTTGCGCGTTGCCCGCGGAACCTCCGTTGGATGTGCCGCCCTGGCCGCCATCGGGGAGCGCGCCCGCCCCCCCCCCGACTCCTCCGCCTGCTGCGCCGGCCTGGCCGCTCGCCCCACCCGTGCCGGGGGGCACCGGGTCCTCCGTACCGCCGCCGCCCCCGCAGCCGGGAGCCACGAGAACGGAGCAGGAAGCAAGAATGGCGGCAGCGAGCCAACGCGGACGCCTGCGCACGCTGCGCAAGACCGTGCTCGAGGAGGAGGAGGTCGTCATGATCAAACCTTCGGAGCGAGGGTGGCGTCTGCTCCCAGGGCATAGACCTCGGAGCAGACACCAAATGATCAGTGGTTTTCGCTCGGGAGTCAACGCTCGACGTTCAAACATCGCAACTGCCTGTCCCGCACGCTTCGGCACGGCCACACCGTCGGTTCGTGCAGCGCGCTCAGTTGCAGGTCGGTGTGGACGCGATGCGGATGTCGTCGAGGTTCCAGGAGCTGACGTCCCAGACCCCGGAACTTCCGATGTTGAACCCGAACCGGACCCGAAGGCTCGCATTGCGATACGCCGTGATGTCGTGTGTGACCTTCTGCCACGCTTCGTCGGCGACCCCCGGGGCCGATCCTGTGGACCAGATCGTCACCCACGTCGATCCATTCCAGACCTCGACGACGTTCTGCATGTAGGGCGTGTAATCGCTGTTTAGGAAGCGCCAGTACTCGAGCACGAGCGGGCCGACTCCGGAGGCGTTCACGACGGGGCTGGTGAGGTAGTAGAAGCCGTGGGTCGAGGCGGTCGAGGCGTTGCCTCCGATGATCACGCCCGCGACGCGATTGTCGGAGGTCGGGGTATGGTCCACCGAGGGGTCGGGATTGCCGTACTGCTCTCCCGAGGAGACGGAGGCGGAGCCGACCTGCCATTCGGTGCCGAGGGACCACGCCCCCGCTCCTGCGGAGAAGGTCTCGGTGAACAGGGCGGGACTGCCGCAAGATACGCAGACGCTGTTGACGCATGCGGGGGCTGCCACGGGGCAGGCTGAGCCGCAGGAGCCACAGTTGGCGGCGTCACCTTTGAGATCGCTGCACATGCCTCCGCATACGTCCCATCCGGAGGGACAGACACCGGTGCAAACCCCACTGACGCAGACCTTTCCTGCGGAGCAACTGTTGCCGCACGCTCCGCAGTTCTTGCTATCGGTCTGCAGGTCTGCGCAGGCGCCGGCGCAGACCGAGAACCCAGGCTGACAGGTAGCCGAACAGGCGCCATTGACGCAGGCCTTTCCGGCACCGCAGGCGATGGAGCAACCTCCGCAGTTGGCGTTGTCCGTGAGCGTGTTCACGCACAACCCGCTGCAGTTGGTCAGCCCCGCCTGACAGGAGACCTGACAGGTGCCACTGGAGCAGAGCTGACCTGCGGCGCACGCGTGACCGCACGCGCCGCAGTTGGCGAAGTTGGTCTGCAGGTTGACACACATCCCGTTGCAGTTGGTCAGCCCCGACTGGCAGCTCAGCAGACAAGAGCCACTGGAGCAGACCTGCCCGGACGCGCACGAGTGGGCGCACGCTCCGCAGTTCTGGAGATCGGTGAGTGTGTTGACGCACACGCCGCTGCAGTTGGTCAATCCCGCCTGGCAGGAGACGTGGCACGCGCCGTTGGAACAGACCTGGCCCGACGCGCACGCCTTGGCGCAGGCCCCGCAGTTGGCGTTGTCGGTCTGCAGGTTCACGCAGATGCCACCACACTCGGTGAGACCGGTCTGACAGGAGACCTGGCAGGAGCCCGCGGAGCAGAGCTGCCCCGACGCGCAGGACTTGACGCAGGCTCCGCAGTTGGCGTTGTCGTTCTGCAGGTTGACGCACAGCCCGCCGCAGATGGAAAGACCGGTCTGACAGGTCAGCGAGCACACGCCGCCTGAACAGACCTGGCCCGATGCGCACGGCTCATTGCACTCCCCGCAATGCGCGACATCGGTGAGCATGTTGACGCACGTGCCGTTGCACTCGGTGAGCCCCGCCTGGCAGGAGACCGAGCAGGCACCGCCGGAGCACACCTGTCCCGACGCGCACGCGCCGCCGCACGCGCCGCAGTTCTGCAGGTCGGTCTGCAGGTTCACGCACGTCCCATCACACTCGGTGAGCCCCTGTTGACACGATAGCTCGCAGGCTCCCGACGAGCAGATCTCTCCCGCATCGCACTTGGTCCCGCACGCGCCGCAGTTCTGGTTGTCGTTGGCCGTGTTCACGCACGTGCCATTGCACTCCGTGAGTCCCGCCTGGCATGACAACGAGCACGCGCCCTTGGAGCACACCTGACCCGCATCGCACTTGGTTCCGCACGTGCCACAGTTCTGCAAGTCCGTCTGCAGGTTCACGCACGTCCCATCACACTCGGTGAGCCCCTGTTGACACGATAGCTCGCAGGCTCCCGACGAGCAGATCTCTCCCGCATCGCACTTGGTCCCGCACGCGCCGCAGTTCTGGTTGTCGTTGGCGGTGTTCACGCACGTGTCGTTGCACTCGGTGAGCCCCGCCTGGCACGACAAGGAGCAGACGCCCAGGGAACACATCTCGCCGGGCGAGCACACGGTTCCGCAGGCGCCGCAGTTCAGCGGATCGGTTCGGAGGTTGACGCACAGCCCGCTGCAGTCGGTGAGCCCCTGCTGACACGACAGCTCGCAGTTGCCCGCGGAACAGAGCTGCCCGGCAACGCATGCCTTGCCGCAGCTCCCGCAGTTGCCGGGATCCTTGTCCAGGCTGACACACACGCCGCTGCAGTTGGTGGTCCCGACGGTGCAGCTCACCCCGCACTTGCCGCTGCCGCAGACCTCCCCTTCCTTGCAGGCATTGCCGCACAGGCCGCAGTTCTTCGGGTCGTAGCTGAGATCGACGCACTTGTTGCCGCACTTCTCCGAGCCGCCCGCGCAGGTCAGCGAACAGACCCGATTGACGCAAACCTCGCCGATCCCGCACTTCTTGCCGCAACCGCCGCAGTGGTAGGCGTCGGTGCCGATGTTCACGCACTCCGCTCCGCACAGCTGCTGCGTCGAAGGACACACGCTCGCCTCCGGGACCGAGGCGTCGTCGCCACCTGCCCCACCGACGCCAGGCACGAGTGCCCCGCCTTCGCCGTTCGACCCGCAACCCACACCGCACACGGAGCCGATCGCGAGGCTCGCAAGCATCGCCTTCGTCCAACGCCCGTACCGATGAGAAGCAAGCATCACGACCCTCACCTGAGCTGTCCGTGCGGCTCGCCCGCGCGGCCCCGCCTGCGAGAGCGCGACGGGCAAGCAGGAAATACACCACCGAAGCCGCTGCCGGGCAATGTCGAAGAGACTCTCCCCCCGGCACTCCGGTGACCGCGCATCACGATCTGCGGTCCAGCTCGTTGTGCACGATCGTGATCGCGTCCTCCGTGTGCAGGTCCACCGGTCCCAGACTCACCGTGACCGCGCCGCATCGCTCCAACAGCTTCGCGTGATCGGGATCGATGCCCCTGTCGTCGCCGAGGACGAAGGTCGCATCCCCTTGCCAGCAGACCGATCGCAGGTCGATGCCCTCGCGTCCCAGGACGAACAGCTTGCCTCGCGGCTCGCGCGCCAGAGCCTCGAGATCCATCGGCGCGGCCTGGATCCCGGCGGCGACCATCTCGGCCCTCGCCCCCGCATGTCGCGCCTCGAGCGCGTGCTGCAGCAACCGCGCGTTGCGGTACTCGTCGGGGCGGAGCCCGCGGATCGATCGTCCCTCCAGACGAAGTGCCAGCGGCGCTTCTCCAGGCCCAAGCAACAGCAGGTCGAGCAGCGTGTTCCGTCGCACCCCGCCCGATACCAACAGCGCGGCACGGATGCACCGCACCAGGATGTCCATGCGCCCCCCCGAGTCCCAGAGCGCATGCAGCTTGAACGCAGCCGACGACTTCGCGCGGCTGCCGATGACCACGAACCGTCGCGTCGGGCCGGGTGCCTCGAACACGATAGGCGTCGATTCCATCACCATGTCAGGACCTGCCTCCGACCCACCACTTCGCGCTCCTGTCGCGCACCTTCATCGCGTCACGGGGCCACTGTCGCACGGAATCCCCGTTGTGTATCGAGCTCGTCTCACGCGATGATGACGTCGTGCGATACGTGCTCCTCCTCACTTCCGCCTGCCTTGCCGCGTGCGGCTGCTCTTCGAGCGATCCGGCCGATGGCTCTCCCGACGCGAGCGAGGCGCCCCTCGACGCCGCCATCGACTCCGCCATACCCAGGGACGATGCGACGTCCGGGGCGGAGGCCTCGGTCGACGCCGCGGCAGAAGCCAGCGCGTGGGTGGAAGGCAAAATCCAGGTCACGGAGGAGCCGGGGAGCGCGTGGAGCGTCGCACTCGAGGGCAAGGACGTCGTCGCGCGACACGCCGACAGAGACGTGGCGCTGCTCATCGACCCGACCAACGGGGCATCCGACGGGCGCTATGCCGGCATCTACGTGAGCGTGGACAAGACGCCGCGCTTCAACGGCCGGTACAACGCCACGGACTGCTCGATGTTCGTGCCGGATCGACCGTTCAAGAACCAGCAGGCCGTGGTCGTGCACGCCTCGGGGACGACGCTCACGGTGACGATGACCGAGGGGAGCCTGTCGGAGATGACCGACAGCCAGTTCCCTTCCGACGAGCCGTTCCGTTGGCAGTCCACCTGGGAGCTCGAGACCGCGGGGCTGCGTCTCGCGGCTTCGGGGCTCTACTACCTGCTTCCTTCGATGGACGACTGCATGCTGACGCTCCTCGGGGAGGGGGGGGCGCCGATCGACGAGCTGCAGCTCACGACCGCGACGGCTCCCTTCCTCGAGTACTTTCACGACGTGCGCACGATCCAGATCGCCTCGCCGCAGGGGAGCTTCAGCATCTCGAGCGACGCGCAGATCCTCCAGGTGCAGGTCCCGTCGTACCCCGACACCGGACTCTTTGAGCTCGACTTCGATCATTCCTTCAAGGAGAAGGGGCAAGCCGACATCCACATCGAAGCGGTGCTTCCGCTCGGCGGATGAGCCTTCCCCTGCTACGCTTTGCTTCGGAGGACGAACCATGCAGACTCGCTTTCCCGCCACCGCATCTTCGATGCTCGTGCTGATCGCGTCGCTGACCGCAGCCTGCGGAGGGTCGACGGAGGAGACGGACGGGATGGCCGGGACTTCGCAGGGCGGCTCCGGGGGAGGCGCGGGGACGGCTGGTTCCGCGGGGATGGCAGGCGCTGCGGGGACGGCGGGCACTGCGGGGATGGCAGGCGCTGCGGGAACTGCGGGCGCCGCGGGGAGTCCCGTTCCCGATGAGCATCGCCCCTCGGGCGTGACGTGCCCGGCCACGCGAGACCCCGGCACCATCGACTCGATCTGCGGAGAACCCCAACCCGACTGGGCATGCGCGAGCGACGCGGATTGCACCGAAGGCACCAACGGTCGTTGCTTCGGACAGGTGGGCGGCGCCGGGTGCATGGGAACGTTCTGCTCCTACGACCAGTGCGCCGAGGACAAGGACTGCCCGAGCGGCATTCCCTGCCAATGCCGCTCGAACACGTCCAAGGGTGCCAACGTCTGCATGACCGGCAGCAACTGCCAGACCGACGCCGACTGCGGCGAGGGAGGCTACTGCTCACCGAGCGGCGTCTCGAACTGCTCGATGGCCTGGTTCTGTCACACGGCGCAGGACACTTGCATCGACAGCTCGGACTGCACGCAGGGAGGCAACGAGAGCGAGTGCAGCTTCGACGGGGCCAGCCAGCGGTGGCGATGCGGTCCGTCCACCTGTCTTCCAATGCCTTGATCCGAAGGGCGCAAGCGCACTTCTGGCGGCCTCCCGCGGCTCACACCGGACGCGCTGCGTGCCGTTCACGGACGCACTCTGCCTCGCCCGCCGATCCCATCGGGTTCCGACGTATCTGTCCGCTTCACATCTGGAGGTGCACGCGTCCCGAGACACCTGCCGTCATGGTGCTGGTGTTGTCGTGCCCCTTGCCCCCCTGCCCCGCCGTGCCGTTGTAGCCCGCAGCTCCGATCCCGCCCGGGACGTCCCACGAGCCCCCTTCCGACACGGGGTTCAGCACCGACGCGCCCACCCAGGAGGCTCCGCCACCGCCCCCTCCGCCCGTGTACGTGTACATCGCGGCGCCGCTGCCTCCTCCGAAGACGCCCACTCCGCCACCGCCAGACGCGCCGTTGCTCCCCGAAGAGCATGAAGTCCACTCGTTGTGCGCAGCAGTTCCCGCCTCGCACTTCGAGGTCGAGTGCGCGCCTCCCCGATTCGAGCTTCCCGCAAAGCCGGACGTGGTGCAGCTCGAATAGGCCGAGGTGTTGTTGGAGACTCCTCCAGCGCCCCCGGCGGTCTGCGTGCCGCCCTTGCCGCCTCCGCTCCCCGTGTTGACATAGTTGTTGTCCGCACCGTCCTGTCCGACACCGGAGAGACCGCCGACCGCCGCAGGCCCCCCCGCGCCCCCGCGCCCCGCGAACAGATTGGATTCCTTCGAGCACCCCGTGCAGCCATCGACTCCACCGCCGCCACCGCCCGCGGCCACGATGACGATCTGCCCGTTGTGCAGGACATAGCTGGCGCCGCCGCCGCCGCCTCCGGTCCGCCCACCGCAGGCGACCCTCACCTCGATGGTGTCCCCTTGCTGCACGGACAACGCACCTCCGACATGCGCGCCTCCTCCGCCCCTTCCCGGGGAGCCGCCGCCACCTCCCCCTCCCCACACGCCGAAGGTGACCAGGGTGACGCCGGCCGGCACCACGGCGAGCCGATCCTCTCCGCACTCATCGAACGAGACTTGCGCGCCCGCCGCGAGCTGAAACGGCTGCGGTGTCGGGACCGAGCAACTTATTTCGTCTGACGAATCACCTGCGCAATCGGCGCCGCCGCAGGAGGGCGCAGGGTTGGTGCAGGTGCGCGTGCACTCCTTGGTACCACTTCCGCACGTGCCGCATCCCGTCTTGCAGGTCCACTCCGTCCATCCTCCCTGCACCGGAGCGGTGCAGTCGAGGATCCCTCCGCACCCGTCGTGGATCGGTTGACACGCCGACTGTGCGGCACACGTCGTCGGGATGCACGTGCCCGCCCCGCAGCGGTAGGGCGTCTCGCTGCCACAGCTCAGCCCGGGAGAGCACACGCCGCAGTCGATGATCCCACCGCATCCATCCATCAGCTTTCCGCACTCCGCACCGAAAGCCGCGCAGGTCGCGGGGGTACACGTGGGCACCGAGCACTTGTTGGCCTCGGGGCCCGCGGTCCCGCAGACCTGGTTCCCCTGGCAGACGCCACATTCGAGGGCCGTGCCGCACCCGTCGGACAGCGTACCGCACTCCGCCTGCAACGAGACGCAGGTCGCTGGAGTGCACGGGGTCGTTCCGCACTGATTGGGCCCCTCTCCTCCGCAGAACAGCCCCTGGGGGCAGACTCCGCAGGAGACCACTCCGCCGCAACCGTCGGGAGCCTGTCCACACTCGGCCGAGAGCTGAGCGCAGGTCCTCGCCACGCAAGCCGTCCCCCCTTCCGGCTTCGCGTCCCCGCCCGTTCCCGCGTCCGACGGAGCCCTCCACGAATCGCTGGCCCCATCGCTGCCGCAGCCGCCCAGCGCGAACACGCCAGCAAGCAGGCCTGGCAGACTCCATCGGAACCGACGATGCGCCATTCTCTTCATGAGACGAATGCTACGTCAGGCCACCCGCCCTGTCCCGTCCGTCCGGCCTCGCCCGCGGCGCCCGGGATACCCGAAGCACCACCGCAGGGAGACGGGGCCGACGGGCCCCGCGGGGGTGCGGATTGACCAGGGCCGACGTAGAGTCGGCGAAGGACAAGCCGCCTTGATGCGTGGGCCATGACGAAGAACGATACCATCACGAGCACGAGCAAGTTCCTGAGCCTGATCCTGAGGCATCAGCCGCAAACGGTGGGGGTGACGCCGGACCGCAACGGCTGGGTTCCGATCGAGGAGCTCTTGGACAAGTGCAGGGCGCACGGACGCCCCGTCACCCGAGCGCTGCTCGAGGAGATCGTCGCGACGAGCCCCAAGCAGCGATTCGCGATCAGCGAGGATGGCCTGCGTGTGCGCGCCAACCAGGGCCACTCTATCGAGGTGGAGCTGGGGTACGAGCCGGCACATCCGCCGGAATGGCTCTTCCACGGAACAGTCGGTTCCGCGCTGCAGGCAATCCGCGCCGAAGGGCTGAAGAAGATGAGCCGCCACCACGTGCATCTGTCCTCCGACGAGACGACAGCGCGCACGGTCGGGGCGCGCCGCGGCAAGCCGATCGTGCTCCGGGTCGCGGCGGGCCGGATGAGCAACGACGGACACGTCTTCTTCCAGTCCACCAACGGCGTGTGGCTCACGGAGCACGTGCCTGGCGTCTACATCGTATTCCCCGAACCGTAGCGGACGGCTCAGGGATGCGCTCCACGCAGCGCCCGGAAGAGCAGCGGACGCAGCCCTTCGTTGACCAGCGGGAGCGTCGGGACCGCGTCGAGCCCGACCCATCTCCGCTCACGCGTGCGCCCCGGCAAGGGACCGAGCTCGACCGTCCCGTCCGACTCCAGCACGAAGTAGCTCGCTCTCTTGCAATGGCCGCTCGAGCCCTCGCCTACGCGGTAGTCGAGGTGACCGAGCGCAGGCCCACCGCGAAGAGTCGAGCACACAGCCGCCTCCTCGCGCGTCTCACGTTCGGCAGTCTCCAAGGGGAGCTCGTCCCACTCGATTCCGCCCTTGGGGAGCTCGTAGCCCTCGGACCGAACTCGAATGACAAGGACTTCGGGACCACGAAGCTCTCTTCGAAGAACCGCTCCGCCGGCGCTGACCTCGCTGGGATGATCGGAGAGGTCGAGGGTGAGGTCACCGACGAGCCCTCGCCTGCGGGCCTCGTCGAGGAACCACAGAGTGGGCGCGTTGCGCCGCCAGCCGGCCGGAGAATCGGCCCGGTCTGCGACCATGAACAGCGCCAGGAGGCGCAGGTCCACCGAGGAGCTCAACCTGCGCCAGGCCTTGTCCGAGGGCCCCTGGCCGCGGGTGCTGGCCTGGTGCCAGGGCAGGCTCGTGTCGTGCCACTTCACCAGCGACACGAGCGCGGCGTCATCGATACCGCAGCCTGCGAGCAGCTCCACGGATCGGTCCGGGCTCGCGGAGCCCGTGAGCTTTCCGAGGTCATGCGCGAGGCCGAGGGCTTCGAGAAGGAGTGTCTCTGGCGGGCTGCAGCCGTTGGCCGAGGCGAGCTCGACGGCGCGAGATGCGGCGACGGCAGAGTGCTCCCGGGCATCTGCGGAGGTGTGCCTGCGTGGGTTGAGTCGCACGCTCGAGAGCGCGCGGAAGGAATCGGCGAAACGCTGGTTGTCCAGAATGGGGTTCATGTCCATCTCCTTGCGTGGAGCATGGACGCGCGCCCCATTGTGCGGAACTAGTATGATTGCAGTCTCTATAATCGCTCGTTATACATGACGGTCATGAACTACGAGCGGCTGTTCGCCTTCGCAGCCTTCGCGGATCAGATGAGCTTCACGCGCGCCGCGCAGCAACTGCACATCTCGCAGCCGGCGCTGCACGTACAGGTGAGGAAGCTCGCCGAGGAGATCGGACGTCCCTTGTATCGGCGCAGCGGCAGGGCCCTCGTGCTCACGGCCGAAGGAAAGGTCCTCGCAGCCTATGGTCGCGAAGTGCAGGACCGCGGACGCGGCGTGCTGGAGGAGCTTCGCGGGCAGTCGTCTTCCGGTCCGGTCACGGTAGCCTCCGGCGAGGGCGCCTTCCTGTACCTGCTGGGTCCGGCGATTCGGCGCTTCCCCAAGGAGCGGTGGCCGTTGCGCCTGCTCACCTCGAGTGGCCCCGAGGCGCTCGAGGCGATCCGCGAGTCGAGAGCCCATCTCGGCGTGGTGGGGTCCGCCGGGCCGCCGCAGGATCTGGCCGCGACAGCCCTTCGAACGATCGGACAGAAGGTCCTGCTCCCGTCGGGGCACCGGCTCGCGCGTCGTCGCGCCCTCCGCCCCGCCGACCTGTCGGCGGAACGTCTCGTGGTGGGCCCCACCGGTCGTCCTCACCGCGCGATGCTCGACCAACTGTTTCGCTCCGCCGGCTGCGCGCTGCAGGTCGCAGTCGAAGCGACCGGGTGGGAGCTGATGATCCACTTCGCCCGCTTGGGCGTGGGGCTCGCCGTGGTCAACGACTTCTGTCCCGTCCCGAAGGGCATGGTGGGCATTCGACTGGAAGGGGCGCCAGACGTGACGTACTACCTGGTGGAGCGCGACGGGATCGCGCGGCCAGGAGTGAAGGCGATGCGGCAGCTCATTCTGGACACAGTGCGTGCGGGGTGAGGACAAGAGCCGTGATCGAGGGGGGCGCAGAGATCGAGTCCGCACCGACGAAGGAGTGCTCTTCCATCGCCGAGGAAGGCTTCAACGTCTTCAGGGCGATCCCGGTCCCCTCGACAGCTCGGGGGCAACGTTGTCCGCGCAGCCTTCCGGGAACGGGTGCTCCCGGATCGGAATCACCCCATCGCGACCTGATCCACAATCCCCACGATCACGGAGCGAACCGGAGCGTTCTTCAGATTGCCCATCATCTGACGCGCCGAGTTCCCCTCGTCCTCGACCAGCACCGTCTCCCCTACCCCGGCCCCCACCAGATCCACCGCAATCACGTACTTCTCACCGTCGAACGAGCCGTCCGGCAGACAGGCCCGCACGATGAGCTGCTTCTTCCCGTCGTAGAACGGATGCTCCACCGTCGCCACGACCGTTCCGCACACGCGCCCGAGGATCATCGCTTGCCTCCGTCGTCGTACGCATGCTGGTCCACAATCCCCACCACCGCGTGGTCCACCGGCACGAACCAGTTGTCGTGCAGGAGCGCCGCTTCCCGCGAAGCTTCCCACGTCACCAGGTCCCCGCTCGACGCCTGCGCCGAGGCATCCGTCGCCACGAACGGCTCGCCGTCGTCGCGACCGTCGGCCGTCAGCGGACGCACGATGAGCAGCTTCAGGCCTTCCATGCCCTTGTACTTGACCGTGGCGACCATCGTGCCGATGACCCTGCCGAGCTTCATCCTCGCCACTCCTTGAAGAACCTGGAGCCGTCGGCCAGCGCACTGCGCACGACCGGATCGGCATTCGGGATCACGACGGTCGATGCTCCTGCCGCGCGGCCCCGGGCGATCGCCTGATTGGCGAGGCCGATCGCTGCCTCGACATCGTGCGTGGCCCCCCACAGGGAGGCGATGGCCTTGCCGCCGAGACCGTCGCCGATCCGCAGCTCGACGAGCTCCACCATTGCGCCCTTGAGCGCCGCATCCACGGCGCGCACGAGCGTGGGCGGAGCTGCGCACTGGATGGAGCCCAGGGTGTCTCCCTCGCCGAACGGGCGCGGACGGGCGTCCATCATCGCCGGGACGATGTGCTCCTCGGCATAGGGCAACAGCAGGGAGTCGAAGACACCGTCGTCGGACACCGCACGGGCGCGCGCGAAGGAGCGCTGCACCGGGTCCACCTCGCCCGCGAAGGCGATGAGGTACATTCCCCGCTGGATCGTGCCCGTGGCCAGCACCTCGACCGGCGCTTCCTTCGCGAGAGCGTCGAGGGCACGCAAGCCGCCCGGGACGCTGTCGAGCAGGATCATCGCCAGGGCAGGACCGGTCACGGGCAGGTTCAACGGGGGCTCCTCACACGATGCGGAAGTGGTCGACCATGGTGCAGCGACGCCAGCGCGAGAACGATCGCGCCGTGGTAAGCCCTTCGCCCGTGGGCGAGGCGATGGTGAACGAGGTGTAGCCCTCGCCGCCGGCTGCGAGGCCGGCCACGCAGCGGCCGTTCTTGACGAAGATGCTGCAGTTGCACTTGCGAGCCATCTTCGAGAGGGACGGCAGGTCGTGCGAGTGCATCGAGGCCGTGTGGAAGTTGCCCTGCTCGGCCTGCACGGCGAGCTCGATGGCCTCGTCGACGGTGCGCACGCGCGTGATGGGGAGCACGGGCATCATCTGCTCGGTCCACACCAGGGGGTGGTCGTTGGGAACATCGACGATGATGCAGCGGACCTCGGGGCCGGCGGTGATGCCGAGCTCGGCGAGGATGACCGACGCATTGCGGCCGACCATCTTCTTGTTGACCACCGCGTGCCCGCGCGGTCCTGCGCCCTTCTCGAAGATGACCTTCTCGAGGCGGGGCAGGTCGGAGGCCTTGAGCTCGACGGCACCAGCGCGACGCATGGAGGCCTTGAGGGCTTCGGCGACGGACTCGACGACGATGACTTCCTTTTCGTCGACGCAGATGACGTTGTTGTCGAACGAGTGGCCCATGACGATGTCGCGTCCAGCCTTCTCGATGTCAGCGGTCGGATCGACAACGGCAGGGGGATTCCCCGGGCCTGCGCAGATGGCGCGCTTACCGGAGTTCATGGCAGCGGCGACGACGCCGGGGCCGCCGGTGACCACGAGCAGGCGAATGAGCGGGTGCTTCATGAGCTGCCCGGCGGATTCGATGGTGGGCTCGATGGTGCAGGTCAGCAGGTTCGAGGGACCTCCGGCCTCGACGATGGCCTTGTTGAGCAGGCTCACGGTGAGAGCGGAGACCTTCTTCGCGGACGGGTGGGCATTGAAGACCACGGAGTTGCCCGCGGAGATCATGCCGATTGCGTTGCAGATGATGGTCGACGACGGGTTGGTGACCGGGGTGATGGCGCCGATGACACCGAAGGGGGCGGGCTCGATGAGAGCCAGGCCGTGGTCGCCGGAGAGGGCGCGACCCTCGAGGTCCTCGGGGCCCGGGGTCTTGTCGATGACGAGACGGATCTTCTCGATCTTGTCTTCGACGCGTCCGAGGTTGGACTCCTCGACGGCCATGCGAGCGAGGTGCTCGGCCATGGGGCGGAGCCGTGCGCGCATGTTCTCGATGATGCACTTGCGGGCATCGAGCCCGACGGCATCGAGGGCGAAGAATGCGGCGCGAGCGGCCTTGGCGCACTCGTCGATGGTGGCGAAGAGGCCGTCACCGGGCGAGGACTCGACCTTGCGCGGGGCGGCACCGCCCGCGAGGATCTCGCGGGCGATCGCCTCGGCGATGCTACGGAGCTGATCGGGCTGCATCGACATGGCCGCTCACCTGTTACCGGGGAGGCCACGGCTCTGCGTAGCCGTGCTCGGTCCCGTGCTTTTCGAAGCGTTGTTCTCCGCCGACCTCCCAGGAGTCGACGATGGCCATGATGACGGCATCGCAAGGGCGATCCTTGGTGACGTCAGTCTGGCGAGCCGAAGAGCCGGAGGCGTACAGCACGTACTCGCCGACGCCGCAGCCGACCGCGTCGTTGGCGACGACGAAGCCGCTCTCCTGGAGGGTCTCGGGGTTGACCTGCCGCAGGAGCAGGAACTTGAGACCCTCGATCTTCGGATCCTTGCGTGTGGCCACGACAGTACCGACCACTTTCGCCAGGAGCATGATCCAGCCTCCTCCCCGGTGAGCGGGGATGCAGGGGTCGCGAGGGACCCGGGACTACTTGCCGCCGCGCGAAGACAGCTCCTTCTCGACCTCGGCCTTGCGACCGAGCGGGAGCACGAGATCGACGTTGACGTGAGGGCGAGCGATGATGTGGGTCGCCACGATTTCGCCGACGCGAGCGGCGTTGTTCTGGCCGGCGTCGACGGCAGCCTTGACGGCCGCGACATCGCCGCGGATGACGGCGGTGACGTAACCGCCGCCGGTCTTCTCGTAGCCGACGAGCTCGACCTTGGCTGCCTTGACCATGGCGTCGGCTGCCTCGACCATCGCTGCGAACGAACGGCACTCAATCATGCCCAATGCTTCGGCCATTGTAACCTCCGTACCTTATCCGGCCACGCTGTCGCGTGGCCCTACCGTACCCGTCTGCAGCCACGCTGTCGCGTGGCCCTACCGTACCCGTTCGAACCCGGGACCCCGTCATGCCCGGGTCCCTTTCCATCCCAGACGTCACTTGCCGGGGCGTCCCTTCAGAGCCTTGAGGGCCGCTTCGGCAGCCGGCCTGGCGACGTCGATATCGCGATCTTCTCCGGCGAGGTAGACGCGACCGAACGAACCGAACGAAGTGATCTCGAGGACCTTGATGTGCGCGGCCTTTTCGGCCTCGTTGGCAGCGAGGGCCGCGTTGGCGGCGGGCTGCACCTCGAGCACGTACAGCGACTGTCCCGCCACGATCATGTTGCCGTGCCGGACACGATTGATGAGCTGCGTCTGGCGGTCATCGAGGTGACGAATGACCGTGGAGCTGAGCACCTCGGGCTGGATGCGATCCTCCTCGGTCTTGCCGATTTCCTTGAGGATCGCCTCGCCGGCGCGGCGGACCTCACCCTGCTCGTCGTGGTGGATCTCGAGCAGGCCATAGAGGCGCTCGACGATCTGCATGCCGGGTTTGACGCCGGTTGCCTTGACGGCGATGTCGGTGAGGGAGTTGATGGCGATGCCCGGGGAGACCTCGATCATGAGGGAGGCCTGGTGGCGGGTGGGCAGGAAGCCCTTGGCGACGGTGCCGACGAAGGCAGCGTGCTGGGGCTGGAGCGAATCGATGAACACGTAGGAGCGAAGGTCGATCACGGGTCAGTCCTTCCTCGTGCTCTTGACCTCGCGGCCGGTGAGCGACTCGATGGCCTTGATTGCGGCGACGGAAGCGACGTCGATGTCGCGCTGCTCGCCGCCGAGATAGACGCGCCCGAACGCGCCGGTCATGCGGACGTCGACGACGTTGATGTTGGCGGCCTTTTCGGCCTCGTTGGCAGCGAAGGCGGCGTAGCCGGCGGGCTCGACCTCGAGGATGTAGAGGGACTCGCCGGCGACGAGCATCATGCCCATGCGGTTGCGGTTGATGAGCTGGACCTGGAGGTCATCGACGTTGCGGATGACCTGGGAGGACAGCACGCGGGGCTTGATGCGGTCGGATTCCTGGAGCTGCAGGGCCTCGAGGATCGCGGCGCCGGACTGCCGGACATCGGCCTGCGAGTCGCTGTGCACCTCGAGCATGCCGTAGAGCCGCTCGACCACCTGCATGCCGGGGCGCACGTCGGTGGCCTTCACGGCGATGTCGGTGACGCGGTTGATCTCGATGCCGGGGGAGATCTCGACGATGAGGGAGGCCTCGCCGGCG
Source organism: uncultured Polyangiaceae bacterium (assembly GCA_964393505.1). Lineage (GTDB taxonomy): Bacteria > Myxococcota_A > Polyangia > Polyangiales > Polyangiaceae > JACRCQ01. The sequence continues at coordinate 23,480 of CAYMUE010000032.1, forward strand.
ACGGGGAGGAAGCCGCGGGAGATCGTCCCGATGTACGCAGCCACCTGGGGCTGGAGCGAATCGAGGTAGACGAAGCTTCTGATATCAGCCATCGGCAAATCCTTCGTGTTCGTATTCGGACACGCCCGACCGCGTCATCAATACCCGCCGCCGCCGCCGCCGGCGACAGCGATGCCCTTGGTCTCCTTGACGATCTTGACGCCGACCGACGCGCCGATGCGCGAGGCTCCGGCCGCGATCATCGCCTTGGCGTCGTCGGCGCCCTTGACGCCGCCCGAGGCCTTCACGCCGAGCTGGAAGTCCACGGCGCGGGCCATCAGGGCGACATCGTGTGTCGTGGCCCCACCCTTGCTGAAGCCGGTGGAGGTCTTCACGAAGTCCGCGCGCGCCTTCTTCGAAAGCACGCACGCCGCGACCTTCTCCTCGTCGGTCAGCAGCGCCGTCTCGATGATCACCTTCAGGATCGCCCCGCCGTCGTGCGCCGCCTCGGCTACGGTGCGGATGTCCTCGTAGACGTACTTGTGATCGCCGCTCTTGAGCGCGCCAATGGCGATCACCATGTCCACTTCCTTGGCACCATCGCGGATCGCCCGCCGCGCTTCGAGGGCCTTGACCTCACGCGGCGTGGCCCCCAGCGGGAAGCCGATGACCGTGCACACCAGCGAGGAGCTGCCCCTGAGTCTGGCGGCGCACCGGGCCACGTGCATCGGGTTCACGCACACCGAAGCGAACCCGTACTGCGCTGCCTCGTCGCACAGCTTGTCGATGTCGGCGTAGGTTGCTTCGGCCTTCAGCAAGGTGTGGTCGATGAACTTCGCGATGTCCTTGGGGACGGCTCCCACGCCAAGGGAGCTCGACACGCGCCCGCCGCCCTGGGAGGCGATGATGCTGCGGACGTCGTCGGTGCGCTTGGACGCGCAGTGTCCGCATTCGTGGCAGGAGCCGCAGGAGCCCGCCGCATGCGGCGCTGCCGCGGCGGGGGCACCGAGCCCGGCGACCAGCGACGGATTGGCGGCCAGCACGTGGGAGATCTTCTGGACCAGCGATTCGAAATCGGCAGAGCCGGATGCCATGGAGGATGCACTCCTTGCCGGGCCTTCCCGGGATCCGTCGAGAGCGTCGATCATCGCCACGCGCTTCTTGTGGCGATCGGCCGTGCACTCGACCGTGAGGAACACGTCGACGATGGCCTTGGCCTCGCCCTCGGACAGGTAACCCGATCCGAGGGTCAGGACGTTGGCATCGTTGTGCTCGCGTGCGTTGTTGGCCGTGGCGACGTTGAACGCCATTCCGGCGCGCACACCCTTGACCTTGTTGGCGACCATGCACGAGCCGATGCCCGCACCGTCGACCACCACTCCGCGCCACGCTCTGCCCGCCGCCACGGCTTCCGCCGCAGCCCGCGCGAAGACCGGGTAGTCGCACGCGTCCTTCGAGTGCGTGCCGACATCGAGCACCTCGACGCCCTTGGCCTGCAACCAGCCCTTCAAGGCCTCCTTGAGGGGAAAGCCTCCATGGTCACTCGCCAGTGCCACGCGTTTCGACGTCATCTCAGGTCGCCTCGCACACAGGGGCCATCGGAGGCGGCGACCGTACCGTTGCGCTTCCGCACCGTCAAGGAGACTGCATGCCGCTTCGCGTTCGTCCTCGCACGAACCCGCAACGCACGAATGGACCAGCCCCGCTGCCTCGCCCCTGTTCCCTCCCTCGGGTTTCCCTTCTATGGTGCTGTCTCAGGAGAACAACCGTGAACAGACGCTCGTTGCTTTCCGCTGCGGTGGTCGCCGCGGCCCTGTCGTTCGCCACGTCGGCCTCCGCGCAGCGCGCCCTGCCCTCGCTGCCCGTGCAGTCCTACACCCTTGCCAACGGCCTCACCGTGCTGCTCCACGAGGACCACACCACCCCCGTGGTCGCGGTCAACGTCTGGTACCACGTGGGCTCCAAGGACGAGCCCGCCCAACGCAACGGCTTCGCCCACCTGTTCGAGCACCTGATGTTCCAGGGCTCCAAGCACGTCCCCGAAGACCACTACTTCCTCTACCTCGAGCGCGCTGGCGCCTCCGATCGCAACGGCACCACCAACACCGACCGCACCAACTACTACGAGACCGTCCCCTCCAACCGCCTCGAGCTCGTGCTCTGGATGGAGAGCGACCGCATGGGATTCCTCCTCGACCACGTCGACCAGAAGACCTTCGAGGAGCAGCGCAAGGTCGTCAAGAACGAGCGACGTCAGAACTACGAGGACGCCCCCTACGGGCTCGTGTCGAAGTTCCAGCACGAGGCACTGTACCCGGCGACCCACCCGTACCACAACCTGACGATCGGCTCGTACGAGGACCTCGATCGCGCAACGCTCGACGACGTCCGCGCGTTCTTCAAGACGTACTACCTGCCGACCAACGCGAGCCTGTCGATCGCGGGGGACTTCGAGCCGCAGAAGACCCGGGAGCTGGTGGAGAAGTACTTCGGGCCGATCCGCCGCGGCCCTGCGCCGAAGGTGATCACCGAGGCGCCCGTCCCGGCGCCTGCGGTGGAGACGACGCTACGCATCGACGCGGGAGTGGAGCTTCCGCGCGCCTACGTGTCGTGGGTCACGCCGCCCGCATACAAGGCAGGCGACGCCGAGCTCGACGCGCTCTCCTACGTGCTCAGCCAGGGCAAGTCGAGCCGGCTGTACAAGCGGCTCGTCTACGAGCTCCAGATCGCCAAGGACGTCTCGGCCTGGCAGGCGTCGTCGCAGCTCGCATCGACCTTCGAGATCGTCGCGACCGCGACCAAGGGGCACACGCCCGAGGAGCTCTTGAAGGTGATCGACGAGGAGCTCGGCAAGCTGCGGGCGCAACCGCCCACGGATCAGGAGATCGCGCGGGCCAAGGCGTCGCTCGAGTCGAGCCTGGTGTTCCGCATCGAGCGCGTCACCCACCGCGCGGACCTGTTCAACTTCTACCAGCAGTACCTCGGCGACCCCAACTGGTTCGCCAAGGACGTCGAGCGCTATCGCGCGCTGAATGCGGCGTCCGTGCAGAATGCGGCCAGGAACCTGCTCCCCGCGGACAAGCGCGTGGTCACCCTCGTGTACGCGACCCCGGGCGCACCGCCCTGCGGCACCCTGCGAGGAGGCAAGTGAAATGAACAGGCTCGTCGCTCTGCTCCTGTCCCTCGCTGCCGCCTCCTGCCAGCCCCCTCCCCCGGCGTCTCCGCCTCCTGCGCCCAGCCCGCCTGCGCCCACGCAGAGCGCGCCCGTAGCGCCTGCCGCTCTCGAGTACGCACCGACTCCCGACGCGGCTTTCCGTCAGAACCCGCCCGCTGCCTGCGCCGAGGCAGCCTGGCAAGCGCCCGTCCCCGAGGAGGGAAAGCTCTCCAACGGCATGCGCGTGCTCGTCATCACGCGTCCCAAGCTGCCCATCGTCGTGGTCAACCTCACGACCCGTCACGGCGCCGACTTGCAGCCGTCGCACGGCCTCGGCTCGTTCGTCGGCGAGATGCTCGACGAAGGGACCACGACCCGATCGGCGCTGCAGCTCAGCGACGAGTTCGAGAACATCGGAGCGATCCACCAGTCGTGGATGGACTGGGACGCAGCGGGCTTGTGGGTGCAGGCGCTCTCGCAGCACTTCGACCGCGCGCTGGAGCTGACCGCGGACATGGTCCAGAACCCGAGGTTCGATCCTGCGGACATCGATCGGGTGCGCTCGCAGCGCCAGGCGACTCTCGCGCAGCAGGCCGACATCCCCCAGGTCATCCTGCAGAACACGATTGTTCGGGTCACGTACGGAAACCACCCCTACGGACAGCCCCTGATCGGCACCGCGGAGGCCCTGAAGAAGATCGACCAGAAGGCGCTCCGGGCGTACTGGGCCGCGCGCTTCACCCCCTCGGAAATGATCGCCGTCGTGGTCGGCGACGTCACCCGAGAGGACGCCATCGCGAAGCTCGAGAAGACCTTCGGAGGTTGGAAGCGGAAGGCCGCAACGCCTCGTCCCCTACCGCCTCCGCCGAAGGTCGCCCCCGGGATCGTGATCGTCGACCGCCCCGGCGCCGCACAGGCCAACATCGCGTTCGCCGGCGTCGGCGTGCCGCGAACCAGCCCCGACTTCGATCCGCTCATGGTCGCCAACACCATCCTCGGCGGCATGTTCTCGAGCCGTCTGAACCTGAACCTGCGCGAGCGCCACGGCTGGACCTACGGCGCGCGCAGCGGCTTCGACATGCGCCACGGGCCGGGACCGTTCACGGCGTCGGCCGCGGTGGACTCGCCCAACGCGGTGCCTGCGATCAAGGAGATGATCGACGAGCTCGATCGGTTCGCGAAGGCGCCGGTGACCGACGACGAGCTCACGCTTGCGAAGGGGACGCTGATCAAGTCGCTCCCGGGCAGGTTCGAGAGCGATTCTGCTGCGGCGACGTCCATTGCCTGGCTCGGAGTCTACGGCCTTGCGCTCGACGAGTACCGCACGCGACCGGAGCGCTTCCAGAAGGTGACGGCGACGGACGTCCAGGCGATGGCGCGCAAGCACTTCGATCGGGGCAAGATGCGCATCGTGGTGGTGGGGGACCGCAAGGCGCTGGAGCCGGAGCTGAAGAAGCTCGGGATCGGCGCAGTCACGGTGGTGGATGCGGAGGGGAAGGCCGTGAAGTAGACGATCCACGCGTGCAAGCCCGCATCCTGACGCCACCGCGAGCGCCTTTTCCTCCCTGTCAGACGAGTCGGCACTCGTGATCCATCGGGCGCCGCCCCGTCTCCACGCTCGCCGAATCGCAACAAGAGAGTCTGCTGCGTGGCGCATTGCACGCCGAATGCGTGCCCTCGTGGTACGATTGGCGATTCCCGCAAGGAGGCTTCTTCATGCGTCACTCGTTCGTCTGCCCCTTCATGCTCATGCAGGCCGCGCTCGCTGCGTCGTTGCTCACCGCCTGCGGCGGAGGCGACACCGAGAGCTCTACCACCGTCCCTGTCGTCGATGCCGCGGCCGAGACGACGCCTGACAGCGCGCCCTTGGATGCGGCGGTCGAGGCGAAGGCAGACACGGCGCCCGAGGCGGCAAGTTGCGCCACGGGCAAGACGAAGTGCGCGGACGAGTGCGTCGACACGACGAAGGATCCCGCGAACTGCGGCGGATGCGGCACCGCGTGCGCCGCCGGCCAGGTGTGCTCGAGCGGTGCTTGTGCGCTGTCTTGCCAGCAGGGGCTCACGGACTGCAGCGGGACCTGTTCCAACCTGCAGACCGACAATGCGAACTGCGG
>CAYMUE010000032.1:28826-49273 GCA_964393505.1 uncultured Polyangiaceae bacterium
GCGAACTGCGGCACCTGCGGCAAGGCGTGCGCTGCGGGGCAGATGTGCTCGAAGGGCGCCTGCGCCCTTTCCTGCCAGCAGGGGCTGACCAACTGCGGCGGCACCTGCGTGAAGCTGTCGTCGGACAACGCGAACTGCGGCGCCTGCGGCAAGGTGTGCGCAGCAGGCCAGGTCTGCTCGGGCAGCACCTGCGCGCTGTCCTGCCAGCAGGGGCTGGCCAAGTGCGACGGAACGTGCGTCAACCTGTCGTCCGACAACGCTCACTGCGGCGCCTGCGACAACTCCTGCGGCAGCGGGCAAGTGTGTTCCGGCGGGACCTGTGCGCTGAGCTGCCAGGCAGACCTCACCGACTGCGACGGCACCTGCGTCAACCTCGACAGTGACCCCGCCAACTGCGGCGCGTGCGGTAGCGCGTGCTCGGCAGGCCACCTGTGCGTCGCGGGCGAGTGCGCCCCCTCCTGCCAGGCCCCCCTGCTGGCGTGCAGCCAGGTGTGCGTCGATCCCCGCTTCGACCCGATGAACTGCAACGGGTGCGGCAACGCGTGCACGCCCCCCGCGGGGAGTGTGGCGCTGTGCAGCTACGGCGTCTGCACCTCGCAGTGCAGCGCGGGGTTCGGCGACTGCGACGGCTCCAGCGCCAACGGCTGCGAGACCAACCTCGGCACCCACGTCGCCCACTGCGGAGGCTGCGACAATAGCTGCGGCGCCGTCTCCAACGGCACGCCGGCGTGCGCCGACGGCGCATGCGTGGTCGGTTCGTGCGACGCGGGCTTCGGCGACTGCGACGACTCCGCCGCCAACGGCTGCGAGGTGCCCCTTGCCAGCACCGCGCAGCACTGCGGCGCCTGCGACAATGCCTGTCCAGCCGCGACTCCGAACTGCTTCCAAGGCACCTGCAAGGCGATCGACACGACAGGAGTCTTCGCGCAGTACGACTCGGAAGGGCGGACGGTCTACATCTTCAAGAGCGCCAAGTGCGCCGACCTCGCCGCCTCCACGGGCTTCTGTGCTTCGCGCGGGATGGCGTGGTGGAGCCCCAAGTCGCAGTCCGACGCCAATCAGCTCGTCACCTACGCCTACGGCCTCGACTCGTGGCACACGTGGATCCAGGTCTACGGCCTCACCACGACGCTGGGTACCGTCAACGGCTACACCGTGACGGTCGACGACACGAGTTGCTTGTCCGGGTCGAGCTCGGGCTTCGCGGCCTTCCGCCAGTGGGCGTGTTCGTTCTGCGATCCGGAGGTGGACGGCAATGTGAGCTGCTGTTGGGACACCGATCACGCGTACGACTGGTTCGTGTGCGAGGCGTAGCCCCGGCACCCCCGCGCCCTCTCTCCTTGCGGCTCCCCCCCACTCCTGCCTCCGGCAGGTCGATCAGTCCCTGAGCACCTCCTCGCAAACGACACGGTCGAGCGCGGGCGGGCGCACGTTCCCCCCGCCCGCCGAGCGGCGCAATCACCATCTTCCCGATCTGCTCCATGGGCGCCATGAACCCCACACGTGGCACCCCGCATGTACGCCCTGCTCGATCAGGTCCGCTCTTCCCTCGGCTCGGTGATCCGCGGCAAGCCGGAGGTCATCGACCTGCTCCTCGTCGGAGTCCTGGGCGGCGGCCACGTGCTGGTCGAAGATGTCCCGGGCGTGGGCAAGACCACGCTTGCCAAGGCCCTGGCCAGGACCTTCCGCATCAAGTTCGCGCGGGTGCAGTTCACGCCCGATCTGCTGCCGAGCGACATCCTCGGCTCGCAAGTGCTCAACCCCAAGGACGGCACCTTCACGTTCCGCTGTGGGCCGGTGTTCACCAACGTTCTGCTCGCGGATGAGATCAACCGAGCCTCGCCGCGAACGCAGGCGGCGCTGCTCGAGTCGATGAACGAGTCGCAGGCCACGATCGACGGCACGACGCACGGGCTGCCGCGGCCCTTCTTCGTGATCGCCACGCAGAACCCGGCGGACAGCCAGGGGACCTATCCCCTGCCCGAGGCACAGATCGATCGTTTCCTGCTGCGCATCGGGATTGGCTACCCGGATCGCGAGGAGGAGCTGTCGATCCTGTTCGCGCACCAGCAGGAGTCGCCTCTCGACACCGTGCGGCCGGTGGCCGATCTCGAGCAACTGATCGGGATGCAGGACGAAGTCCGAAGGGTGGTGGTCACGGAGGAGGTGGGCCGGTATCTGCTCGCCCTCGTGACGGCGACACGCGTCCACCCCGATATCGAGCTGGGCGTGAGCCCGCGGGGGGCGCTCGGGGGATTTCGCGCCGCGCAGGCCCACGCGCTGCTCGCGCGTCGCACATACGTGAGCCCCGACGACGTCCAGGCGATCGCGTTGCCCGCCCTAGCTCACCGCGTTCGCCTCACTCCGCAAGCCCGCTACGGCGGGCTCTCCCCCGAGTCCGTGCTGACGGGCGTCGTGTCGTCCGTGCCGGTGCCGACATGACCCCGCGGGCAGTGCCCCGCTCCCTGCTGCAGCGACGACGAAGAATTCGGGATGTGCAAGTCCGTTCGGGTCGTCTCGAGCGTGCGGCCGAATGGCTCGTGGATCTCATTCGCGGTGCAACCCCGACTGGACGCGGCGTCATGATCGCTGCCGTCGCGACCGGTATCGCAGGCGCCCAATCCGATGCCACCCAGATCCATCTGATCGCGGCCGCCGCCTTTGGACTGCTAATCGCTTCCTTGGTCGTGCGCAGGTTCTGGCGGCTCGACGGCGTGCGGGTTCGTCTGACCGCGCCGCGCCGGGTGACCGCCGGGGAGAGCGTGGCACTGTCGCTCGAGGTGCACAACGACGGCGACAGGACGCACCAGGATGTGCGAGTGAACGGCCCGTCGCTCCCTGCGGGGGCGGAGTGGGTCGAGCAGGGGCCGGCGATTCCGCTTCTGCTGGGCGGCGAGCGCACCTGCGTGCGGTGTGCGGCGCGATTCACTGCTCGGGGGGAGTTCACGCTGGAGCCGTTCCGCCTCGCCGCAGTGCTTCCCCTCGGCCTGTTCAAGGGGCCGCCCGTGTCGAGCCAGCGCTGCCGCTTCACCGTCGTGCCCGCAGTCGCCCGCGTTGCTCGCGTGCAGCTTCCCCCGCCACACCCGCGACAGAGCGAAGGATGTCCGCAAGCGTCGAGCACCGGGGACTCGCTCGAGCTGCTCGGAGTGCGCCCGTATCGTCCGGGAGATCCGGTGCGCCACCTGCACGCGCGATCGTGGGCACGCACGGGCGCGCCGGTCGTTCGCGAGTTTCTCAGGGAATCGCTTCCGCGGATCGGCATCGTGCTCGACACCGACGGTTCCGCGGGAAACCGGAGGCAGCTCGAGGCCTGTGTCTCGGTCGCCGCGGGGACGATCGCCGCGCTCACCGCGGACCTTGCGCGAGTGGAGGTCCTGGTGACGAACGGGCGGCGGCATCCCCTTGGCGATGGGGGGGACTCCTCGCGGATGGAGATCGCGCTCGACCTGCTGGCGGGCGTTCGAGCTGGCGTCGCACCGAACCGCGACGCGATTCTCGCGAGCCTTGCGCCCGATCTTCCTCATCTGGCCTGCGTGGTGATGATCGCTCGGCGTTGGGACGAAGCGCGCGCATCCATCGCTCGCGCGATCGAGGCCGCCGGGGTCTCCTGCCGGGTGGTGCTGGTCGAGCCGTCGCGGGGCGATGGCTCGGGCGACAACATGGCGGAACCCGCGGAGCGGCCGTCGGTGAAACTGATTCGTGTCACGACTGAAGCCGTGGAGAAGGGAGAGTCGCTTTGGCTGTAGGGCATCGCGCATCTCCGGCCGCGGCAATTCCGGTGCTGGTTTCGGCGGCGGCGTTCGGGGTCACCACGCAGCTATGGACGCCGGTGCTCTGGCTCGCGAGCCTCTCGATCGGCGCGTGGCTCCTCGGTGCGCGGGCATCGCTTGGACGCGGCGCGGAGCTGCTGCTCATGTCGAGCTCGGTGATCGTCGGCTCCGCGGTGGCGTGCGTTGCGGAGACGGGGGAGGCGGTGCCGGTGACCGGACTCACGGGCGTGCCTGCCCGCTTCGCGCTCTCGATGCTGGTGCTCGCCGTGGTGCGGACCTACCTCGCCTCGCCGATCGGAGGCGCGGCGGCGACGACCGGGATCGCACTGGTGGCGTTGACCGTGTGCGGGCTCACGCGCGCCGGCGCCGAGTACGCGGGTCTGGTGGCGGCGTTCTTCGCGTCGGCGGTGATCGCCCTGCGGCGCGACGATCCCATGCACGCGCGGTGGTGGAGCTGGGACGCGCGCCGCAAGGCCGCTTCGGTGGCCACAGCGGTCGCTGCCGTGGTCGTCGGAGTGGGCATCGCCGCGGGAGGTCCGACCCTGCACGACCGCCTTGCGAGGATCGTCGCCGGGCTCGCGAGCACGCGCGCGCTGACCTCGTTTGCGGAGCACATCCACCTCGGTCGATCGTCGGACATCACGCCCTCGGATCGGCTCGTGCTGCGCGTGCGCGGCGCGCCTGTCGACTACCTGCGAGGCACGGCTTACCGAGTGTACGAGGAGGGCGAGTGGGTGGCCGGAGCCGAGGACTCGCGCGTCGTCACGATCGGATCGTCGCAGGAAGGCAGCCTCGTGGAGATCCGGGCCGCGCAAGCCGCAGCCCGGTACTTCGTGCCGATGGACGTGCGCGAGGTCGCCACGCCGGACGGGCAGGTGATCGCAACGAGCACGGGGTGCCTGCTGTCGCCGTCGGGCGTGTCGGCGGGGCTGGTCTGGTTCCGCATCGGGCCGCGCGACACGGCCCCCGTGTCGCCGCCCGACGAGACCGACTTGCAGGTTCCTGCAGCGGAGCGCGTGGAGCTTGCGCACATCGCGGGGAGCGTGATCGCTGGCGAGGACGCGGTGGCCGGCCGTCTCGAAGCCCTCGAGCACTGGCTGCGCACCGACTTCCACTACTCGCTGCGCCACAGCCGTCCGCCGGACCGCGATCCCACCCTGGACTTCCTGACCGCGAGCCGGTCGGGGCACTGCGAGTACTTCGCGTCGGCGATGGCGCTGCTTGCACGCTCGATTGGAATCCCTGCGCGGGTCATCGGAGGCTATCGGGTCACCGAGTACAACGACCTGGGGGACTACTGGGTGGTGCGGGAGAAGAACGCGCACGCCTGGGTCGAGGCGTGGATACCGCGGGTGGGATGGAGGTCCTTCGATCCAACGCCCGGGGAGTCGATCGCGTCATCGACGCCGTCACGGAGCGCAGCGCTCGAGGCGGTGACCGATTTGGTGACCAGCGGCTGGATCTGGGGGTGGAATCCGCGAGCGCGATCGAAGCACTTCGCTGCGGCGTTGGGGTTCGTGGCGGCGGTGGGGATAGTGCGGTGGATCGCGCTGCTGTGGAGCCGGCGTCGAGCCGCGCGCAGGACGGCCTCAAGTCCCGGCGCGCACGCTGCGTTCGAGCAGCTATGTCGCGCGCTCGAGGAACTCGGCGAGCGACGCGCGCAGAGCGAGACGGTGGAGCAGTATGCGCGCAGGATCGCCGCGTCGCCGCTGCTTCGCGAGGAGGTTCGTCTGGAAGCGGCCGCGATCCTTCAGAGCCATGCGAGGCTACGATACGGGCGACAGGGGAGCGCGGAGGAGATCGAGCGCGAGGTTGCGAGGTGGCTCCGGATCACGTGGCGACGCCGCATGTGAGAGGACGTGTTCGGAGGTGCCGCACCGCGGGGCTCGCGACGCTCGAAGCCGGCAGCTCCGCCGCACAAGCGGGGGCTCGCATGGTTTCGGGGAGGGGGCGCTCCGCGGTGCGCGTGTGCGCCCGGGACGGTCGCGCCACCCTCACAACAACGTCGAGGAGACAGCGATTGCGACGATTGTCGTCCACGATGTTGCGGTATGCTTGACGGGGTCACAGTGAGCGCTACGAGTCGACTCACGGACTGTACGGCAGGGGCGCGCGGCGCGTCGCGAGAGGAGGCGTGAATGAAGAGGGGGACGGCTTCGCACGTGGCAAAGGGTCGTGAGGTTCGCACAGCGACGACGCGTTCGGGGCCGGGGGTGCGGAAAGGGTGCGCGGAGCGCTTCGAAGAGCAGCGATCGGAGCAGATGGGTGTGCAGGCGGAGGCTTTGCGTGAGCTGCGTCTCGCGATGCTCCACCGCGACGCGCAGACGGTGTGCGGGCACGCGCGAACGCTGCAGGCGCTCTTGTTGGAGGCGAGTGAGGGCAGCGGGAGGGCCCATGCCCTCGCGGTCGAGCGGGCTGCGCGACGACGGGACTTCCAGCTTGCGCGGGTGGCCTGCGATCGACTCGAGGAGGCGCTGGCCCGGCAGGTCTCGGGCACGGGACCGCTTCGGACGACCGGTTCCTAGCGGCCAACCACGCTGAAGAGCTCCGTTTTCTGCGGCCCTGCCGAGAGTCGTCCCCCGGAAACGGGGCATCTCGCTGGGGGCCGTCGCTTCGGGACCCGGAGCACCGCTCGCTCAGCGTGCTTGCCCCCGCGGCCGCGTTGCTGCCATGCTTGCCACGGACAGCGAGATGCGCGACGAGAACCGCCGGGAGAAGAGATGACCGAACAGGACCCCCCGCGGAACTCCCCTGTCCCCGTCCCGTTGGTGCCGACTCCGCGCCTGTCTGGAGGGGATCGACTCACCATTCTCTCGCGCTGGCTCTTCCGCGGCGACAAGCCCGAGGAGTACCACTTCCACGCGGGAGAGGTGCTGATCGAAGAGGGCGAATCGCTGACGCACCGTCCCGCGCTGCTCGTGGTCGAGGGCGAGATCGAGGAGTGCATCGGATCCTACGATCCGGACAGCGGTCCTGCGGAGCACACGGTCCAGGTGGCGCGCGTTGGGGATCTCGCGAACCTGCAGGCGGTGATCGAGCCGTTCCACCATGAGCCGGCGCAGTGCTCCCTGCACGCGAGCACCGACGGCTACTGCTACCTGATCTGGAAAGCGCACGTGCAGCGGCTGCCGGAGTTCGCGGCCGCTCTTGCGGCAAGCTTCCCGCGCTCGGCCGAGTCCATCGAGCGGATGCGCGCTCTCGCAGCCGAGTTCGAGGAGCTCTCGGCGTCGTCGTCACACGCCAGGTCTGCCGAGCCGATGTCAGTGCGTTCGATGCTCGACGAGTGGGCCGACACGGAGCTCGACGAGCTGAAGCGCAAGCTGGAGGAGACGCGCGACGAGCTCGAGCGGACGAAGGTGACCGCGTGGGAAGCTGGCGAAAAGCATCGCGAGGCGCAACAGGCGCTCGATCTGGAGCGTCGCGCGCGCGCTGCGCTCGAACAGCGTGCGCTCGAGCTCATGCAGCAGCTTGCAGGCCAGTCCAGCTCGATGAGGCCTCCCGACGAGGATGACAGGTTTCCCTCGGCGGTTCGGCTGCTCGAGAGCGCCGAGCTGGAGGCGATGGAGTCCGAGGCACGACGTCATCGCGAGATGGCCGTGAACTACGAATACCGCGCGCGCATGCTCCACCGGGCGTTCGAGCTGCTGGCGTCGGACAACCCGGCGATGGTGATCCGCCCGACCGTCATGCACCTGATGATGGGCGAGGAGCCGGGGCTCCCCTCCGACCTGTTGCTCGCGGAGGACATCGAGTCATCGACCGACGAGCCCGAGGCGCCCAAGCGGGTGACGCTGCCCATGATGAGCAGCGAGCAGTCCGCGATCTCCCCCTCGATCCCAAGGCCAGCGAGGTTGCCCACCCCGGCACCACAGCGTCCCGAGATGGTGCCCCCGAGCGCCGCGCCTCGAACCCACAAGAGCGGCTGACCGCTCCACGCCAGGAATCCCGCGCATGAACCTGCTCCGGTCTCATCGCCACACACCCCTGCTCTGCGCAGGAGTCGCGATTGTCTTCTGCGTCGTGGGCTGCGAACGCTCGAAGCCGGAGCCGGTCTCACGCGTTGCGTCCACGGCTGCCAGCTCCAGCGCCCCGCCCCTCGACCCCCTGGCGCGCATCCCGGCCCCCGAGCGTCTGATCGCTGTGGGCGACCTGCACGGTGATCTCGAGTCCACGCGCGCGACCTTGCGTCTCGCCGGCGCGATCGACGACAAGGATCGCTGGGCAGGCGGATCTCTGGTGCTGGTGCAGACGGGGGATCAGATCGACCGCGGGGACGACGATCGAGCGATCGTGGACATGTTCGATCGGCTGCGCGACGAGGCGAAGGCGGCAGGAGGGCGTGTCATCGCGCTGGTGGGGAACCACGAGGTGATGAACGTCCAGTTGAACTTCGACTACGTGACCCCGGGTGGGCTGGCGGACTTCGCGAAGGTTCCGGGGCTCGATCTGAAGTCGCCTCAGATTCTGCGTCTACCCGAAGGGGCGCGGGCGCGCGCCGCGTCCTTTGCACCGGGCGGTCCCTACGCGAGGAAGCTGGCGGCGCGGGACACGGTGGCGCTGGTCGGGGATACGCTCTTCGTGCACGGCGGCGTGTTGCCCAAGCACGTGCGCTACGGTCTGGTGCGCATCAATCGCGAGGTCAGCGCGTGGATGCGAGGCGACGCGGCCGAGCCCTCCCCTTCCCTCGTTGGCGAGTCGGGGCCGGTCTGGGAGCGCCGCTACTCGGCATCGACCGGCGAAGACGACTGCAAGGTGCTGGGCGAGGTCCTCGACAGCGTGAAGGCAAAACGCATGGTGGTGGGTCACACCGTTCAGCGCGGAGGCATCAGCAGCGCCTGCGGGGATCGGGTCTGGCGCATCGACGTGGGGATTTCGCGTCACTACGGGGGGAGCCCTGAGGCGCTCGAGATCCGTGGGGACGCGGTACGCGCGCTGAAGCCGCAGCGTTGACGGTGGGGCGGGCCCGCCCGGAAAAAACCTGCGACGGAATGTCGGGCACGGGTCGTTGGAGGAGCAGACGGGTCGAAACCCCGTCCCATCCAAGGAAACGAACATGCTCGACAAGATCCGGTACTCGATGTTGGCGATCGCGGCGGCAGGGGCATTGGCAATGGGCTGCGGGACGGCGGCGGCCGGTGCGGCGCCGGCTCCGACGGGCCAGGCGGCAGCCGCGCAGCAAGCGGGCAAGGGAGGCCCGGGCGTGATCTTCAAGCAGGCCGACAAGAACCAGGACGGCAAGGTCACGCTGGAGGAGGCGAAGGCGGCATCGGCGGAGAAGTTCGCGATGGCTGACACGAACAAGGACGGTCAGCTCGATCGCGACGAGAGCCGGGCCATGCGGCCCCGGATGGCGGAGAAGGCGAACCGCGGGCAGCGCGGTCCCAGGGCGCAACGCGGGCCGAGGGCTCCGAGCTTCGAGCGCCTCGACCGAGACGGCAACGGAACGATCTCGCGCGAAGAGGCGCCTGCACGGCTCAAGGACCGGTTCGATCAGGTCGACGCCAACAAGGATGGCCAGCTCGATCGACAGGAGCTTCAGGCGGCTCGCGGGCGACGGGGCAACGGGCCGAAGGCCGACGGCGGCGCCGGCCCCAGGGGCGAAGGGAATGCGAAGGCGCCCCCGGCGCTCGATGTGAATGGCGATGGGAAGCTGTCGGCCGAAGAGTTCTCGCAGCGGGCGACGCGGTGGTTCGAGCGTCTCGACGCGAACCGCGACGGGACGGTGACGCAGGACGAGGTGAAGGCGGCGAAGGCGCCGCGTCGCCGGGGCCGTTGACGGAAGCATGAAGGCCGCTGATGCTCGCGCTTCCTGGTCTCCTCCATGAACCACGAACCTCCAGCAAGGTCCGAAGTCGACGAATCGGAGCTGATCCGGAGGACGACGGCCGGGCACGACGAAGCGGCGCGCGAGCTGGTGGACCGGCACCTGGGGGCGCTCACGCGCTTCGCGTACCGGATGCTCGGGGACTCGGCGGAGGCCGAGGATGTCGCGCAGGAGACGTTCCTGCGCTTGTGGAAGGAGCTGCCCTCCTGGGAACCCCGTGCGAAGCTCACGACCTGGCTGCACCGCGTGGCGCACAACCTGTGCATCGACCGTCTTCGAGCACTACGCAAGCTGCGTCCCGGCGACGAGGTCGACTGCCCCGATCCCGCAGCCGGCGTGACGACGATGCTGGAAGAGCACCAACGCGCGCGCGCGATCGGCAAGGCCTTGGACGCACTTCCCGACCGTCAACGCGCGGCCATCACGCTGGTCTACCACCAGGGGCTGAGCAACCGCGAGGCCGCTGCGGTGATGGAGATCGAGGTAGACGCGCTGGAGTCGCTGCTGTCGAGAGGACGGCAGAACCTGCGCAGGCACGTGAAGCAATACGCGCCGGAGCGACGCCCGAATGAGCGTACGGAGCCGTTGCCATGAACGAACGAACGAAGCGCGAGGCGGGCATGGATATCGAGACGTTCGACAGATGCGTGTCGGCGTATGGTGCGGATCCCGAGCGTTGGCCCGCGGACCGTCGCGCCTCCATGGAGGCGCTGCTGCGCGAATCGGCGCAGGCACAGGAGCTTGTGGCTCGTGAGGCCTCGCTCGACGAGCTCCTCGAGGAGGCCCCTGCGATCGAGCCTTCCGAGCTGATGCGTGCCCGCGTAATCGCCGCTGCGAAGGCTGCGCGAGCCTCGCGCACGGAGCGCATGAATCGCTGGGCGGAGGGGGCGTGGACCCTGCGCCGGGCCTGGGGCCCGTTGGGAGCCCTCGCCGCGGCCGCGATGCTGGGCCTGGTGGTCGGCTCGCTTGCCCCGCAGCAGACGGAGACCGCGTCGGTCGACGACGCGGACGCGATCGAGCTCGCGCTCGACGAGCTCGTCGGAATCGGAGACACACCATGAGCGAGCTGAAGAAGCGCCCGTGGGCCTTGCTGTTCCTGGTCTCGCTTGGGATCAACCTGTTCCTCGCCGGGATGCTCGTCTCCGCGAGGCTGAACCGTCGCGTCGCGATGGATGGGCCTCCCGGGGGTCTCAACGCGATCGGCAAGACGTGGCAGCCGCAGGCGCAGCGCGTGTGGAAGCAGCGGCGCC
This sequence comes from uncultured Polyangiaceae bacterium, assembly GCA_964393505.1. GTDB lineage: Bacteria > Myxococcota_A > Polyangia > Polyangiales > Polyangiaceae > JACRCQ01. The sequence continues at coordinate 39,671 of CAYMUE010000032.1, forward strand.
CGGAGATGCAGGATAGGCGCAGGGCGGTTCAGCAATCGCGGGCGCGTGCGTCCGAAGCCTTTTCCGCCGAACCGTTCGACCCGGCCAGGGCCTCCGCCGCGCTCACCGAGCTGCGCGCGGCTCAATCCGACGCACAGCGCGTGATGCACGAAGGGATCGTCGAGCTCGCCAAGGAGCTGCCTGCCTCCGAGCGCGCCCGGTTGGTGCACGCGGCGGGGCGCGGAGCTTCCGGCGGACAGGGCCCCATGCGACCCTTCGGTCGCGGTATGGGCCCCGCCATGTCGGGACCCGAACCATTGGCACCCGCACCGTCACGCTGACGCGTTCCTCCTTCGCGACACCGCCTCTCCGCGGACGCGCTGCTGCGGTCGCTTCTCCGAGTCAGTCCACGCTGCGCGCAACGAACCGTCGCACCGCCGGCTCGAGGCTCTCGTCGGTGCGCACCCGCACGTAGCTGGCGTCGTGACGTCGCGCAAACGATCGGAGCTCCTCACACAGCCCCGCGAACCGCAGCACGTACGCCTCGAGCGCCGCAGCATCCATCGTAACGTCGATGGCCGCTCCGGTCTCGGCATCCTCCAGGGACCAGTCGCCTTCGAACGAGGGCTCGACCTCGTCGGGGGTGCAGACCTGGATCATCGAGAGGTCATTTCCCGCGGCCCGGGCCCGGGACAGGGCTCCAGTGACCGGTCCGGGGTCGAGGAAGTCGCTGAGGACGACGATCATTCCGGGGCGCGTGGAGCTTCCTAGGACAGAGTCGAGGGCGCGGGCGAGGTCCGTACCGCCCGATGGCTCCAGCGCCTCCAGATTGCGCAGGAAGGCGGCGAGGGCTCCCCTGCCCCGGCCGCTCCGCCCCAGGGCGCGCACGCCCTCACCCACCCCGATCACCTGGGCGCGTTGCCCGGAGGCAAGCGCCATGTAGCCGATGGCCGCGGCCATGCGACGCGCGGTGTCGAGCTTGGAGGGCGTGCCGTACGCGAGGGACTTCGACGAATCCACCAGCACGCGCACCAGCGCGTCCTCCTCCATCCGGAAGAGCTTCACCACCGGCTCGCCGGTGCGGGCGTATACGGCCCAGTCCACGCGACGCAGATCGTCGCCCGGAGCGTAGGGGCGGTGATCCTGGAACTCCGCAGAGCCTCCCCTGCGTCGCGACGCGCTGTCCCCGGCGGCGCCGGAGCGCGCCTTGATCTCGAGACGACGTCGCAGTGCCTCGAGCTCGCCGAGGAACGCAGGATCGAGCAGATCGTTCATGCGGCGGGCCCCTCGTCCGCGGAGCGAACGGTCTCGGGAGCCTCCGCGGAAGGCGCGTCGGCAGGAGCGGTTGCATCCTCGGGCGCTGCGCCATCGGCTTCCGCGTCCTCCCTGGCGAAGACCGCTTCCGCCTCGGCGAGGATCTGCTCGTGACGCCGGATCACGACCTTGCACTTGGAGGTGGCGGCGGCGAGCAACCCTACGCCGATCAGCGCCCAGGCGACGGCGCACAACGCCCCTGCCGCGATCACGAACTCGCCGTGGGGATCGTCGAGGGCGTCGATGAGGAGGAAGACGTAGAAGGGTGACGGTGCCGCAACGACCCAGGCATCGGTGGAGCCTGGGCTGTCGGCGATGACGCCGGCGATGGCCGCGAGCAGCCAGGGCCCAGCCGCCGAGAAGAAGATCGCCACCAGCAGCATGAGCCGGGCGATTCCGGCCGTGCTCGAGCGAGCCCGTACCCACGCGCCGAATCCCGCGAGGAACAGGAACCAGGTCGAGGCGTAGGCCGCGACCGCGGCAATCGCGAGAATCTCGTTCTGGCGCGAGCCGGTGACCGCGGGCGACAGGGACGACACGGCGGCGCCCGCGGCGCCGATGACCGCGAGGGAGCCGAGCCCCATGACGACGACCAGCGCAGTTGTGGTCATGAGACCGGGGCCGAAGAAGCGTCGGATGCGCCCTGCACCGCTGCGATCCCAGTGGACGAGCACGCGTCGGGACGGGCCGGCCGGCTCGCCGACGAAGACGAACACCGCGAAGACGAGGAAGACCAGCACGACGGACAGGGCGATGATGAAGGCGACGGAGGGCTTGCTGGTGGCCGTACCCGCAGCGGGGACCGCGGCTGCGACGGTGAGCAACGGGGTCATGATGGCGAACCAGCGCTTGAGGCCGGTGGAGCGATCGTCGGACCAGCTCGTGAGGTTCGCGACGGTGACTTCGTAGAAGAACCAGGCGGGGAGCACGACGAGCGCGACGGGGATGAGGACGAGGAAGGTGAAGTACTCGAGGGAGAAGGGCGCGCGCTCGTAGGCGGTGGGGAGCCAGACGGGGGGGCCCGCGAGAACGGCGGGCCAGAGCTCGTGGGCGGCAAAGGACAGACCGAGGCCTCCTGCGAGGTAGCCGGTGGCGGCCAGGGGGACGGCGAGAAGGAGCGTGAGGGCGATGGCGGTGCGTCCGCTGGCCATCTTGGAGCTGATGGCGAGGCCGAAGGCGACGCTGAGGATGGCGAGCAGGAAGAGGAACGCGAAGGCGACGATCACCTCGAGGGCCGTGACGCCGCCGAAGAGGAACGGCAGGGCGCCGACGGGAGCGAGCATGACGACGTACATCGACACGGAGGAGAAGGCGGACAGGAACTTCCCCCAGGCGACGACCTTGGGGGACAGGCCGGTGAGGATCACAGCCTCCCAGGTTCTGCCCTCGCGTTCGGAGGCGACGCTGTTGGCGGCGACGGCGGGGCCGACGAGGCACACGACGAAGAAGGCGAGGGAGAAGAAGGTGTGGAAGAGGGCGACGCCAGTGGATGCGGGGTTGCCCGCCACGCTGCCGATGCCGCCGATGGCGCACATGAGCAGCGCCATCAGGCCGGTGACCGTCATCAGGATGAAGGGCGTGTGCGAGATGCGCACGGCCTGCTTGAGCTCGCGGATCCAGACCGGGTTCGGCTCCTTGCGGGCCTTCTGGATGCGGGTGCGTGCGCGGTCGATGGTGCCCGTGGACGGCGGCGGCGGAACGAACGAGGGGGTGCCGGTCTGCGCGCTCATTGCAGCTCCCCTTTGGTGACCTCGAGGAAGATCCGCTCGAGCTCGTTGCGCTCGGGCTCGACGCCGACGACAGCGACGCCGTTCATGACGAGGTGCTGAACGATCTGGGCGACGAGCTGCTCGGCGCCGACATAGGAGACCATCAGCACGCCGCCCGCGGAGAGCTGGACCTCGAGGATGCCGGGTCCGTTGACGAGCAGTCGGGCCGCGTGCTGCGGATCGGTGAGCACGCGAAGCCGGAGGCGACGACGTGCGGTGGCGGGGATGGGCACGCCACCTGCGGTGACGACGGGAACGACGGGTTGTGTCGCGGGCTGAACGGCCTCGACGACCGGGGGCGGGAAAGCGTCCCCGGCGGGCATGGGAGACGGGACGGGCTGCGGCGGGGAGATCGCAGGCTGCGCGGCTGCGGGAGGCGCATGGCCGATCGCCTCCGCTGCGCGTCGCGCCTCGAGCCGCCCGGAGATCTCGCCGATGGGACCGGCCACCACGAGCCTTCCGCGCTCGAGGATGGCGACCGAGGTGCAGACGTCGGCTAGCTCGGTGAGGATGTGCGACGACAGGAAGATCGTCTTGCCGAGGGAGCGGAGCTCGAGGAGCAGGTCGCGGATCTCGATGCGCGCGCGCGGGTCGAGGTCGCTCGCGGGCTCGTCGAGCACGAGCACCTTGGGGTCGTGCAGCAGCACGCGGGCGAGCTGCAGGCGCTGCTTCATGCCCTTGGACATGGTGGCAACGACCTTGTCCTGCAGCTTCTCGAGGTCGGTGAGCTCGAGCACCGCCTCGACCACCCCGAGGTGCGGGATGCGGAACGCGTCGGCGAAGAACTCCAGGTACTCGCGCACCGTCACCCGCTCGTACACGCCCGCGTGATCCGGCATGTACCCGATCCGACGACGCACCTCATCGGGATCGATCGAGACGTCGAATCCATCGACCTCCACGCGCCCCGCCATCGGCTCGAGCAGCGTCGAGATGATGCGGATCGTGGTCGTCTTGCCCGCGCCGTTCGGCCCGATGAAGCCGAAGATCTCGCCGTGGCGCACGTCGAAGGTCACGTCGCGTACGACGTCGAGCGTGCCGAATCGGTGCCAGAGGTGACGCACGCGGATGGCGTACTCGCTGCCGGGCACGTTGCGTACGACGGGCTCGCTCTGGGCTTCCGGGATGCTGGGGATGAGATCGGTCACGGCAAGCCTCCCCAGCCCACCACGCGCATCAGCACGCGGTCCCGATCGAGTCCCAGACCGGAGTCGGACAGCCGCCCTTCGCCGCCGTCGATCTGGGCGAGGACCACCGGCACGTCCTGAGGCCACCAGTCGGCGTCGTCGCCGAACGACGAAGCCAGCGCGATCCAGGCGTTGAACAGCCCGCGGGACTGGGCCTCGAGGTCATCACGCAGGGGCTGCAGCTCGCCGCTTCCGAGTCCGGGCGATCCCGTGGACCACGGAGAGAACGCGGGGATCTTCTTGCCCTCCGAGGACTTCACGCGGGCCCCGTCGCGCAGCCGGTCGAAGAACACCGCGCCGCGCGCGCGCTTGCCAGGCTCCGATGGCGTCACGAGCACCACCGCACGCAGGTCCCGCGCCGTGCGATTCGCCACCACGATCTCGCCGTCGGCATCGCGCGTGACGCTGAGCCCTGCGCCGATGGGAGTGAAGCCGTCCTCGCGCAGGACGATGGTCTCCCAGGGCATGGTGGAGACGCCGACCAGGCGGAGCCCCTCGCGTTCGACGATGAGGGAGCGGGACGCGCCGGCGCGGGGTTCGATCGCGGTGTCGAGGACGCTGGCGGAGTCGGTGGCGCGCACTTCGAGGGCGCGCGATCGCGAGGTGAAGAAGCCGCGGAAGCGCCGGACCGAGGCCTTGGACACGCCGGCGCCGGCCTCGACGAAGGTCAGGTGACGCGACTTGCCGGACCAGCCTTTGGCGCCGATGCCGAGCAGCACCACCAGGCCGAGGGCGATTGCCGCGTAGATCGGCATGTGCACCAGGGCGCGAAGCGGGCGCTGCTTGCGCGCCGCGCGCAGGAAGTTCACGGGCCCCGCCACCACCGCATAGGCGGTGAGCAGGATCGCGGCCACGATGATCGCCCACCGGCTCCCTTCGTTCGGGTCGAGCTCCTTGCGTACCGGCGTCAGATCGGTGGTGGACACCGACGCCCCGTGTCGCGCCACGATGCTCTCCCTGCGATCCCAAGCGTGAGCCACCAGCTCGATCATCCGCCCCTTGACCCATGGATCATCGACCCCGGGGCTCGCCGTCGGATCGAATGCCAGCAGGTGGATCTCGCCGAGACCGTAAGTCGCGGCAGCGCCGAAGAGCGTCGGCACGAGGTTGCCCCCGGCGTAGCCCGTCAGCGTCTTGCCCACCTCTTCTCCCGGCCACACCTGCTTCGAGGCGCCAGCCCGGGGTTTCTTCCCTCCGCTGCCTCCACTTCCCCCCGAGCCGCTCGCGGCGCCCGGAGTGCCACTCGCCCACTCCGGAGTCTCGGCCGGCGCGCGCTTGAGCTCCGCGGGAACGGGCGCGTTCGATACCTCTCCGCCGACCAGAGCGGACAGGGTGGCGTTGCGCAGATCCTCGGGACGGGTGAGGAAGACCGCGAGCGAGCCGCCGGCGAGCACGTAGTTGGCGAGGGCTTCGAGCTGCAATCCGGCCAGGCGCGCGAGCTGATCGGAGCGCATGACCACGAGGGTGGCGCTCGCATAGCCCGCCGCGCGTTCGGGGAGCACCGGGTCGCCCGTGGCCGGGTCGGTACGCACCGATCCGGTGACCAGGCCGGGATTGCGCGAGCTGCCGCTCCAGGAGTAGCGCCCCGGGTCGTAGGAGATCGGGACCGCGAGGTCGCGTGCGACGCCCGCGAGGCGGGGCGGCTCCGAGGTGTCGAGCAGGAAAGGCAAGGCCTCACCGCCCGTGGTCACCGGGAGGACCGAGAGCTGATCCCCTCGCTCGCCCAGGACCCGCAGCGTCATCTGCCCGGCCCCGGCCGGAGCCCCACGTGTCGGCATACGAACTGTCGCCGTAGCGCCAGCCCCTACCGCGAACGGAGCCGTGGACACGAGACGGTCGTCGGAGCCGTAGCCCGCAGGGGCCGTGAGCTCGACCGTGCCCCGCAAGGGACGCGTCTCGTCGTTGTCGATCCGCACGCCGATCTCGAGCCAGGTGCCGTTGGCAGGAGTCGTGGAGCCGAGCACCGGCGCGGCAGTCACGCGCAGCTCGGCGGCTGCAGGCTCGGAGGCGAGCAGCATCGCGGCTGCCACGCAGACGGCCGTCGGCAGGGCAACCGCGCGTCGTCGCGTCGAGCTCGAGCCAGCCATCTCAACCCTTCCTGACGGCAGCCTCGACCGCTTCCGGACGCGTGGGGACGTGCTTGATCAGCTCCTGCACGACCTGATCGGTGGTGATGCCGTCGGCCTCGCCTTCGAACGAGCGGATCAGGCGATGGCGAAGAGCGGGCAGTGCGACGCGCTGGATATCGTTGAAGGAGACGTGGGCGCGGCCTTCGAGCATGGCGACCGACTTGGCGCACAGCACGAGGGACTGGGCGCCGCGGACGCCGGCGCCGTAGCGAAGGGCCTTGCGGACGAGCTCCGGGGAGTCCTTACGGGACGGTTCGCTCGCGCCCACGAGTCGTGCGGAGTAGCGCAGCACCGGCTCGGCCACGGCGATGTCGCGGCACAGGGAGCGGAGCACGAGCACCTCGTCGCGGTCGAGCACGCGATCCGGAGGCTTCATCTCCTGGCCGGTGGTGCGCGCGAGGATCTCGGTGAGCTCGTCCTCGCTCGGATTGGGAACCATCACCTTGAGCAGGAAGCGGTCGAGCTGGGCCTCGGGCAGGGGATAGGTCCCCTCCATCTCGATGGGGTTCTCGGTGGCGAGGACGAAGAACGGCTGCTCGAGGACGTGTCGCTTGCCCGCGATGGTCACCGCGTGCTCCTGCATCGCCTCGAGCAGGGCGCTCTGGGTCTTGGGCGTGGCGCGGTTGATCTCGTCGGCGAGGATCACCTGCCCGAAGATCGGCCCCTTGTGCAGGGAGAACTGGCGTCCGCCACCGGCCGCGTCCATCACGAGCACGTTGGTGCCGATGACATCGGAGGGCATCAGGTCGGGGGTGAACTGGATACGGCCGAACTGCAGGTCGAGGCAGCTCGCGAGGGTGCGGACGAGCAAGGTCTTGCCGAGTCCGGGGGCGCCTTCGAGCAGGACGTGGCCGCCGGCGATGATGCCCCAGAGGACCTGGTCCACGACCTCGTTCTGCCCGACGAGGACCGAGCCGATGGCATTTTTCAGGCGGGTGCTGAGCTCGGCGGCCTGCGAAAGACGGGACTCGAACGACGCTCCTTCGGCCATGCTCACACCTCGAACGCTGCGTGCTGGGAAGCCCGGAGGACGCGCGGAGGCGGCCCTGCCGGTGCATCTGCACCCATACCAAGCCTAGGGGCTGAAGTAACGCCCCACCTGCTCCCGATACTCCTCGGGGACGTCGGAGCGGTCCACGCCGCCGACCTCGGAAGGGCCGACGTCGCCGAGGGCGCCGGTGCCGCGGGTGTTGGCGGTGTCGCCGGGCTTGCCGGCCGTGCGCCCTGCGGCCGCTCCAGGCATCGGCGCCCCCTTGTTGATCTTGCCGCCCGCTCGCGAGCTGAACCCCTTGGCATCGAGCTCCGCGGTCGAGCCCCCCTTGTGATCACCGTGCCCCTTGTCGTGGTGGCTTCCCGGGCCGCCCGTCGTCGCGCCGGCCGGGTTCTTCCCCGATCCCTTGGAATCTCCACTGCCGTCCTGACCGGGCTTGCCATCCTGACCGGGCTTGCCACCCTGACCGGACTTGCCGTCCTGACCGGGCTGTCCCGGTGTGTTCCCCTCCATCGGCACCGGCATCGCGCCCAGCTCCTTCTGCGCGTCCCCTGCCCCACGCTGCGCGCCGTCGAGGGCGCGCTGACGCTCCGCCTCCTCGCTGTCGAGGGGTTCGTTCGCCATCCGACGCAACTCCTCTTCGAGCTGTTTTTGCCCTTCGGGAGTGGCCAGCTTCTTGGCGAGGTCCTTGAGGCGCTCCTTGTCGGCGGGCGCCATGTTCCCCTTCTCGGCCTGCTGCCGCAAGCGCTCGCCCAGGCGCTTGCGCTCCTCGGGCGTCAGCTTCTCGAGCGCGTCGCCGAGGTCCTTGGCGAGCTTGCGCGCGTCCTTGTCGTCGCCGCCTTCGTTGAGCTCCTGCAGGTCCTCGCGCAGGTCCTGCGGCAGATCGTCGCCGAACCCCTCGGCGAGATCCCGCAGCGCATCGGCGCGCTCCTTGCGCTGATCGAAGAGCCTCTGCTGCTCCTCGAGGGCCCGCGCGACATCGGGAGCGCCGTTCTTCTTCGCCGCGTCTGCGGCCTCTTCGAGCTTCTGCCGCGCCTTGTCGCGATCGCGCTTCTCCTCCGAGTTCGCGAGCTTCTGCATCTCCTCGTCGAACTTCGTCAGGTCGCGGTCGCCCAACGCCTTGGCCGCATCGCGCGTGAGCGCCTCGTTGGCGAGCTGCCCCTGCGCGGCCTCGAGCCCCGCCCGACGCTCTCCGTCGCCCAGGCTCATGCGCTCCGCAGCGATGTCGTCCTTGAGCTTCGCGATCTCGGCCAGCGCTTCCCTGCGCTCCATCCCCTCGCGCAGCTTCTCGCGAAGCTTCTTCGCATCCTCCGCAAGCTTCTGCAGCCGCTGCCGCTGCGCCTCGTCGGGCGTGCTCAGCGCCTCGAGAGCCGCGATCTTCTCGAGCCCTTCGACCTGCGCGAGCTGCACCTTGTCGGCCCCCGGCGGCGCCGCGGGGATCGGCTGCACCGGCATCGGCATGCGCGCAACGAGGACGATCGCGCCGATCGCCACGGGGATCAGCAGGTGATCCCCCACGAAGACGGGCGGCCGCACGAGCTTGGGATCGGCCTTCTCCAGGGCCTCGACGGCCTGCTGCAGCACCAAGGCAGCGGCCTCGTCGTCGAGCTTCCCGCCGCGCCCGAGCTGCACTGCCGTGGTGATCGACTCCTCGGTGGCGAGACGTCCGTCGAGGTAAAGCGCGACATCGAGATCGGAGAACCTCCGACGGGAGCCGAACCATGCGCCCGCGGCGAGCCCCACGGCCCCCGCTGCGCCCATCCAGGGACGAAGCTCGCCGTGATGCGTGCGCCATGCGATCAAGGAGGCCAGCGTGCCCGCGAGCAATCCGGCGCCGGCGCCGGTCAGGGCGTGGCGAACGGCCATGCGCCAACGCACACGCTTCGCCCAACGACCGAAGAGCGCCTCGAACCGGATGGGGTCGCCCGCCATGTACGATGGTCTGCCCCGGAATCGACGGCTCCGCAAGGGCGAGCGCCCTCGGCAACTGCTCCCTCGAGGACCGGCCCGCGCAGTCCACCGCCTCAGGCCGGCTGCCTCAGCGCCTGCGCTTCCGTCGCTCCATCTGCTCGAACAACGCCACCCTCGACGCGATCGTCGCCGTCAGCAGGAACGCGTCGTCGGCGCCATGCGCGCACAGCAGCCCTTGCTCGATCCAGAAGTCGATGACCTCGGTGGGGACATGGCGGGCGATCAGGTCGTCGCGACGGATGATCGACAGACTGCCGCCTTCT
>CAYMUE010000033.1:0-48459 GCA_964393505.1 uncultured Polyangiaceae bacterium
CGCCCCAGGGGGCGCGCACCAGCTTGCGCGCGCCTCCGGCCCCGTCGAGCGCGATCGCCGCGGTCTCCGACATCGTGAAGGGCGCGATCGTGCGCGATCGGAACGCATCTGCGGGCTGCAGCAGATCCGCCGCAACGTCGCGCGGAATCACGAGCACCCCCTCGCCGTCCACCGATGCATAGGCCGCTCCCGACGGGCTGGGGGCCTCCTTTCCGATGGCGACGCGAGCCTGCTGCTTGCCCATGCGGAGGGAGAGCACCACACGCGGGCGATCGAGCCCCGAGGTCCCGGGCTCGGGCGGAGGCTCGATCTTGCGCAGCGGGGAAGCGAACTCCAGGGAGTGCACCAGCCGCTCCACGGCCGCGTCGTCGGCGGGAACCGCGGCCGCCCCTCCGCGCGCGAGCATCCACTTCTCGTCGGATGCGTCGGTTGCGGGGGTACGCGTGAGGACCCACCGATCGTCGGGGCTCTCGATGCGCACCTCCTCGAGCTGCTCCCTGCGGAAGACGCGCAGCAGGTTGCCGCGTCGCGCCTCGAGCTCGGTGCTGGTGGGGGCATCGCGGTCGATCCAGAAGACGTAGGCGCCGAGGGCGGCGGCGGAAGCCACGAGCACGGCGGTGGTGATGTTGCGTGCGCGAGCGCTCATTTCGACGAATCCGGGGCCTGGGCGTCGGGCTTGTCGGCGTCGGGGTCCTTCTTGCGGGACGAGGCCTTGCGGTCCTGCTTGCGGGGGCCGTCGGGAGCCTTGCGCTCCTTGCGGTCGCTGCGGCGCATGAGGAACACGGAGACGCCGAGCAGGAAGGCCGCGCCGGGCATGTAGACCAGCACGTAGCGCATGATCTCGCCGAGGGACGACTCGGTGATGCGGAGGCTGGCGGCCGGGGTCTGCCGGTCGGGGACGTCGAGGATCGGCGGCCTGGAGGCGAGCCAGGAGACGGCGTTCTCCACGAGGATGGAGTTGCCGCGCAGGGTCGGGGTGAGCCAGTTCTGGTTGAAGGCGACGTTGGCGGAGCCGATGACGACGATACGGGCGCCGCGGCCCGAGGCGGTGTTGGACGCGGGCAGCTCGGAGGCCATGCCGACCGCCAGGGGGCCTTTGCGGTCGTCATCGCGGCGGGCGGGCTCGCTGGTACGGTCCCACAACGCGAAGCTTCGCATGCCGAACGAATCCGCGCTGGTGGCGAGCAGCTCCGCGGGACGGGGGCCGTCGAGCGTGGCGTGCAGCGACCGGGTCCCGATGAGCAGCACGCGAAGCCCCGCCGACGACGCAGCCTGCACCATGCCGTCGGTGACGGCGTGGGTCCTGAGCTCGGGGAAGAACACCTCTCCGACGCCGCGGGGCAGGCGCGCCTTGTCGTCGCGCTCGAACACCAGGTCGTCGGACAGCCCGACGCCGAACAGCTTCGCGACCGGCTCGAGCCCCGTGGGCTGGGGCTTCTTGCCGTCGCGATCGAACATGGGGTTGAGCATGAACAGCCCGCTCATGCCCGCCTTCATTCGCGTGGCGATCTCGTCGGCCTCCTGCTGGGAGAACGGCAGCCCGGGGCCGGCGATCACGAGCAGGCGGCAGTCCTTGAAGGGCTCGCGCGCATCGGGGCGCGTGGAGTCGATCACCTCGAGGTCGTAGTTGTTCTTGGCGAGCCGCTCGCGAAGCTGCGACAGCCCGCGCTCTCCCGCGTCGTCGAAGGAGAACTCGGCGTGGCCCGCGGTCACGCAGAGCCTCATGCGCTCCGAGCCGATCACCGAGCGGATGGCGTGGGTGAGGGCCTGCTCGACCTTGGAGCGGCTTCGCCCCTCGGCGGCCTCGGACAGGTCGACCAGGTCGGCGGAGGTGACGAACCAGTGCTTGTCGCCGGAAGCGACGATGAGCGCGGCGTCGGTCACCACGCGGCCGTCCTCGGTGCGGCCCACGAGGACGCCGTACTTCTGCTGCACGGCGAGGAACTCGGCGGGGTGACGATCGGGATCGACCTGGGCGATCTCGATGCGAGGCGCGTGGGAGCGGTACTCCACGAGGACGGCGTCGAGGGTTCCGTGCAGGGGATCGCCGGGGGAGAGCATCATCTCGACGCGGATGGGCTGCTGCAGGTTCCGCAGGGTGTCGAGGGTGGCGGGGCTGAGGGTGTAGAGCTTGGAGGAGGTGACGTCGACGCGTCGGTAGTGGCGCGCGGACAGCACGTTGACGAGCAGCAGCAGGACGGCGGCGGCGAGGACGCCGGCGGCGGAGGAGAACCGCTCGGCGCGGGAGACGACGCCGGAGGGGCTGCGGCGAGGCTTTTCGGTGGCCATCAGCCCCACCTCCAGGCATCGACGGCGCGGACGGTGACGAACAGGGGCACGATGGTGAGGCTGAGGTCGAAGACGACGCGTCGGGAGTCGATGAGGCCTTTGGAGAAGTCGGCCATATGGGACCAGACGGAGACGTAGGAGCAGAGGTCGTGCACGGGGCCGGAGTCGAAGACGAACTCGCCGATGCCGACGATGAACAGGCCGAAGACCATGGCGAAGGAGGCGAGCAGGGCGACGAACTGGCTGCGGGTCATGGCGCTCATGAGGACGCCGAGGGAGATGAAGGCGGCGCCGATGAGGGCGACGCCGAGGTAGCAGGCTGCGACGACGCGCCAGTCGATGTCTCCTGCGCGCTGGAGCACGACCATGTACAGCAGGGTTGGGGCCCAGGCGATCATGTAGGTGACGAAGGACGACGCCCACTTGGCGAGGACGACGGCGGGGGTGGAGACGGGGGATGTGAGCAGGGACTCGATGGTGCCGGCGCGGCGTTCCTCGGCGAAGGAGCGCATGGTGAGGGCCGGTGGGAGCATGAGCATGGGGAGGTAGAACAGGACGGTTTCGCCGAAGAACCACTGGACGGGGCCGCGGTCGACGGCGACCTCGACCTGGTTGGCGAAGTGGGCGACGAGCAGGTAGAAGTTCATGCCCTGCAGGAAGAGGAAGACCACGATCAGGGCCCAGGCGACCGGGGTGACGAACGTGGAGAACAGGTCCCGCTTGAACACGGGCCAGAAGCCGGTCATGCCGCCTCCCCGCCGCGCCGGGCGGCTGAATCGTCCTCGGTGAGCGCCGCGAAGACCTCTTCGAGCGACGCCCTGCGCGGGCTGACCTCGCGCACGGCGAGCTGCGCCGCGATCAGGGCGGCCACCGCGCGCTCGACCGCGTCGGGGATCCCCTCGGCGGTCCCCTTCCAAGCGACATCCAATGTCGCAGTTCCCTCGGCCCCGGACGTGCGCACCTTGACCCGCTCCGCCTGCTCCACCCCGCGCAGGACCTCGGCCGCGCGGGCCTCGTCGCCCCGCACCACGAACCGCGTCATGCCGGCCTGACGCATCCGGCCCAGCTCCTCGAGGGAGCCGTGGGCGACCAGGCGCCCGCGGTCGATCACCAGGGCGCGATCGCAGGTAGCTTCGACCTCGGACAGGATGTGGGTGGACAGCAGGATGGTGTGATCCGCCGCGAGGGATCGCACCAGATCGCGCACCTCCCGGATCTGGTTGGGGTCGAGTCCGGCGGTGGGCTCGTCGAGGATCAGGACGGGTGGCGACGCGACCAGGGCGTCGGCGAGCCCGACGCGTTGGCGATAGCCCTTGGAGAGCTTGCCGATGAGCACGTCGGCGTGGTCGTCGAGGCGGGTGGACTCCATGGCGATGCGGACCGCGTCGGCCCTGCGCGAGCGGGGCACGCGCTTGAGCTCGGCCCGGAACGTCAGGTACTCGCGGACGCGAAGCTCGGGGTACAGCGGGACGTTCTCGGGCATGTAGCCGATGCGGCCGCGGGCCTCGAGGGGGCGTTCCACGATGTCGAAGCCGTCGACGGTGACCCGTCCGCTGGTGGCGCCGAGGAACCCTGCGACGATGCGGAGGGTGGTGCTCTTGCCGGCGCCGTTCGGACCCAGGAACCCGACGACTTCACCTTTGGCGACCTCGAAGGACAGGCCGCGCACGGCCTCGAAGGCGCCGTAGGACTTGTGAAGTTTCTCGACGGAAATCATCCGGGGCAGGGTCTAGCACCGATCGGATGCGGGGTGCACGCGCGGGCAGGTCGATCGTGCGCGTCGAGCCCGGGATCCAATCGGTTGAACTCGTGGGCGAAGCCCCGTAGGCTGGTGAGGGGTTTTCCACCCGGGTCCCCCTTGTAGCACTGTCCGAAGCTGTCATGAGCGAACCCTCCGACGCCCTGCTGGAGCGAGCACAAGCCCTCGTCGGCACCGTGCTGCGCGACAAGTGGCGCCTCGATCGCCTGATCGGGGTCGGCGGCATGGCGTCGGTGTTCTCCGCGACCCACCGCAACGGACGTCGCGGCGCCGTGAAGCTCCTGCACACCGAGCTGGCCCTCGACAAGACCCTGCGCTCGCGCTTCCTGCGCGAAGGGCTCGTCGCCAACAAGGTGGCGCACCCGGGGATGGTGGAGATCCTCGACGACGACGACTCGGATCCCGGGACCGTGTTCCTGGTGATGGAGCTGCTGGAGGGGGAGAGCGTCGATCGACGCTGGATCCGACACGACCGGCGTCTTCCGGTTGCGGAGGTGCTGGCGATCTACGAGTGCGTGCTCGACGTGCTGGTGGCTGCGCACGAGGGCGGGATCGTGCATCGGGACATGAAGCCCGAGAACGTGTTCATCACGCGCGCGGGGGACATCAAGCTGCTGGACTTCGGCATCGCGCGGCTGCGCGATCTGTCGCCCGGGAGCACCGCGACGCGCTTCGGCACCACCCTCGGCACCCCCGCGTTCATGTCCCCGGAGCAGGCCCTGGGGCGCAACGAAGAGGTCGACGGTCTGTCCGATCTGTGGGCCGTGGGCGCCTCGATGTTCACGCTGCTCACCGGGCGTCACGTGCACGGCGGCAAGACCGTCAACGAGCAGCTGGTCGCCGCGGCGACCTTGCACGCCACGCCCGTGCTCGAAATCGATCCCGACATCCCCGCGCCGATCGCGCGCGTAGTGGACAAGGCGCTGTCGTTCGAGAAGGCCGATCGCTACCAGAACGCGCGGGAAATGCAGACCGCCATCCGGGAGGCGTATCTCGAGCTGTACGGAGCGGACATCTCCACGGTGCCGCAGCTCGAGGTCCCCCTCGCCGCCGAGTGGGATCCGCTCGACGAGGCGCGCACCCACGCCTTGCCCTCGCTGTCGGGCGCACCGCAGCGGACGATCGAACCCTCGACCGCCTCGCGGCCTGCGCCGTGGTCGATCCGACCCGCGCCGCGAAACCTTCGCTGGATCTACGCGGTCGGCGGGATCTCCCTCGCGGTGTTCGTCGCGCTCACCGGGTGGCGCGCCGGATGGTACGGCAAGTCCGCCGGCTCCGATGCGAACCCGCTCGCGGCCGATGCGGCTGCCTCCCCGTCCGCAGCCACCCCGATCTCCCCCACCTCGACGCCGATCGAGGCCTTGCCCCTCGCGGCTTCGGCCTCCGCGGCGCCGGCCTCCTCCGGGGAAGAGCCTCCCGAGGGAACCATCGCGGTCTACGCGGAGGGGGGCTCCTGTGCCGTGACCGTGGACGGCAAGATACTCGGTCCGCCCCCGGTGACGATGTCGGTGCCGCCGGGCGAGCATCACGTGATATGTAGTCCCAGGGATGGCGCTTCCCAATCGCGAACCGTGCTCGTCCGATCCCGTCAAACGACGCGGGCCAGCTTCCGTTTGTCCGCCCCCTCCCCCGCTCCCTCCGCGTCCTCCCAGGTCGTCGACCCGCGCGACCGTCGCAAGTAGCCGCGCCCGGCTCCTCGCGCGATCCCTGCTCGCCGCCCTCACCGCCTGCGCCTTCGTCGCCTCGGACCCGGCCCCCGCGGCCGCCCAGGATTCGGAGACCCCGGCGCCCACGGAGGAGACACCGGCGGAGCAGGCCGACCGCCTGTTCCGCGAGGGTCGCGATCTGATGAAGCGCGGCGAGCCGGCCCACGCGTGCGCCAAGTTCGCCGCGAGCCAACGCCTCGATCCCGCGCCCGGCACGTTGCTCAACCTGTCGGAGTGCGAGGAAGCGGTCGGCAAGCTTGCCGACGCATGGCGGCACGTGCGTGAGACGCTGAAGCAGCTCGCGGAAGACGACGATCGGGTGCCGATCGCACGCCAGCGAGCGGAGTCGCTGGAGCGACGGGTTCCGCGTCTGGTCGTGGAGCTTGACGACGGGGCGCCGAAGGAGACGCGGCTGGTGCTCGACGAGGCGGAGGTGGTGACGCCGGGGCAGGAGCTGGTGATCAACCCTGGCTCGCACGTGGTGGCGGCGACGGCACCGGGCAGGGCCCGGCGGGTGGTGACGTTCCGCGTGTCGGAGCACGAGCGGCTGGGGTTGCGGATCGCTCCGGAGCCCGCGAGGACCGAGGCGCCTGCGCCGGTGTCTCCGGGGCTGAGCAGGACGTGGGCCTGGGTCGCTGGCGGCGTCGGCCTGGCTGGCCTCGGCGTCGTCGCGGTTTCCGGATCCATCCTGATCGGCAAGCAGAAGGCCGTGGACGATCACTGCGACACGAACCGTCGTTGCGACGCGTTCGGCTACGACGCCGCGCAGGATGGTCAGCACCTCGAGCCTTTGTACTGGGGCGGGTGGATCGTGGGAGGCCTCGGTGTGGTCACCAGCGCCGTCCTGTTCGCCACGACGAAACCGTCGCAGCCCAGGACCCGTGTGAGCGCAGGGGCGTTGCCCGGCGGCGCCGGACTCTCCGTCTCGGGGGCGTTCTGATGCGCGCGAGGCATGCCGGCCGCGTCGCCTTGTTGCTGCTGACCGCGTCGATGGGGGCCTGCTTCGACTTCGACGGCTACACCCGCAAGGCGGCGACGAATCCCACGGCTGCGTGCGAGCCGTGGTACGGGCCTTGCGACACGTTCCCGCAGTGCGAGTGCCCCGAGGGCGAGGCGTGCGACGTCATCGACGTGTTGACGGGGGAGACGGGCTGCATCGCGCCCACGGGGCTGCAGCGCGGCGAGGTCTGCACGGACTACTGCGACGCGTGGCTCACGTGCGTGCAGGGGACCTGCAAGCAGTACTGCGAGATCGACACCGACTGCCCGATCGAAGGCGCGGTGTGCGCCCAGGTGCTGCGCATGGACTACGAGAGCGGCGTGCGGGTCGCCGTCCCGGGCATGCGCGCATGCACCGATCAGTGCGATCCCCGCGAGCCTCAAAGCATGTGCGGCCAGGGCGCGGGCTGCTACCCCTACGACGAGTTGTGGCGCACCCCCGGCCACACGATCTGCGGCGATGCCGGCGCCTTCGGCCCCGACGCCGAGTTCCCCTGCACGAGCGACACGGACTGCGTGCCGGCCTACGCCTGCACCGCCGAGAAGAAGTGCCGCCCCTGGTGCCGCGTCGGGGACACGAGCGACTGCCCCGAGCCGCTGTCCTGCCACGAACTCCAGAACAAGAACGGCGTCATCGGCTACTACTTCTTCGAGAATCAGGCCTACGGTGCCTGCTACTGACCGTACGACGGCCGCGTGGCCCTACGGCCGCTTCTTCGCCATCTGATCGTCCGGCTTGTCGTTGGGATCGACCGCGCCCTCGGGCTCCAGCTCGTCCAGATCCTCCGAGTCGTCTCCGTGCATGTCCGCCGGCACCTCGGCCGACGCAGCAGGGGCGGCCGACGAAGCCGAAGCGGCCGGCTGCTCGACCGCGGGCGCACCCGGCTCCGGCAGCGGGATCGAATCGAGCAACGCGTCCATCTCGGCCTTGACCCGATCGAACTGCTCCCTCGCGTCCTTCCCGATCGTCCGCTCGCCATCGAGCTTGAGCGACATCGGATCCACCCACTGCCCCTTCTTCTTGATGCCGAAGTGCAGGTGGGGCCCGGTGGATCGCCCGGTCGTTCCCACGTAGCCGATGATCTGGAACGTCTCGACCTTGTCGTTGAGCTTGATCCCAGGCGCGAAGCGCGACTGGTGCATGTAGTAGCTCTCGATGTCCCCGGGATGCTTCAGGATGATCAGGTTGCCCGCGGGCCCCTGCGGCCCGATGTGCGCCACCGTGCCGTAGTACACCGCGTGGATCGGCGTCCCCGTCGGCGCCCCGAAGTCCGTGCCGAGGTGCGGCCTCACCGTCTTCAGGATCGGATGCAGCCGCTTGAGGTTGAAGTGCGACGTCACGGGCGCGCCGGGACAGGGGATGCGCCATCCGCCCTTGAACGGCTCCTTGCCCTTCTGATCGAAGTACCCCCAGCGCGTGCCGTCCCGAACACGGTAGATCCGCAGCGGCGCCGCGTTCCCCTTCGAGGAGACGTACTCGAGAGCATCCACGTACTCGTAGCCCGAGAACCGCCCGAGCGCCGTCTGCTCGGTGACCACCACCCGCAGCGTCGACCCCTTCGGCATCCCCTGCAGCCGCGCACGACCGTCGAACGCACGATCCACGACCTCGGACACCACGTCGCGCAGCTTCGCCCGGCGCAGGTCCGTGGACAGCTCCTCGCCGACGCGGATCCCGGCCAGCGTGCGACGCGTGGCCAGCTTCATGTCGAGCTTCTCGCCCACCAGTCGCTGCTCTTCGTTCTCCTTGGCCTGGTAGATCTCCACCGAACTCAGCTCGAGCTCGAAGGCCTTGACCTTCCCGGAGCCGCGCTCGAGGGCGACGGCGAACCTGGTGCTCTTGCCCGGGTGGTCCATGACCTTGAACTGCTTGAGGGCCGCGACGATGCGGAAGACCTCCTTGCGAGGGACGTGCTTGGACTCGAGGGTCGCGAGCAGGGGGTCGTGGCCGACGGTGCCCTCGACGATCCGGATGCCCTCCTGATCCTTGAGAGCGGCGAGACGCCAGGGACCGGGCTCACCGACCTCGGCATCGAGATCGGGCAACGGCTCGACTGCCTGCCCCGGGCCTGCGGACGCCGACGCGGCCACCGTGGCCGATGCAACCGGAGCCGCTGCGGAGTGCGCGCCTCCGGGCGTCGGATTCGGACTGAACCGCTGGAGCAGCGCGTAGATCGTGAAGATGCCCGCCAGCCCGAACAGCGCCCCGAACACCGCCGTCATCGTCGGCGTGAGCACCGTCGGCGACGTCCGCCGCGGACGATGCTCCGGCACCGGAGGCGGCGCCGCGGCCGGATCGAGCAACACCTCGCTGGGCGGCATCGCGGGGAACGTTCGGGGACGCAACGAGGGTTCGTCGCGCACCACTTCCGGCACGCTGCGTCGCGGGGGCTGGCTGACGCGATCCAGGGAGGGGCGGCTCGTTCGTTCGCCGGCCGACACCTCTCCCGCATCCCCCGCGTGCGAGATCGGCGGGGGCTCCTCGCTGAGTTGCTCGACCGGAACGTCGTCGTCCTCGACGGAGGGATCGACGATGCGACCGGCGGAACGGGGAGATGAATCGGTCACGGCGTCCAGGGGTTACCAGCGAACGGGCGGTCGAGCAACGTCGGCGTTGCGCGGCGGGGTTCCGGCAGGGGTCCAAGGTGTTTTGGGGCGACTGGGAGGATCCCACGCACGGTGGGGGGTGACAGCGGGCCGCAATGCAGGAAAGATGGATCCATGGATGAGCGCGTGAAGGATCTGCTGAACCGAGGACGCGAGCATTACCGGAAGCGGGAGTTCGACAAGGCTGAGCCGCTGCTGGTGACCGTGGCTGCCACCTGCACCAGCTTTGCCGACATCCACAACATGCTCGGAGTGATCGCTCACGATCGGGGGGCCTTCCTCGAGGCGGAACAGCACTTCGAGCGGGCGACCACCATCAACCCGAACTACACCGAGGCGCTGCTCAACCTCGCGGTCACCTACAATGACCAGGCGAAGTACGAGGCCGCCCGGAAGATCTATCAGCAGATCCGTGGTGCCCGCGCGCGCTCGGTGGACGCTATCGATCCGTTCGCGAAGGGGAAGATCGCCAACATGCACGCGGGGGTCGCGGCGGCCTACGAGGAGGCCGGGATGCCCGACGAAGCCATGCACGAGATGGAGAAGGCGGTCGCGCTCTGCCCCTCGTTCGCCGATCTGCGGACGCGGCTCGGCGTGCTGTATCGGGATCACGGACGCCTCGAGCAGGCCCGGGAACAGTTCACGGCCGCGCGCGATGGCAACCCGTCCTACACCCATGGGCGCGTGCTGCTCGGTGTCACGCTGCTGTCGCTCAACGACGTCGAAGGCGCCGTGGCGGAGTGGCGCGCCGTGCTCGAGCTCGAGCCCGACAACAAGTCGGCACAGATGTACCTGCGCATGGTCGAGACCGCTCCGCGCTCGATCCGCCCCGCGAACCGCTAAGCCCGCCCCCGCGAGTGCGCGTCATCCGCGCGCGATCGCTTCCACCGTCTTGCGCGCCTCCGCCGCGAAGCGCCCCGCTCCCAACACCTCGGGCAGGTCGTCGTGCGGCGCCGTGATCGCCTCGAACCCCTCCAGCTCCGCCCCCATCCGCTCGCACAAGATCGCGCTGGCGCGGCGCGCGATCTGCTCGGGAGAGGGGACGTCGCCGGCCAGGGCGCGCAGCGAGGTGACGCCGTACTCGCGGATCCCGCACGGCACGATCACGCCGAAGGCGTCCAGATCGGTGAGCGCGTTGAAGGCGAAGCCGTGCATCGTGATCCAATGGGAGATGCGCACGCCGACCGCGCCCAGCTTGGCCGGATCGCGAGCGACCTGCTCCCCCGGCCACGCGTGCGGCGAGGCCCGATCGACCCACACGCCCACATGGCGTTCCACGCGTCCGGCGCCGATGCCGTGGTCCGCGGCGAGAGTGATCATCAGCTCGAGCAGGTCGCCGACGTACTTGCGGACATCGCAGCGGTCGGGGGCGAGGTGGAGGATGGGATAGCCGACGAGCTGGCCCGGGCCGTGGTAGGTGACGTCGCCGCCGCGCCCGGCATGACACAGATCGATGCCGCGCGCGCGAAGGGCTTCGGGAGCGAGCAGCACGTGGTCCGGCTTCGCGCCGCGCCCCAGCGTGATCACCGGCTCGTGCTCGAGCAGCAGCAACACGTCGCCCACCGCGCCGCAGCGTCGCGCCTCGAGCAGACTCGCCTGCAGCACGTGGATCGGCTCGTAGGGGCGTCGCCCGAGCCACACCGCCCGAATGCTTCTCGTGGCCACGTGGATGCTCACTCCGGGATCGTCAGGCCACCCGCGAGTCGACGAGCCCGCAGCTCGTCGATGCCTTCGCAGAACGCGCTGGCGACTTCTGGATCGAACTGCGTTCCGCTGCAGCGTTCGATCTCCTGGATGGCCACTTCGTGGGGAAGCGCCCTGCGATACGCGCGGCTGCTGGTCATCGCGTCGTAGGCATCACCCACCGCGATGATGCGCGCCATCAGCGGGATCGCAGTACCCTGCAGCCCCTGCGGGTAGCCGCGCCCATCCCAACGCTCATGGTGCGACTGCACGCCCGGCATGAGCGGGTGCAGGAACCGGATGGGCTCGAGGATGTCGCGACCGTATTGCGGATGCTTCTTGAAGACCTCGTACTCCTCCTGGCTGAGCTTGCCCGGCTTGTTGAGGTTCAGCACACAGCCGATCTTGCCGATGTCGTGCATGAGCGCCGACTGGCGGACGATGTCCGTCACCTCGGTGGTCAGGCCGAGCTTCTCGGCGAGGAAGGTCGAGTACAACGCCACCCGGTCCGAGTGCCCGGCCGTGTAGCGGTCCATCTTGTCGATCGCCTTGGCCAGCCCCTCGATCGTCTGCTGGAAGGTGTCCTGCAGATCCTCGTACAGACGGGCGTTCTCGATCGCCGCCGCGGCGCGCGCACCCAGGATCGACAGCAGCTTGCGCTGGCCCTCGTCGAAACGGCAGCCGGGGGTGAACGACGCGAGCGCGATCCAGCCGAACAGGCGACGCTTGATCTTGAGCGGGACGGCGATGAGGCTCGCGAGGGGAACGCCGGGCGCCTCGGCGAAGAAGCGCATCCCGCTCGATCCCTGATCGACCAAGTTCTGGTCCTGGGCGAGCCAGGCGGCGACCGCCGACGGATCCAGACTCCCCAGCGACACCCCCTCGTCGAACCCCTCGCGAACATCGTGCTGCCGCTCGAAGTACCCAGAGTTCCCGTCGTCGAGCCACGTGCTCACCAGATCCGCCCGCAGCTCCGTCGTCGCCGACTCGCTGATCGTCGACAGCACCTCCTCGAGCGACAGGCTCGCCGCGATCGCCTCGCTGACGCGATAGAGCGACACCGCTTCCTTGAGGCGCATGTTCTCGGCGGTGAGACGCTGCTTCTCGATGCCGCGCTGGACGATATGGATGACCTCTTCGACCTTGAAGGGCTTGAGGACGTAGTCGTAGGCGCCGCGCTTCATGGCGTCGATCGCGGTCTCGACGGTGCCGAAGCCGGTCATGATCACGGTGAGGATCGACGGGTCGGTACGGGCGACTTCTTCGAGCAGCTCGATGCCTCCCATGCGGGGCATCTTGAGGTCGCTGATAATGATGTCGTAGCGGGCGCGAGCGAGCTCCTGCATCGCGGCGACGCCGTCGGCCGCGGTGCGCACCACGTAGCCTTCCATGCCGAGGAAGTCGGCGAGGATGTCGCGAATGAACTTCTCGTCGTCGACGATCAGAACTCGCGGACGGTCTTCGAGGTCGGCCGGTGTCTGCATGGGAGACGCGTGCAGCGCTCAGCCCTGCCCGTCGTCGTCGCCAGCGTCGCTGCACGACGAGTCCAGGCCGGAATCCGCGCCGATCGGAGCCGCGCCCGCCCGGTCAGGAGCCGGTGGGGGGACGGACGAGTAGCCGCGGGTGCCCAGAGCATGCTTGTGGGCAAGGAATAGCAGCGTTGGCGGGCCTCCGCTACGGTGCAGCGTCGTTCGCAGATCCGGAGCCACCGGAGACTCGATGACCAGCCGATGGCCCGAGGTCGGGTGGTTCACCTCGATCCGCACGCAGTGCTGGAAGGTGCGGTCCAAACCGTGCTTTTCCTCGAAGAACCGGTTGGTGGGCCCGTGCCCGTAGCGCTCGTCGCCCAGGACCGGGTGTCCGATCGCCGCCAGGTGACGCCGGATCTGGTGGGGATGGGCCTGCTCGGGGACCACGCGGAGGATCGAATGGCCGGCGAACACGGCCAGACGACGGTAGCGGGTGCGCGCGGGCAGCAGACGGCCCTGCTCCCGCAGCTCGCGCGTGATGCTCCCCTTGGCCGGCGTGATCCCCCGGCACCCCACCAGGTAGATGCTCCGCGCCGACGGCGCGTTGAGCGCATCCGCCCACCGCGTCGCATACGCCGCCGACTTCGCGATCAGACACACCCCGGAGGCTCCCACGTCGAGACGCCGCACCGGGATGCACCCGCCCGCGCCCAGACACTGCGCGCGCGCCAGCAGCGAGCTCGCATGCTCCGCCTGCGGCGTCGTGGGCTCGTGCGGCGCCTTCTCCACCGCGATCAGCTCCTCGTCCTCGTACAACACCTCCGGCGCCGGCGGCTCCGCCGGCGTCAGCCACGCAAACGTCTCCACCTCCTCGGTCTGCGGGATCATGTCCACCGGCGTCAGCCGCACGGGCGACAGCCCCAACCGTCGCAGGTGGTCCAGATCCCGGGCCAGCGTGTCGGGATCACACGAGACGTACGCTGCCGCGCGCGCACCCGCGCCCGCGATCAGCTCGCGCACCCCGGGCTCCACACCCCGTCGCGGCGGGTTCACCACCACCAGATCCCAACGCCCCGCCGCCGCCAGCCCACGGCCCGACATCAGCGCGTCGCCGCAGCCCGCCCGGAACCGCCCCTCGAGCCCCTGCTCCCGCGCAGCCTGGGTGGCCGCCTGCACCGCCGGCCCGAACGACTCCAGCATCTCCACCTGCGCCCCGGCCCGCGCAAGCGACAACCCGATCGCGCCCGAGCCGCCGTACAGCTCCAGCACCCGCACCGACTCGAGCCCACCGAATAGCTCGTGTGCCGAACTTCGGATCAGCTCGTGGACCTTGCCCGCCTGCCCTCGATGCACCTGCACGAAAGAGCCGTGCGTCGCGTAGTGGTACACCTCCCCGATCCGATCCCGCACGCTGCTCTCACCCACCAGGTGAACCAGCTCCTGCCCGAGCACCCGCGGGCTGTCCGCCTCCTTGAGGCTGCACGCCACCCCGCACAGATCCGGCAGACGCTCCATCAACCCGCGCGCCAGCACGTCCACATCCTCGCGCGGGGGCGCCATGTCTCGACGCAACACCAGCGTCATCATCACACGCGAACGATCCCCATCGAGCGCCTCTCGCAGATCGACCGCGAGCAGCACCACCCCGGGGGACAACGGCAACGACCGATCCCGCAGGGCGCTGCGCAACCCCGCGGTCACGCGCGCAATGCTCGGCGCCAGCACGCGGCAGTCCGGGATGTCCGCCACCTCGTGCGCCGTGTCCTTCGCATACAGCCCCAGCTCGCCACGCGTCCCCACCACCAGCTTCGCACGCGTCCGGTACCCCTCCGCAGGCTCCGCTCGCACCACATCCTCGGGCTCCGACTGCGCCAGGTGCGGATACACCCCGATGGCCGTGCGAAGCCGCTCGCGCTTCGCCGCCACCTGCTGCTCATAGGGCAACCCCATCGCAGTACATGCCCCGCACGCGTCGAGGTGCGCGCACGCAACGACCGGTCCCCCCGTTTCCGCCCCTCCCTCGAGGCGAATGGTCTCTGAAGCCATCGGTGAACGGAGTCTACCACGGCTTGGACGCGTGCACGCGGCACAACGCAGTGCCCCGGTGGTCGGCCTCCGACTACGCGCCGCCGCCCGCCCGCGGGCCGCCCCCTGCCCCCAACAGACCGCCGAGGGACGATGCCGGCACCGAGGGGTCGTGATCCCTCAGGAACTGGAGATTCACCGCGTTGACGACCGCATGCGCCACCACGGCCCCCACCAGCGACCCGGTCACCGAGTACAGGTACCCCAGCGCCAACCCCACCGAGGCCGCCCACACCATCCACACCCATCGCGTCGCGCTCCGCGTCTGGTGCGCTGCCCCGAATAGCACCGCCTGCAGCGGCACCCCGATCAGCGGCGCCAACAGAGACCGGAAGAACAGCTCCTCCCCCAGGCTCGAAAGCACCGACACCAACGCGATCGCCGGCAGGCTCATCCCCACCACCACCGGACGCAGCTCCAGGTGCAGGCGCCGCACCGCTTCCACCCGGGTCACCGTCCAACGCGTGACCGCCACCAGCAGCAGCGCGAACGCCAACCCCACGCCGCCGGAGATCGCGTGGCGCACCCACCACGGACCCGCGCCCATCAGCGGCGTCGGGTGAGCGAACGGCGATCCGCCATGCACCGCGACCGAGATCCCGGCCCCCAGCAGGGCGAGCCCCACGTACGCGCAAGCGACCAGGGCCCAGTGTCTCGGCATCGCGGGACTATCCCACGCACGCGCGCTCGGACAAGCCGCTGCGGCGAAGCGTCACGCCTTCTTGTCGGGCGGCGGTTGGCCGGGCCGGGCAGCGGCGGGACGCACAATCGGAACCGGAGGCGGGCGAGGCACCGCTGCTCCCGGGGCAGGCGGGGGTGCAGGCGGACGCGATGCGCGCTTGACGGTGACCGAAGGCCTGGAGGCGGGAAGCGCCGCGGGAGGGCGCGACATGCGGCGCGCACCTGCGCCAGCTCGACGCGACGGTGGCGGCACGCTGCCCGAAGCGGATTGGAGAATGGACCGCTTCGAGGTCGGAGGCTCGTCCCCGGGCAGCCCGCTGCGCTCCAGCGCCGACTCGTCGTCGAGACGCACCGCCTCGATGAGCAGCGCACCGATCGATCGGCGATTGGCCGCCGCGGGGATGACGGTGTCGGTGCCCGGGCGGAAGCGGAAGCGGCCTTCCTTCCAGCAGAGGATCTGGCGCAGGACGGCGAGGGGCGAGACCTTGGAGCCGCCGACGGCGCCCTGGCTCGCGAAGCCCCCGACCATCTCGAGCGTGCACTTGCGCCCCTTGGTCGAGATCGTGAGCGTGCCAGTGCGATGCTCCATCTCGAGCAGCGTCAACACCGTGGCGATCGACATCTGCGCGATGTTGCCCTCGATCGCGTGACCGCCCGGGGCCGCGCTCTCCGGCGAGGCGCTCTCCGGCGCCGGCGCTGCCATCGTGGGCGCCTGATCCCGCGGGCCGCGCAGACGCGCCGCCATCGCCACCAGCGCGTGCACCTGCATCGCGATCTCTTCCACCCGGAAGGGCTTGGTCAGGTACACGTCGCAGCCCGCCTGGAACGCCATCTGACGCGCCGAGGCCTCGTCGGCGTTGGTGAGGAACACCACTGGCACCGCCGACACCGGCCCCGCGTCGCCACGCAGCGCGCGCACCACCGCCGCCCCGTCGATCTCCCCGACGATCATCTCCGTCACGACACAGTCCGGCTGGATGGTTCGCGCCGCCTCCAGTCCCTGGACCCCCGAGGTCGAGGTGCTGACGTCGAACCCGTAGTCCCGCAGCCCGGCCGAGAGCAGCCTCGCTACCCACTCATCGCTGTCGATGACCAGAACTCGGCCCTTCGCCATCGGACGCCCACGCTAGCACAGTCGCTGCGCTCCTCCCAACAACCGAAGGCCCCGTCGCCGCCGTCCGGGACCGCCCCGACGCCCGCGCGCATCGTGGCGCTTGACGCGAAGCCCCGTCCGTCAAATCGTTGCCCCGTGGTGGCAGGGGACTCCCCGGAGGTGCTCGCTCGGTTCCATGCGGAATTGCCGCTCGTGCCGATCATTGCCCGCCAGATCCGCGCCCAGATCGGCGAGGTCCTCGAGCTCGACGAGATGATCAGCTTCGGCCAGGAAGGGCTCCTTGTGGCCGCTCGCAGGTTCGATCCGGACCGCGGCGTGTCGTTTCGACGCTGGGCGAACATCCGCGTACGCGGGGCGATCCTCGATGGCGTCCGCTCGCACGCGCGTCTGCCCCGCCGCGCCTGGGAGAAGGTGCGCGCCCTGCGCGCCGCCCTCGACGTCGGCGCCGGGCTGCAGGAGGACTCTGCCGCCGCGGTCTCCGCCGGGGTCCGAGGCCAGCATGCCGAAGACCTGCTCTCCCAACACCTCGCCAGCATGGCCACCGCCATGGCCCTCGGCCTCGTTGCCGATCCCGCGTGCGGCGAGGACGGCGAGCCGATTGCCGCCGATCCGACCCGGGATCCCGAGGATCACGCCGTTCACGAGGACCTCGTCCGCCTCGTCCAAGCCGAGCTCTCCCGCCTCCCGGAGACCGAAGCCACTCTCGTCCGTCGCCACTTCCTCCGCGGCGAGGACATCGACGACGTCTCCCGGGACCTCGGGCTGTCCAAGTCGTGGGGCTCCCGCCTGCTCGCCCGCGGAATCGGCGCCCTCTCGCGCAGAATGCAGGAGGCCTGCGCCTGACACGCAACCGGATCCCTCCCGTGTCCGATGGGACCCGCGAGGTGAACCATGCGTGCCCTTTCCGCGATCTCTGCCGTCTCCCCCCGCCCCTCCGAACCCGCCGCCCTACCCCACGCCCCTGCTCGCGAGGCATCGCCCTCCACCCAAGGCTCCTTCGCCGAAGTCCTCCGACGCGTCGGCACCGAGGTCGATCGCGGCGAGCGCGTCGTGCACCACGCCCTGCGAGCCAACCCCTTCGCCGGCGACGCCCAAGGCATGATCGCCTTGCAGGCCGGCGTCTACCGCTACGTCGAAGCGGTCGACCTCGTCACCCGACTGGTCGACCGCGCGACCGGCGCCGTGCGCACCACCTTGCAGAGCCAGTAGCGCCGCCCGCGTTCCACGCTACAGTCCCCGCGTGCTCGAACGCGTGATCGTCGCCATGAGCGGCGGCGTGGACTCCTCCGTCGCCGCGGCTCGCCTCGTCCGGCAGGGCTTCGCCGTCATCGGCGTCACGCTGCACCTTTGGGATCAGCCCCTCGGCGCAGGACGGGGTCGCTGCTGCGCTCCCGAGGACGTCCACGACGCACGCCGCGTGGCCGATCGCCTCGGCATCGCGCACTACGCCTTCGACCGTCGGGACACGTTCCTGCGCGCGATCGTGCAGCCCTTCGTGGAGGACTACCTGCTGGGACGCACGCCGAGCCCGTGCACGCTCTGCAACCAGACGATCAAGATCCCGGCGCTGTTGCGGATCGCCGACGCGCTCGGCGCTTCGCGCGTGGCTACGGGGCACTACGCTCGCCTCTCGCGGACCGCCGAGGGTCACCCCCGGCTGCTGCGGGGTCTCGATGCGCGCAAGGATCAGAGCTACTACCTCTACGCTCTCGCCCCGGAGATCCTCGAGCGCCTCCTGCTGCCTCTCGGCTCCTCGACCAAACCCGAGGTCCGGGCCGAAGCCATCGCGCTCGCCCTGCCCGGCGCAGGCAAGGGCGAGAGCCAGGACCTGTGCTTCGTCGCCGGCAGCTACTATCACGAAGTCGTCGAGCGCTTTGCCCCCGACCGGATCCGCCCCGGCACCATCGTCGATGCCGACGGTACGGTCCTCGCGACGCACGGGGGCGTCCACCGCTTCACGCTCGGACAGCGCAAGGGCCTCGGCCTCGGCACAGGACCTGCGCGGTTCGTCCGCGCGATCGAGCCGCAGACGGGGCGCGTCGTGGTCGGCGACGAGGCCTCGCTGCTGTCGAGCCGGATCCGCGTGCAGAATCCGTCGATCGCGCGGGGCGTCGAGCTGCCGTTGCGCGCGATGGTGCAGGTTCGCTACCGGCACGAGCCGCAGCCGGCGTGGTTGCAGCTCGAGGGGGACGCCCTCTCGATCCGGTTCGAGCAGCCGGTGCGTGCTGTGGCATGCGGGCAGGCGGCGGTGGCGTGGGTGGACGATGCGGTGGTGGCGGGCGGGGTGATTGCGGCGACGGAGGCAGGGTGAGGAGGGGAGTTGCCGCGGCGCGGCGGTGGGTGGCAGAGTAGGGGCATGGGCACGCTGCGCCGGACGCTGGTGTTGGGGTTCGTGGCGTGTCTTGTGCCGTGGGTCTGGAGCGGATGCTCGCTCGGCAAGGGATCGGGCGAGGTGCTGTCGGACCGGCTGCGTCTGGGCACTTGCTGGGACGGCCCCCTCGACCTGGATCCCGACTTCTTCGCCGGGGTGCCCTACCGATCGACCTACCAGATCCGGATCCAGCGGGGCAGCGACATCCAGGAGATGTCCGACGGCGTGTCGATCCTGGTGGACGACGTGCATGCGATCCGCAACGGCAAGCTTGGGGTGCCGTTGGAGGTGGGGTTGTCGCCGGAGGTGACCCCGCCCGGCGTGCCGATCGAGAGCACTGCGACGCCTCCCCTGGTCCACATGGCGCTGTACATGCACGCGAGCTGTCACGAGCAGAACTCCGCGCTGTATGCGGTCCGCGGGGTCATCACCTTCGAGAGCCTCTTCAACGGCGACGTGACCGAGTCCAACGCCGACGAGCGTCTGACCGCGGCGGTATTCGACGTGGAGGTGGGGGATCCCCGGGACCAGCCGGCGGGGGGGGGAGAGATCCCGCCGGAGAAGCTGTCGCGGCTCACGGGCTGGTTCCGGTTCTACTTTGAGCGCGGCAAGCCGGGGCAGCCCTTCCCGTAGCGCAGGACTTCTTCAAACACTCTGTGCGGTTGGATCTGCAATTCTGCGCGATTGCCTGACCCCATGCATGGAGCTAGCCTCGAATCAGGTGACGACTTCTGCCTTGCGCTTGTCTGGGCCCCCCGCACCGGCGATCGAGTCGCGTCGGAGTGGCCTCGGAACGCTCGATGAGTTCGTGCGCGACGGGAATCGTTCGGGTTACGTAGCTGTCGGCGCAACCGATCTGGCGACCGCCGTCGCCATCGAACGTCACCTCATGCGACGCGCGCAGGCGGCCGGCCGCAAGGTCGCGGCCACGGACACCTCCACGGTGGACTCGTGCTGGCGCGAGCTGGGCAGCCGCCTGGGCCTGCGACCGCTTCCCGCGGATCCCGCCGATGCAGCGCGGACCCTTGCGCAGCAGGGGGCGCGTGCGTTGCTCGTGATCGTGGGACGGATCGCGCGCGAGTCCTACGACGACGAGGTCCTGCGGGAGCTGATGCGGGACGCCGGCTCGCTGCTGATCGTGCACGTGACCGAGAGCCGGGAGAGCGGCTCGCTCTTCCGCGCCGAAGACGCGATCGAGGTTGCTCCCGACGCTGCCGAGGAGGCTTCGGTCTGGTGGAACGGCGTGGTCGAGGACGCACCGCGGGCCTTGCGGATGCGCACGCTCGCGGAGCTGGACCGCTGGTGGGCGGCCGCCTCGAGGCTGCAGGTTCCCGAGGGAGCGCCGCTCCTCGCCGCCCCTGCCGCTGCGCTGCTCGTCCGCCTGATCCTCGCGCGGCGCGGCTGGCCCGAGGCTCATGTCGAAGACCTCGGCTCCCGCGAGGCCCTGCGCGACCTGCTCGACGCCGGCATCGTCTCTGCCGAGCGCGGCTGGCTCGTCGTGTCTCCCGGCCTCGATCACTCCGAGCAGACGGACCCCGACACCGCGCTCGCGGTCGCTGAGGCCCTGACCCGTCGCTTCGAGCACGACGCTTGGGCGCAGGCCCGCGCCAGCGAGCTGTTCACACGCTCGGGCGCCCTGCAGCGCGGAGAGGACTCCCTCGGCGCCGCCCTGCACGAGGTCGACAGCGTCCTCGCTCGCCGCCAGCTGTGGACCGGCTGGTGCGATGCCATCGGCGACGTCGACGAGCGCGATCGTCGCGGCGGCGCACTCCGTGGTGCCGAGCTCGCCCTCGACTTCGACGACGTCGATATCGCCCTGCGCCTGGCCCAGGAAGCCACCGTCGGCTCCAACGCTCCCGAGTTCCGCACGTCCTTCGTCCTCGGCCGCGCGCAGCTCGCGCGCGGCGACCTGATCGCTGCTCGCGTGTCGTTCGAACGCGCCCTCGCGTCCGCCGCTCCTTCGGACCGCGCCGAGATCCTCGGCTACGTGGCCGAGCAGGAGTACCTCGCCGGCAATCACGCCGAGGCGGAGCGTCTCGCCAACGAAACCCTCGCCGCCTCCCCGAAGCCTGCGATCCGGCTGCACGCGCGCAACACGCTGGGCAAGCTCCTGCTCGCCCGCTCCGAGTGGGAGGCCGCCGAGAAGCACTTCGCCGCCGACGAGTACGACGCTGCTTGCGCCGACCTCGACGTCGCACAGCTGCGCGCACGCACCAACCGCGCGGTCGCCCTGCTCTCGCGTCAGTGCACGGACCCCGCGCGCGCCATGCTCGAGTCCGTGCTCGCCGACGCTGAGCGTCGCAGGGAGCTGCGTGCCAGGGCCTTTGCCCTCTCCAACCTCGCCGTCCTCGCCATCGAACGCCACGACTTCGCTGAGGCCATCGCCCTGTGCGAGCAGGCCATCGACGCGCGACGTCGCCTCGGCGACAAGATCGGTCTCGCGCGCGTCATCGCGAACCTCGCCGAGCTGCGCGTGCGCCTCGGGCTGCTCGATGAGGCCGAGCAGGTCCTCTCCTTCGCCCGCAACACCTTGGGCGCGTCGATCCCCGCCGCCTACTCCGCGCTCTTCGCCCTCGTGTCGGGGTGGATCCTGCTCGCTCGCGGAGACACCGCCGGCGCCGCACAGCAGCTCCACCTCGCGCTGCCGGCGATCGGCGGCTGGACCGACGGCGCCCGGCTCGGGGAGTGTCACCGGCTGGCAGCGCGCATCGCCCTCGAAGACGGTGACACGCGCGGAGCGGAAGCCGCGATCCGTCAGGCGCGCGCTCTCGCCGACAGCGAGCAGGCCATCGCGGAAACCACGCTCCTGGAGGCATTGCTCGCCCGCGCTCGCGGACGCAACGCCACGGAGCTCGCCGCCAAGGCGTTGTCGTCCGCTGCCGAGGCCCGCGACCGCGACCTGATGCGCGAGGCGAACCTGCTGCTCTGCGACCTCGCGCGTGTCGACGATCGCTTCGACCTCGCCACGGCCTACCTGCGCTCTGCCGAGCAGCTCCGGGATCAGACGGTCGCCGCGCTGCCCGATCCCCTGCGCCCGTCGTACCTGTCCCGACGCGATCTGCGCGCCCTCGCCGAAACCGCTCGCCTCGTCGGCGCTGGACTCGCCTCCCACCCACGCCCCTGCGCCGCGGCCCCGACCGTCGGTGCGCCCCACGACCCGGCCATCGCTTCGGCCCGCTTCGCCGGACGTCACCCGAGCGTGCTCCGCCTTCTCGCCGCCGTCCGCAAGGTCGCGCGCTCCAACGCCCCCGTGCTCGTCCTCGGCGAGAGTGGCACCGGCAAGGAGCTCATCGCGGAGACGCTCCACGCGTGGAGCGATCGCGCCGACGGTCCCTTGATCAAGGTCAACTGCGCCGCGCTCGTGGAGACGCTCTTGCTGTCCGAGCTGTTCGGCCACGAGAAGGGCGCGTTCACGGGCGCCGCGGCCCGGCGTCGTGGCCGCTTCGAGCTGGCCGACGGCGGCACGCTGTTCCTCGACGAGATCGGCGACATCTCCCCGCGCACCCAGGTCGCGCTGTTGCGTGTCCTGCAGGACCAGACCTTCGAACGCGTCGGCGGCGCAACTCAGATCCGCACCGACGTCCGCATCGTCTGCGCCACCCACCGGGACCTGCAGGCCATGGTCGCGCAGGGAACCTTCCGCGAGGATCTCTACTACCGCCTGCGCGGCGTCACCCTCGACGTCCCCCCGCTGCGCCGCAGAATCGACGACCTCGAGGTCCTCGCGGACAACCTGCTCGCTCGCATCGCTCGCGAGCGCAGGGAGCCGTCCCGACGGCTCTCGACCGACGGCCTCGCGTTGCTGCGCGCACACGCGTGGCCGGGCAATGTCCGCGAGCTGGACAACGTGCTCCGCGCTTCCTCGTTGTTCGCCGAAGGCGAGGAGATCACGGCCGACGTGATCGAGGAGCAGCTATGTGTTCAGGGCGCCCCGACGTTGTCGCGCTGTGACGACGTCGCCGAGGCACCCCGGCTGTCCGTGGTGTCCCGTGTGGCATCGCAGGATTCGGAACCGTCCGACGAGACATCCCAGGTGGCCTGGGACCAGATTCGTTCCCAACGCACGTCCCTCAGCGATCTCAAACGGCAGATCGAGCGGGACTGCATCGAGCGGGCGCTCACCGAGACGAGCGGCAACATCACGCGTGCCGCCACGCTCCTCGGAATGAAACGCCCGCGTCTCTCCCAGCTTGTCAAACAGTACGGGCTGCTCGAGCAGACTTCGGAGGAGTGTTGATATGAGCCCTCGTGTCGTGTTCCTGGCGAGTGTGGCGTCCCTCGTGGCCCTGCAGAGCTGTGTCGTGCAACCCGCAGATCCCAACGCGGAGAGCAACATGGACACCGAGAGCAGCGCGCTGGACCCTGCTGCACCGGCAGCTCCCGCCGCTGACGATTACGGCACAAGCCCATCCAATGGGTTCGGCAAACCACGCCCCGCGGACCCCTTCCCGGCTGAAACACCGCCTTCCGAGGACCCCAGCAAGCCGTCGCCCGATCCGTGGAGCGGACGCAACATCGGCGGCCCTACCAGGATGGTCGGCACGACGTCTTCCAAGACCGCCAGGTAGTCCCCCCCGGCCCTGCACCGGCCGCCTTGTCCTCCCCGAACTCATCGAAGAGCAACTCGCCACGGACGCTCACACGCCGGAGCGGTGATGCAGATTCGCGCCGGCTGACATAGGCTCGCGGCCATGGACCTGCGTACCCGCACGATGCTCCTGTGCGCGGCGCTCGCGTTCGCGATCACCGTCGCCATCTTGCTGCGATCGCGCAAGCGCACGGAGCACTACCTGCTGGCAGCCTTCGCCGCCAACATGGCGCTCTGGTACTCAGCCCAGTGGTTGCTGCGATTCTTCCAGGCCGACGTCTGGTTCCGGCTCACGGCAGTGCTCGCGGTCCTGCTCCCGCAGCTCGCGCTGCGCCTGTTCGCCGCTCTCGGTCCGACCCCCGCCAAGCGCCCCACGCGCCTGCTGCGCACCGCCACGGCCCTCGGCATCCCCCTGCTCGTCCTCGCCGTCAGCAACTGGCAGTCCCACCCCGCATCGCGATCCATCATCTTCCTGTACGTCTTCGGCCTCGTCGCCGCCGGCCTCGTCGACCTCTTCCTCCAAGCCAACCGCAGCCCTTCTCGCGCGGTCAAGGACCGCCTCCGCCTCATCGCCACCGTGGGCTCCCTCGCCGTCATCCTCTCCATCGCCGACTTCCTCTGGTTCATCGGCGCGGAGCTCCCCCCTGTCGGCGCCGTGCTCTCCGTCGTGTTCCTCTTCGCCCTCGCCGAGTCGCTGCAGCGCGAACGCCTCATCGATCTGTACGAGATGATCGGCCGCCTCATGGTCTCCACCGCGTTGGCCTTCTGCCTGGCCGCGATCTTCTACGCGTTCATGACCTGGGTCGGCTTCGAAACCATGTACCTCAACGCCGTCCTCGCCGCGATCGCCATCCTGCTGCTGTTCGAACCGCTTCGAAACAAGGTCGAGGAGATGACTCACACCATCTTCTTCCGCCAGCGACGCGATCTCGAGCTCGCCGTCCAGGAGGCCGAGCAGCGCCTCGTCCACGTCATCGAAATCGAAGAACTCGGCGAAGCCGTCGTCGCCGGCCTCGGCAGAACCCGCCGCTTCACCGCCATCGCCGTCTACCTCCTCGAGCCCGAAGGCAACGCCTTCGCCCTGCGCAACGCCATCGGCGAGAGCGCTCCGGCGCGCATCGAGGAAGCCACCCTCCGCCCCATCCTCGAGTGCCTCAAGCGCATCCCGTCCATCACCCTCGAGAACGTCGACGAACGCCGCATGCCCCAAGATGCCCTCGTCGAGCTCGAGGCGATCACCGCCGCCGCCCAGGTCCTCGGACGACTCCAGACCGGCGTCGTGCTCGGCATCAAGGTGCCTCCCGGCGAGGTGGTCGGCTTGCTCATCGTGCAGGACGACCGCGTCAAGGACGCCTTCACCGTCGATGAGGTCGCCCTGCTCGAGCACCTCCTGCCCCTGATCAGCGTGGTGGTCGAGAACACGCGCGCCTACGAGCGCCTCAAGGAACGTGACCGCCTCGCCGCGCTCGGTCAGATGGCCGCTGGCCTCGCCCACGAAATCAAGAATCCCCTGGGATCCATCAAGGGCGCCGCACAGTTCCTCATCGACAGCCCGGACCCCGTCCCCGACGCCGCCCACGACTTCCTCGAAATCATCCTCGAAGAGGTCGACCGCCTCGACCGCGTCGTCAGCTCCGCTCTCGACTACGCACGCCCTCCCAAAGGCGACTCCATCCCCCTCGACGTCAACGCGGTCGTCCGACGCACCATGCAGATCCTCGGCCCAACCGCCAGCAGCGCCGTCGAGCTCGAGCTCGATCTCGCCGCGTCGCTCCCGCGCGTGCGCATCGACGCCGAGCAGCTTCGGCAGGTGCTGATGAACCTCGTGCACAACGGCATCCACGCGATGGGCGGGCGCGGCACTCTCACGATCGCCACCCGCGAGCGCGGGGGACGTCTGATCGGTTGGGACACGGCGGGCCTCGGCGTCGCCCGATCCTGGATCGAGATCGCGGTCACCGACACCGGGCAGGGCATCTCGCCAACTATCCTCAAAAACCTTTTCGTTCCGTTCTTCACCACCAAGACGCGCGGGACGGGTCTCGGCCTCGCCATCTCCCAGAGAATCGTTCAGGCCGCAGGAGGCGTCATCGAGGTCCACTCCCGAGAGGGCGCCGGAAGCACTTTCCGCATCGTCTTGCCGGCTGCCCCCGAGGCGGAATCCCGCGAAAGCTCGCGCCCTGTTGCGCCCAATGCCCCCCGGGATCCGTCGATCCCCGTACGCTCCTCCAACGCCTGATGCGCACGAACGCCCCCCCGGCTCGCCTGTTCTCTTGACCCCCTACGAACCGGGGAACTAAAGTCCGAGTTCACATCGCCCGACGTTTCCGCCAGAATCATGCCCGTACCACCTGTCTCCAAGGGCCCCATGCCTGTCATGCCGCCTCCCAGTCGTCCGCGTTCGCTGGCCTTGCGGTTCATCTCCGGCAAGTACCAGGGTCACGTCTTCCCGATCCAGGCCGGCAAGGAGATCATCATCGGACGATCCGGTGACCTCGAGATGGTCCTCGCCGAGGACATGGTCTCGCGACGTCACGCGCGCATCGCCTTCCAGGGCGAGGACATCTACATCGAGGACCTCGCGTCGACCAACGGCACCTTCGTCAACGGTGAGAAGATTCGCAAGGCGCGCCTTCGCGAAGGCGATCGCGTCCTCATCGGCACCAGCATCCTCAAGGTCATCTACTCCGAGGCCGTGGCCCCGGCGACCGGAGAGCAGGCGCGTCGTGAGATGGAAGCGGTTGCCACGGGACGGCGCAGCCAGGTCCGTAGCATGTCCGGCACGATCGAGGAGATCCCCCTGCCCGACCTGCTGCAGCTCCTCGGCACCTCCAAAAAGAACGGCGTCCTGGTCATCCGAACCTCCGAAGACGTCGGCCGAATCTACATGCGCAAAGGCGACATCTACTTCGCGTCGATCAACGAGCTCGAAGAGATCCCTCCCCTCAAGTCGCTGTATCGCATGCTCACCTGGGAGCGCGGGATGTTCGATCTCGAGCCGCCCGATGAGCACGAGTTCCCCAACGCCATCGACGTCAACGTGCAGTCGGTGCTCATGGAGGGCATGCGGCAGCTCGACGAGCTCAATCGCTTGCGCGAGGAGCTCCCGGATCTGCGCGCGCGTCTGCGCATCCCCATGCCGTTGACCGCACCGCTGCGCAGCCTCTCCGGCAACGAGCTCGACGTCCTTCAGCTCGCGCATAACCTCGGGTTCGTCGAGGCGGTCCTCAACCAGAGCGTGCTCAGCGACCTCGATACCGCCGAAGCCGTCGTCAAGCTCCTCAAGTCCGGCTACCTCGGCAGCGAGTGAAGCTCCGCCCCTCGGGACGCGTCTTACCCTCCGCGGCGCCCACGAATGCACGCCGCCTCGAATCCTTGTAGGCTCTCGCGCCGGGGACGACCTTCGTCCCGATCTCTGGAGGTTCGTAATGACTCGTTCGCTCCGTGTCGTGCCTTCCCTGCTGACGGCTGCCCTCGCCGCCGCCGCGCTGTTCCTCGTCGGCTGCCCCAAAGGCATGTGCCTCGTCAAGGTCTGCAAGGGCAACACCGGCAACTGCTCGTGCTCCTGGTCCACCTGTCCCAAGGGCAGCTCCTACGACACCAACCGCAACACCTGCGTGTGCGAGGCCGGGCGCGTCTCTCTCGGCGGCTCCTGCCTCACCCCCGCCGAGGCCAACCAGTACTGCGGCAAGGGCAACCACTGGGAACCCCAGGGCTGCGTCCGCACCGTCTGCCCCGCCGGCCAGGAGGTCAACCTCGACACTGGCGCCTGCATGGCCAAACAGCAGGTCGATCAGGTCGCCCAGAACATGGGCGTCGCCGTCGGCCAGGACCAGAAGCTCGGCTGCCCTCCTGGCCTCGTCCTCGTCGTCGAAGGCTCCCAGGCCGCTTCCTGCGTCCCCAAAGAGCAGACCTGCACCCGCGACGAGGTCTGGAACGGACAGGCCTGCGTCAAGACCGCGCAGTGTCCCCCCGGCTCCGTCTTCGATCCCGCCACGGCCGCCTGCATCGCCTACGCATCCGGCGAGGGCAAGGAGGAGTTCTCTGTCGACCTCGCCCAGTGGGTGACCTCCAGCTACGGCCCCGATGGCGGCGCCGGCACGCAGGCCTTCTGCTCCGGGTTCAACAAGAAGCCCATGACCTTCGGCGTCACCCCGGGCGGCTCCATCCGCGTCGTCGCAACCGTCGGCGTGCAGGCCGCCGGAGGCAATGTCTCCAACGCCGTCGTCACGACATCCGGTGTCGTTCAGGCCTCCAACGCGCCGGTCACCACCAAGGGCGCAGCCGAGATCCAGCGCGCCGCCGAGGAGATCCTCGCAACCCTCAAGAACCAGGGCGGCAAGAGCCAGAAGGACTACGCCGGCGCACGCGTCTCCTGCGTCATCGTCAATGCCGCCCAGCCCACCGCCGTCCCCGCCACCGGCGGTATCTGATCCCCTTCCCCCCGCCGCCCCTCACGGCCTCGTGCACGTCGATTCGATCTTCGTCGCCGAGGCGCCCTTCAGCCCCTTGCACCCCACGACCTTCGATCCTTCGGTCTCGAACATCTTGAGCGACGGAACGATCTTCGCGAAGTCGATCGTCAGCCGCGTGCCGTCGTACTGAGCCCGCAGCGGCTTGCCGTCGATGCTCGACCATACCTCCTGGCAGGTCGGCCGCGACATCGGATCGTAGGTCTTCCCCGCCGGCGGATTCGGTCGGATCTTGTCCTCGACCGCGAACGTGCGCGTCTCACCCGGCAACGTGCTGAGCGAAAACCTCGACTCGCCCTCCGCGTAGTTCTGCGCCGCGAAGTCCGCTGCGTTCTTGATCCGGAACTCGAGCACGTTGCCGCTCAACACCGCGTCGAACATCCTGCCGGTGTCGCTCTTCCACACCCCCACCAGCGAGGCCAACGGGTTCGACGGCGCCCCGGCGTCGCGCACCGCAGCGGTCGCGGTCGGTGACGTCGATGCAACCGGCGAGGTCACGGTGGCCGATGCCGAGGCCGCGGGGCGCGGGTACCTGCGCGATCCGATCCACCCCTGAGAGACCGACAGCACCACGCCGCCGATCACGATCGCAAGCGTCAACACGGACCCGGCGATCGCCGGCACGATCCATCCTCGCCCCCGCCGCCTCCCCTCCGGCGCCTGCACCTCGCCCTGCGGCATGGCCATGTCCGCCGAAATCGCCACCGCCGAGGTCGTCGTCTGCGGCATCGCCCCGGTCAGCGGCATCGGCAACGGCTCGCGCACCGGCGGCGTCTTCCACTGGGCGACCCCCTGGTCGAGCGCCTCGAGGAACTCGCGACAGCTCGAGAACCTCCCCTCGCGCGCCTTCGCGCACGCCCGCTGCAGCAGCACGTCGATGAACGGCGGCACGTCCGCCCGCATCCGGTGCACGCTCGGAAGCTGCGCATCCAGGTGCAGCTTCATGATCTCGAACTCGCTTGCCGCGTCGAACGGGACCCGACCAACCAGAAGCTCGTACATGAGGATCCCCAGCGCGTAGACGTCGACCCGCTTGTCGATGTCGCGCTGTCCGGTGATCTGCTCCGGCGCCATGTACAGCAGCGATCCGATGATCCCGCGCGTCTGCCCACGCCCCGCCTTCGCGTCCTCCTCCGCCTTCGCGATCCCGAAGTCCGTCACCTTCGCCACGCCGTCGCGCGCGCGAATCAGGATGTTCGCTGGCTTCAGATCGCGGTGGATGACCCCTTCCCGATGCGCCGCCTCCACCCCTTCCAGCACCTGCCGGAACACCTGCAACACCTCGTCCACTGGCATCGGCGTGCGGGTCTTCACATACCGCTCGATCGTCCGATCCAGCGACTCGCCCTCGATGAACTGCATCACGAGGTACAGGGCGGACTCTTCCACTACGACCGCGTTCAGACGCACCACGTTGGGGTGATCGATGCGGGCCAACGAACGCCCCTCGGCGAGGATGCGATCGCGGAACTCCTGACGATGCGCGTATTCGGTGCGGATCGCCTTGATGACGACCTGGATCTGGGTGTGGATGTCGCGCGCGAGGTAGACGATCCCCATTCCGCCTTCGCCGAGCACGCGCTCGATGCGGTACTTGTTGTCCACCATCGCGCCGTCGGCCAGGGGCCCCGCCCCCACGGAAATGGGCACCGGAGCCGGAACCGGCGCCGCGGCCACCGGCTTGTGGACCGGCACCACCGAGAGCTGCTCGGGCACCGGCGCCCCCGGCACCGTGCCACCCAACTCCACGTCCGCAAGGATCGGTACGCTTGCGAGGGACTTTCCGCAGGAAATGCAGAACGCCGCGTCATCGTCGTTCTGCTGGTGGCAGGCTGGACAGGTCTTCATCGGAGCAGCTCCGGACAGTGCCGGAGCCCGAAGTCTCGCACAAGACCCGCACGTTGTGAAACGGCCCGATCCTTGGGAGAAGCCGAAACACTCGCTTCGCAGGCTCCGGACTGCGATACCCTCTTCGCGGCCCGCGCCCCGGGCTCCCCCTCCGCCCCCTCTTCCCCTGCTCAGGAGGCCCCATGCCCTGGTCCCCCGCCAATGACATCGTCGTGCTGCTCTGCACGGCCCCCGATTCCCGCGCCGCCGCTGCCATCGCCCACAGGCTCGTCGACTCCCGCTGCGCGGCCTGCGTCAACATCGTGCCCGGCCTGCGCTCGATCTACCGCTGGGAAGACAAGGTGTGCGACGAGCCCGAGGTGCTGATGCTGATCAAGGTGCGACGGGATCAAGCGGCACAGGTGGCCGAGACGATCCGCTCGGAGCACCCGTACGACAACCCGGAGGTGATCGCGCTGCCCCTCGCGGGTGGGCTCGACGCCTACGTGGGCTGGGTCAGGGAGATGACGGCGCGCTGACGCGCGTGCCTCACGCCCCCTTCGCGCAGGGTTGCACGAAGTGCGTGCGATCACGGACCGTGGTCCACCGACGCAGGATCTCGATCGTGTCGGGGTCGTTGTCGCGTAGCTTCCCGAACAGGTAGTCCTGGATCCCCTTGTACACGGCGCACAGCGTGCTCTCGCGCATGCGCCCGAACAGGCTCCCCTGCGTGGCGTAGTTGTGCACCGGGCACACCCCGCAGTAGGGCTGGTACGCGCAGCTCACGCAGTCGGGCTGGGCGTCCAGGTTCGACGCCAGCGCCATCGCCTGCACCGTCTCGCTCATCACCGCTTGCCGGTAGCGCGTCTCGCCCACCTTCCCGACCTCGAAGAACGAGTCGCCCATCTGGTGGACCATCCGCCCTTCGTCACACGTGAAGATCCGACCATCGTGGTTGTACGCAAGCTGCCCGATCCCCGCGCCGCACGGAGACCTCAGATCGAGGTAGTTCGGCTCGTGGTCCGCCAGGATCTTCGTCAGGAAAATCGCGGCCCAGCGCTCCAGCACCTGCGTTCCCCCACGGTTCAGCTCCAGGATGTGATCCACCGCCGTCCGGTAGAACTCCAGCCACGCCTTGCGATCGTACTCGATCGACGCAGCCGTCTGCGCCGCGAAGCCGAAGGGATCCACCGGCCTCAGGAAGATCGCCCGACACCCCAGCTCCACGTACGCGTCCACGATCTCCCGCGGCTGCGCCAGCGCCTCGCGCGTCGTCGTGAGCAGCGCCTCCACGTGGTACAGCATCGGGTCGAGACCGAGCTTCGCGTACTCCGCGTTGATGCGCCGGATCCAATGCACCGTGCGCTCGTGCGCCGATCCCCCCGCGAGCTTGCGCTGCTTGTCGTGCAGCGCCGCCGGCCCGTCCAGGCTCGTGCAAATCTGCACCTTGTGATCGATCAGCCACGCCAGCTTCTCGTCGTCCATCAACGACAGATTGCTCACCAGCGTGAACTCCAGCGTCTTGCCCCCACCCGCGTTCGCAGCGATCGCTCCGTCCACCACCTGCTTCACGATCGCGAAGTTCGCCAGCGGCTCTCCCCCCTGGAACTCGATCGTCAGACGCGGCGCCGTGCTCTGGAAGATGAAGTCCACTACCCCCGATGCCGTCTGCGACGACATGTCCGTGTCCGTAGCGCTCATGTCTGCCCGGCTCGCGTGGCAGTACACGCACGTCTGGTTGCAGCGCAACGTCGGGATCACGATGTGCAGGTTCGGCCCCGCTCGCGTGAACTCCTTCTTGCGAGCCACCCGCTCCGCCAGCTTCCCCGCGTCCACATGCTCCCGCAGAAAGCTGCGCTCCTCCAGCCTCCGCCACAGCTCCGTCCCCTGCTCCAGCTCCCCCTTCGCGAGCTGCGCAAGCTCGTCCGACGACACCAGCACCCAGTCGCCCCACGGGTTGGTCAGCA
Organism: uncultured Polyangiaceae bacterium; assembly: GCA_964393505.1. Classification (GTDB taxonomy): domain Bacteria; phylum Myxococcota_A; class Polyangia; order Polyangiales; family Polyangiaceae; genus JACRCQ01. Next base: position 31,618 of record CAYMUE010000033.1, read on the forward strand.
GGATCGCCCCGCCGACTTCTCGCATCCGGATCGGCACCAGCAACCCGGCCGCCTTCGGCCGGACCCCGAGCCGTACGAGGTCGATCGTCATCGCGTGCCGCCTTCCCTCTTCACCCCGTCCACCGTCGCGCCCAACGCGTAGTTCCCGAGCTCCCCCGCAATCTGCGGCTCGTCCTCCCCGGGCTTCGCCGCGATCGCCACGACCCAGTGCGCCGACTCCTCGCGACGCTCAATCTGCGCGAACGGCGCGAAGGCCTCGATGGCCACGCCGACCGCGTCGCTCGCGTACAGCTCCTTGTGCAGCCGGAGCTCCATCATGGCTTCGGCTCCTTCGCCGGCCCCGCGGACTCTGCCCCGCCCGACTCGACGTTTTCCGACGCCTCCCCCTGCCCCTTGCCGTACTTCTCCTCCCAGCTCACCGCGATCCCCAGCGGATCGTCGAACGCGTCCCCAAGCTCCCCCACGCTGGCGTCCAGCAGATCGTCCAGCCCCGGCGGCCCCGCCGCTCCCCCCAACGCCCGCGTGGTCACCCCCTCGATCAACGCCCGGTTCTCGCTCAGGATCTCCCTGCGCCACGCCTGCGCCAGCGCCTCGTTCTCGAACTCCCCCGCCACCAATGAGGCGTCGAGCGCGATCCCCGGCTTGGGACGCACGCTCACCACGAGGCGCCCCTCCTTGCGATCCACGTGCACGAACGCACGATCGAGCAGCACGTACGCCGCACCGAACACCGCGTCTTTCGGGTAGATCGATTCCTCGAACGAGAGCGTGACCGTTCCGTCCACGGCTTCGGCGCGAACCTGCGATTCCTGGGTCATGCCGTGCAGCCTAGTGAACGCCCGCCTGCCCGGCAATGCCGGAGCCGTCCTCCCCCGGCGCGCTCCGGATGCGACGCTCGATCGCCTCCCGGTCCACGAACAACGGCGACAGCTCCCCCGCGTCGTACCCGTGCCCCATCTCGAACAATCCCGCACAGATCGCGTCGAGCGTGCACCCCCCGCACACCTCCGCCTTCGCATGCCGGAAGCTCGTCTGCCGCACCGTCCCCTTCTCGTCCAGGAAGTGGATCGTCCGCTCCTCCTGCTTCACGATCTTCCGCGTCTCCGTCGACGCATGCGCGAACTCCGCCATGTAGCAGAGCGGCACCCGCTCCACACGGAACGTCCGCCCCGACGCCTGCAGCAGCGTCAGCGCCCGGTGCAGCGACACCTCCATGTCCGCGAGCCGGTGCAGCATCTCCCGGTTGGTCTCCGCGCGCCCCATCGACGGGTCCAGGTTGTTGATCACCACGTGCCTCACGCCGCCGAGACGCTCGATCACCAGGCGCGCGAGCTCGTCGAGGTGGTCGCAGTTGAGACGGTTGATCACCGTGTTCAGGTTGACCACCGCGCCGCGCCCGCAGAGGTTCCCGATCGCCTGGCACGCCAGCGCGTGCGATCCCTTCACGCACGTGATCGCGTCGTGAACCTGCGCACGGCTCGAGTACAGCGACACGTGGTAGTGCCGCAGCCCCGCCGCAAGATACTCGTCCGCCAACGCTCCGTCGGCCAGCCGCGAGCCGTTGGTGATCATCCGCACGCTCAGCCCGCGATCGATCGCATCACGAACTATCTGCGGCACGATCGCCGACAACGAGGGCTCCCCCCCGGTCAGAATCACCCCCTGGTATCCGCGCTCCGCGAAGTCGTCGAGCTCTCTGCGCGCCGTCTCCAGATCGAGCACGTACGGCGTCTCCGGGTTCGAGCAGATGCGACAGTACTGGTTGCAGTGCCGCACCAGCTGCATGTACCCCAGGTTCGCCACCCTCAGCCCCCTTCCTCCCCGAACAGCCCCGGCAGGATGTCCCGCAACGCCTCCCCCGTGCGCGCACCGCCGGTCCGATCCTCCCCACGCGCCGGACGCGCCCGCGTCAGCTCCACCCCCCTCGGCCCCTGCTCGCCCGCTTCCACTTCGGGTCCCCCCACCCAGTCCACAATCGGGTCCCCTCCTTGCGCCAACGCCACCACCGGCACGCCCAGCCGCTGCCCCGCCTGCACCGCCATCCTCACGCTCGGTCTCGCCAGCTCCGGTCGCGGCATCAGCCTCGACCACGCATCGTGCCCCGCGCCCACCCGCTTCACCGCTCGCAACCGCACCGCCCCCGCCCCCAGCGCGCGCGCAACCTCCACCACCTCCGCAAGATGACGGTAGTTCGATCGCGTCACCACCGTCGACACCACCACCCTCACCCCGGCTCCCCGCGCGTTCCGAATCCCTCGCACCGTCTGCACGAAGGAACCCCGCACCCGCGTGTGATAGTCGTGCATCGGCCCCGTCGACCCCTGCAACGACACGTCAAACCCCGTCACCCCCGCGCCCGTCAGCTCCCCCACGTACCTGCCGTAGGAAAGCCGTCGCCCGTTGGTCTGCACGATCACCTCGACCGCACCGCGCGCCCTCGCCGCGGCCACGATCGACACGAGCTCCGGCTGGATCGTGGGCTCGCCGCCGACGATGCCCACGCGCTCCCCTCGCAAGTCTTCGGGCAGCGCAATCACCGGCGTCGTCGCGTCTCGCTCCCATGCCTGAGCGCAGAACACGCACCTGTTGTTGCAGCGTGGCCCGAGCTCGACGATCACCATGGGCAGCGCGGACTATACCAGCCCGGCGCACTCGACGCCCCCCCCTGTGCCGCGCGGATCCCATTGGGCGGCGCGCACCCAATCCGCCAAGCGGACCGCAAGGCAGACGACCCCCCGCAACCACGATGCTGCGCGCGTTGCACAGCTCGGACACTGCCGTCGCCACCGACCGGATGAACTCGCAAGGCCGGTCAAGCAGCCCCGACCCGCTGCAGCTACCCTCCGTTGTGAGAAGTGGAGGAGCCGTGCTGACGCTGTGGGACAAGATCAAGGTCGCCGAGAGAATGCAAGCGTACATCGAAGCCCACCTCGGCGAGAAGATCACGATGGCCGCCCTGGCGCGCGCAGCACACTACTCGCCATACCACGCCGCCCACGTGTTCCGCGAAGTCGCCGGGATACCGCCCTTCGAGTACATCCGCCGGCGCCGTCTCTCGGCCGCCGCACAAGAGCTGCAGAGGAGCTCGCGCAAAGTCATCGACGTCGCCTTCGACTTCGTCTTCGACTCCCACGAGGGCTTCACCCGCGCCTTCGCCCGACAGTTCGGCGTGTCTCCCCTCCACTTCCGCGAAGCTGGATTGCCCGTGCAGCTGTTCATGCCGCCGCAGCTCCGGGATGGATACTCGAAGCGGCAACGAGGTGCGCTCACCATGCCCGAGAACCAGAAAACCATAACCGTCTTCGTCCAGGTCCTCGACCGGCCCGCTCGCAAGATGATCGTCAAGCGCGGCCGCAAGGCCTCCCACTACTTCGAGTACTGCGAAGAGGTGGGCTGCGACGTCTGGGACAAGCTCGCGGCCATCCCCGACGCGCTGCAAGAGCCGCTCGGCATGTGGCTCCCCGAACGCTTCCGCCCCGCCGGAACCTCGGAGTACGTTCAGGGCGTCGAGGTCGCCGACGACTTCACCGGCAGCATCCCCGAAGGCTTCGAAGTCTGCTCTCTCCCCGCCTGCAAGATGCTCGTGTTCCAGGGCCCTCCCTTCGAGGAGAAGGACTTCGAGCAGGCCATCGCGTCGCTCTGGGACGTCATGAAGTCCTACAAGCCGGAGATCTACGGCTTCACCTGGGCCGATGACGACGGTCCCCGCTTCCAGCTCAAGCCGGAGGGCAATCGGGGCTACATCGAAGGCCGCCCCGTTCGTGCCGTGTAGCGCCCCGCTCGCCGCCCCTGCTGCACCCTCCCAACCCATCGAGAAGCTCGGGGAGATTCTGGGCGATTGCTCGTACGAGACTGGTAGGATGAGAGCCACCATGACGAAACGACTGTTCCTGCTGGGCCTGGCCGCTCTGCTCGTCGCCGCACCTTCGCTCGCCGACGTGCCCGACCGCGGATCGGCCGATCCTCTTCAGACCACGAACGACACGTCCCGACGCGCTGCGGAAGAGAGATCCAGGCTCGCGGCAGCGGGAATCGAAAACCTCGGCCAACTCGCCGAGGCCACCCGCGCCAAGGTCGCCGCGATCGTCGGCGAAAGCCGCGCCGGAGCGCTGGTCACCTCCGCGCAGTACTTCGTGCGCCCGGCGGGTCTCATCGATCCCACGTTCCTGATCGACCCCACGTTCCTGATCGATCCCACCTTCCTCATCGACCCCACGTTCAAGACCGACGCTGTCACACGCGCGGCCCTCTCCCGTGCGCGCGACGAGGCCAAAGCACTCGAAGGCAAAGGCATCAAGACCTTCGCCAACGTGCTCGCGCCCGGGGCGAAGCTGAAGATCGCTTCGGTGGTCGGCCCCGCCCGGGCCGACGAGATCATCGCCAAGGCGAGCGCTGCCCGCAGCCGATCGCTCATCGATCCCACGTTCCTGATCGACCCCACGTTCATTGCCGACCCGCGCCTGCTCGTCCTGCGGCGTCCGTGACGCACGCACGAGCGATCACCCGCTAGCTCGCCGGCGTCCACCCCATGATCAGGTCCATCACGAAAGGCTCGTCGGCGCGGCCGGCAAGCCGCGCAACTGCCAGCGCGATCTCCCCGCGGGAGGCGTGCGGAGGCACGGCGATCATCCCCCAGGTCGCCGCGGGACCTCCGCGCAGATCGCGACCACTCTCGACCCGCACGGCGAAGTTCCCCTCGTAGACGGCGACCGTCATCCCAACGGGCTTCAGCAGTCTCACCGCCCGAAGGGCGAACGCCACGCGATCGAATCGTTCCGGATCGAAGCGGGAGATCTCCTTGCGCTCGAACCGCACGTGGACCGGACGCTCGTCCGGGAAGCCCGCGGAGCCGGGCAACAGGCCTCGATCCGAATCGCGACGCATGAGGATGTTGGGAGTATAGCGGGTAGCGCACGAAGCGCAGGCGGCGAGAGGCATCTCCGCCGGGATGCTGCGACGAAACGGCTACAGGTTGGGACGAACGGTCACCGGCGAGGAGTAGGTCGGCTCCGCGAATCGGAGCACCTGGAACGACTGCGAGCTCCGGGCCGGTTTGGCGACGACCCACGAACGGGTCATGTTGTACACGAGATACGAGCTGACGTTGGGCCACCTCGGATCGATCACCGCGTACAGCGTCCCGTTGCGAATGAAGCCGCACACATCGCACGCGGGCTGCAACTCCTCATAGCACTGGCATAACTGTTGGTCGGGGTTCCAGCCGCAGAGCGGCTTCATGTTGCAGCACTCTTCTTCACTGCCGCACGCGCGCGTCACCGCCGTCGGGCTCAGCGCCGCGCCGCACGTCGCCCGGTTCTCGCTGCAGTCCGCCGCAATCGAGTAGTGGCCGCGGTCGAACACTGCCTTCCCCTGCAACGCCAGATACGCGTCCGTCTTCGGCGCCGTCGCCTTGCTCCACTTGTAAATGCAGAAGTTCGGCTCGTCGGCCTGCAGCCGGCATCCCCACCACGTCCCCCCGTCAATGCTGAACGACGGACACCCCGCCGTGTCCCGCCGGAGGATGTACGTCGCGTATCCCTGCGAGCACGTCCCCACCCACGAAGGGTTCTGAGGAAGCACCTGCATGGGAGTCACGATCCCATCCTCGCTCTCTCCGGTGCCCGTGCCGTCGGACTCATCCGGCACGCCAACGGCACACGCGCCAAGCGCGAGCATCGCAGCCACCGCAGCGGTCGAACGCCAGAAGAATCGGATCGTGGGGTTCATCGGGATGGTTCTCCAGAAAGTGTTCCACGCAACCAGCGACGCCCCTTTCCCTACCTGTGCACCCCTATGGGGTCAAGACACGAAATGCCTGCCAGTCCCCAGGGAGAGACGACGCCGCCAGATCGGTCTGCGCCCTCTGCAATGCCTCCGCCAAAGAGACCTCCCCCCCGACTCCCCGCCCCTCGTATAGCCGCCTCACCACCTCCGACGCTACCTCGTCCTTCACCGCCCGCGTCGGCGCCAATACCTCCCGCGACCCCGCCAGCACGAACGCGTGCCCCAGGCTCAGGGTCTCCACCGGTGCCGTCCACGACCCCTTCGCCCCCTCACACGCCGACAGCACCACCTGCGCGGGACTCGCCGGCAGCGCCAGCAGGTCGCTCACCCACAGCGCCGTGCCGTCGGCGAGCGGCAACGCGCTCTCCCACCCCTCGGTCCCCCGGAACTCCCCGTGACCCGCGTAGTGGAAGAACGACGCCCCGGGCAACGCCTGTTGCAGGACAGCCACGGAGGCTCCCCTCCCTTTGAGCAGTTGCACCCCGCGCCCCGAATCCCCTCGCAGCGTCGCCGTGACCCGCTCCCCCTCCTGCTCGGCCGCCACCAGATCCAACGTCGGATTCGCCACCACCAGTGCCCTGCTCACCCCCCGCTCCGCCTCGGTCGCCTGCGGGAGATCGACCGCGTACTCGATCACCGCGTGAGCGATCAGCGGCGCGCCCTCCCAGGGCAACGCGTGGAAGTCCACGCTCCGCAGCGGCCCGTAGGGCAGGAACCGGATGCGCTTCGCCGCGGCGATCATCCCCCGGATCGGCTCGATCAATCGCGCCGCGAGAGACGATGGCTCCTGCGCCGAGTCCACCCGCACGGTCGCCGCCTTCAGCTCCGCACCGCGTGCCGCGAATACGGCCCACCCCTCCGGTACCGGATGGAACCCCACCAGCAGCACGTCGGGATGCGCCTCCGCAGACCAGTATGGCAGGGCACTTGCGCCCGCGGGCGCGATCATCGCGAGAGCCTTTTCCATCGACGCGCGCAGCTTGCTTTCCGCTTCGGCCCGCTGCGCGCGCCGCGCTGCAAGCTGATCGGCTGGGAGCTGCCAGTCCTTCGCGGACTCGCTGGTCATCGCGTCGCGTTGCCGCCTGTAATCGGCGACGGCGTCCTCCCACGCCCGGGTCTTCTCCGGTCCGAGCCTGGTCACGCGGTGGGTCAGGTGCAGCGATCGCAGCACGCGGGCGCGCGATTGCCGCGCGGACTCGAAGGCCTCCGCGTCTCTCCCCTTGGCGATCAGCAGGGAGATCCGGCGCATCGCGCCTCGGGTGCGATCCCCGACGAACAGCGCGCGCCCTTCGCCGAGCGGAACCATCTCCGCCGCCATCTCCAGGAGAGCGTCCGCGGACGCGTACGCTTTCAGCGCGTCGCCATCGCGCCCCAGCAGTTCCAGAGCCGTGCCGCGCCCCACTGCCGCGGACCACTGCTGCGGCAGCTGATCCGAAGCGACCGCAAGCTCCTGCGTCCGCTGGAAGGCCCGCAGCGCCGACCTCCCGTCCCGCTTCGCGATCGCCAGCCGCCCTTCTGCTTCCGCCCACCACGACGCCATCGTCCCCGTCGGCGTCGGCAGCGCCTCCTTCGCGCGCTGGAGCTGCGCACGCGCGGAGTCGAGCCGGCCATCCTGGATCATCGCCAGCACCAAATCCGTCAGGGCGTTGGCGCGACGATACGGATCCGGACACCCTCCCTCGAGGAGGTTCAGCGCCGTCCCCAGCAACGCGATCGCCTCTTTGCGCTCTGCGGGCCCGGCACCGTCCGGAGACGACAGCAACGCGAAAGCCATGTTGTTCGCCAGCACTGCGCGGTCGCACGCGGGCGTGTCCTTGGTGTCCAGTGCCCACAATCGACGCTGCACTTCCACCGCTTCCGCGGTGCGGCCGATGTCGAGCAGTTGATTGGCGATCGCGTCGTCGGCATTGCGCTGCAGCGGTCCCATGCCGAGTCGCGCTGCGCGCCCTCGCGACTCCCGCAGAAGCGACAGGGCGCTGCGCCAGTCGCCGGTTCTGCCCGCAAGCAACCCCCGGTAGTAGGGCGCCCTCGCCCACCCTTCCGGATAGCTCGCGGCCAGCTCGGGAATGCCCTCGAGCACCTCGCGGGCTCGCGAGTAGGACAGACTCCGCTGCACCAACGCGAACGACAGCGCCATCGCGTCGTCTGCCTGGTGCGACACGAGCCCGGCCTCCGCGTCCTTCCGAATCGCGGCCTCGAAGTGCCCGATGGACTCCTTCACCTGACCGCGCACCAACGCGATGCGCGCGAGCAACCCTTCCGCCCGTGCCTCGTCGGCCGGCCCCTTCTTGACGGCTCGGGTCACCTCGCCCTCCGCGTCGTCGAGCTTGCCGGCCCGACGCAACGCCTGCGCCCGCTGCACCCAGGGAGGTTCGGTGGAGTCGCCCACGCGGACGGTGCTTCGCGCGATCCCAAGGTCGCTCTTCGCCTCCAGCGTCACCGCGCTCGCGCCGGCCGGCACCTGCACGGTGATGAGACTCCCGCCTTCGACGCCGACCGCGGGTCCCGCTCCGCCGTCGCCCGCGACGTCGAAGGAAACCGCGGGCGAATGACCGGCAGGCACCCACATGCGAACGGTGCGCGACGTGCCCAGCTCGCAGACCGGCCCCGATCGCACCGCGGAGCATCCGGCGAGCTGCACTTCGAGTCGGGAGATGGGATTCGCCTCGGGCGCGGAGCCGCGATCGCGTGAGCACGCGCAGAGCCCGATCAGCAGACCGGTGCCCAACGCGCGCCGCACGCGGACTCTCACGGCGACACTTCGATGGGACGACGCAGCACCAGGACGCCCTTGCGCTCTCGCGAGGCCATGACCTTCCGGGCTTCCGCGGCGTCGGCCGGCACGTCCTCGGGCCTCGCGAGGATCACCACGAGCTCCCAGCGTCCCGGAGACAAGGTGGGCAGTCCTGCGGCGCCGACTGTGGCGCGCACCGCTCCGTCCTTGGACACCTCGATCGCGGGCTCCCACGGCAGCATCGTCACGCCCTGCACGAAGAAGGCTTTGGCGCCCACGGACCCTTTCACGGCAGTCCCCGGGCGAGCAACGACTTCGATCTGGCTCCCCGGGGCCAGGACGAAGGGAGCGGAGGAATCCGCAGGCTCCGGGCCGCGCAGGGCGCGGGCTCCGCCGCTGACGTCGAGCTGATAGCCGGGCAACGCATCGCTGCCGGGAGCGACAGTCATGTACAGCACGAGCCCGGCGGCCAGGGCGAGGGGAGCGAGGAACACCGCGGCGTTGACGCGACGTCGCGCGGCGATCGGGACGACCTTCGCAGGTGTCGGAGCAGGTGCTTCGTGCGACGGCTTCGTCAGCTCCAGGACGCTTGCCTCGATCTTCGCTTGCGCGGCGCCATCGAGCGGGCGGAAGAGGGCCGCCTCGAAGTCGGCGTCCCGCTCCGGATCGTCTCGAGCAGGACCCGCCCGCGGGTCGGACACGGAGTCGGCTTCCTTCTCTTGTGCCTGGAGTTCGCGCGCGATGGATTCGAGCAAGGGGTCTCGGGTCATGGCTCCACCCCGGTATTCGATCCGACCCCCGCAAAACCTGACAGCGCGGGCTCCGCGGCGAGCTCCGTCGCCGTCTCGCGCACGATCTTCGCGAGCCGGCTCCTCCACGCGTAGACCGCGTCGGCTTTCATGTCGAACTCGGCGCAGACCTCGGGCACGCCCTTGTCGTGCACGAACAGAGCCTGGAACATGGCCATGCCGAGGGGGGAGACGCGGATGCGCAGCCGATCGACGAGGGCGCGAAGCATCTGTCGCGAGGAGGCCTGCTCGACCAGGTCGGGCGACGGCGGCTCGAGGGGCTCGAGGGTTTCGTGATCGCAGGGGTCCTCGGTCCAGGGGCTGCGCTTGCCGCTGCGCAGGATGCAGGCGACTTCGCGCTCGGCCACGAGACCCACAAAGTTCTCGAGGGACAACCCCCGGTCTGGATCCCAGGCCCGGAGCACGCGCCCCTGGTTCTCGAACAGGGCCACGAAGACCTCCTGGACCATGTCCTCGAGCTCCTGGCGCGGGTCGCGCCCCTTGACCCGCCCGCGACGCCACAACGCCCGTGCTACTCGCGCCTGCACCACCGGCGTGATCCGCGCCAACAGCGCCCGCACTTCTTCCGTTCGCCCCGAGAGCGCCTGCTCGATCTGCGCGATGAGGTCGTGGTTCGCCATCCGCTTGTCGGCAGCCTACACAACACCCGTGAACGCGCAAGGGCGCGCCACGAACCCCATCGCGCACCGCGAGCTCCAGAGTCCAGGCGACGCTCAGGCCTTCTCGAATCTGAACTTCTCGGCCTCGACGTCCACCCGGATCACGTCGCCCTTCCCATAGCCTCCAGCGAGCAGGCTTTCGGCGAGCGGGTCCTGCACGTGACGCAGGATCGCCCGGCGGAGCGGACGCGCCCCGAAGGCGGGCTCATAGCCGAGCTCCACCAACAGGTCCTTGGCCCGCTCCGTGAGCTCCACGCGCACCTCGCGGTCGCTCAGCAGCTTCTCCAGCTTGCGCAGTTGGATGTCCACGATCCCGCGCAGGTTGGACTTCGTCAGCGACTGAAACACCACGATGTCCTCGATGCGGTTGAGAAACTCGGGCCGGAAGAAGTTGCGCAGCTCGGTCAGCAACACGTCGCGCATCGCGTCGCGCCCGTCCTCCGTCTCGAACACCTTCGCGTCGGTCTCCAGGATCCTCTGCGCTCCGATGTTCGAAGTCATGATCACGACCGTGTTCGAGAAGTCCGCCATGCGGCCCCGCCCGTCGGTCAAACGCCCGTCGTCGAGCACCTGCAGCAACAGGTTGAACACGTCGGCATGCGCCTTCTCGACTTCGTCGAACAGCAGCACGCTGTAGGGCCTGCGACGCACCGCCTCGGTCAGGAACCCGCCCTGCTCGCTGTCCACGTAACCGGGCGGCGCGCCCACCAGGCGCTGCGCCATGTGACGCTCCATGAACTCGCTCATGTCGAGCCGGGTCATCGCCTGCTCGTCGTCGAACAGAAACTCCGCCAGCGCCTTCGCCAGCTCCGTCTTGCCCACTCCGCTCGGTCCCAGGAACAGGAACGATCCGATCGGCTTGCCCGGATCGCGCAGGCCGACGCGTCCGCGTCGCACCGATCGGCTCACGGCGCGCACGGCTTCGTCCTGCCCGACGACGCGGCAGGTGAGCCGCTCTTCCATCTTGGTGAGCTTCTCGGTCTCGGCCTCCATCATCTTGGCGACGGGGATGCCGGTCCACTCGGCGAGCGTCTGGGCGATGTCGCCCTCGGTGACCACGTTGCCTGCGTCGCTGCCTCCCACGCTCTGCACTGCTTTTTCTGCGGCCTGGAGCCTGCGAGACAGGTCGGGCAGGGTGACGTGCTCGAGCTCGCCGAGCCGGGCGAAGTCGCGCTCGGTGCGTGCCTTCTCCAGGGCCGAGAGGGCCTCTCCGTGCTCCCGGCGGAGCACCTGCACCGCCGCCAACGCCCCCCTGCGCGACTCGAGCGAGGCCTTCGCCTGCGCCACCTTCGGCTCGAGCGCGTCCGCCTCGGCCTTGAGCTTCACTCGCGTGCGCTCGCTGATCTCGTCGTGATCATCGGCCAACGCCGCTTCCTGCGCACGCACCGACTCGAGCCTCCGGATGAGCAGATCGATCTCCGCCGGCACCCCCTCGATCTCCACGCGCTTGCGCGCCGAGGCCTCGTCGAGCAGGTCGATCGCGCTGTCGGGCAGCGCACGATCCTGCACGTAGCGCTTCGCGAGGTTCACCGCAGCGACGATCGCGCCCTCGCCGATGCGCACGTTGTGGTGCGCCTCGTAGCGGGTGGCGATCCCTCGCAGCATCTCCACGGCCTGCGGCACCGCCGGCGCGTCCACCGCCACCAGCGTCACGCTGCGCAGCAGCGCCGCGTCGCGCTCCTGGATCTTGCGCACCCCCTCCGGTGTCGTCGTGCCCAGGAATCTCACCTCGCCTCGCGCCAGCACCGGCTTGAGCAGATCCCCCACCCCTGCGCCCGTCGCACCCTGTCCCAACAACGCGTCGAAGTTCTCCACCACCAGTACCGCGTTGCCGCGCTGATCCGCCGTGAGGGACTCCATCAGCCGCTTGACCCGGTCCTCCAGCTCGCCGCGCAGCTTGGCGCCCGCCACGATCGCCCCCGTGTCGAACTCCAGCAGCCGCAGATCCGCGAGGTTCGGCGGCACGTCGCGATCGCGGATCCGCGCCGCCAGCGCCCGCACGATCGCCGTCTTGCCCACCCCAGGCTCCCCCACGATCAGCGGGTGGCTCTTGCCCCTGCGCTCCAGGATCTGCAGCAGACGTCGCACGACCTCGTCGCGGCCGATCACCGGATCGGGGCTGCCGGAGCGCGCCAGCGCGACCAGATCGCGGGTGAAGCCGGCGACGACTTCGGCGGCGGGGCGAGCATCGACGCCGCGCGCGGGAGACGGCCTGGCGACGGCGCGGAGTCCGGCCATGTGGGCGCGCAACGATCCGGGGCCGAGCTGGAAGGAGGCGAGCACCTCGCCCGCCGCGCCGCCGATCTCCTGCGACAGGGCGTTGAGAAGGTGCTCGACCCCAACCTCCTGCGCCTTGTCACGATCCGCCTCGCGCTCCGCGCGCGCCATCATGTCGAGAAAGCGCTGCGACAGGTACGCGATCCCGCCCGAGCCGCGAGCCATCCTCCGCAAGGTCGACTCCGCGCTGGACAGCAGCTCCGCGGGTTCCGCACCCGCCCTGCGAAACACCTCCGCCACGCCGGGATCGCGGTCCACGCCGCGCACCAGCAGATGCACCGGCTCGACCTCCGGATGCTTGCGCTCGTCGGCCAGCGCCTGCGCCCCCGCAACGAGCGCCTTCGCGTCCGATGCGTAGCGGTCGAGATGCAAGGTGGTCTCCTGATCCTTCATCGTCGCACCCATGGTGCGCCGAGGGTACCACCCCTCGCAGGCGTCCTTGCAGGCCTTTTGCTCGACGCCCCTACGGCGCGACCTTGACCTGCTTGCCGGCGGTCGGGATCTCGCGGAGCAGAACGAACGTGCTCAGCTTGTACTTCGGCTCGTGCGCCACCATCGACGTCGCCAGGTCGAACGCGTGCCCCCACTCGACCCCTTCGTCCGCCGAGAAGTAGAAGATCGTCGAGGTGCACGAGTCCACTTCCTTCGCGAACACCTCGTGCATCGCCGTCAGATCCGGTCCCGCCATCCCCTTCGAGTAGCGCTTGCCCCCGCCCCCGCGCACCCGCCAGAACGTCACCCCCAAATCCTTGAGGATCATCCCCGCGTACGTGCACGGCTGCGCGGCCTTGGCGAACGCCTTGTCCGACGAAATCACCAGTTGCCCCGGAAAGCTCCCCCGGGGCTTGGTGCGAACCTCGATCGACTTCGCTCCGCCGTCGAACAACGCGTACACCACCGTGGTCACATCGGTGATCTTGTTGGCCCGCGCGCTGTTGAGGATCACCTTCTCCGGCTGGCTGACGGGGTACTTCTCCACGAGCCGCTGCAGCATCTGGGCGTACGAAGGCACGCTCAACTGAAGCTCATCCATCCCGATCTGCACATGGGAGGAGTCGAGCGTCACCTCGGGCATGGTCTTGGGCGCGACCGGCGCCGACGCCGATGCCGTCTGCACCGGGGCAGCCGCCTCGGGCTTGTCCGCCCCCGCCGGCTTCTTGGGATCGTCACACGCCGAGGCGATCAGCGCGACCGCACACGACGTCAGGAACACCGAGAGGATCTTGGTGGCGCTCATCGCGCGCGAGTCTAGATCGCGACGCGCAGGATGGGAAACAGTCCCGTGCCTAGGAGCCGTTCGCCGTCTCGCAGAACGGGTCCGCTGGCGCGAACGAGTGCACGCCCCCGCAGCGGCTCGTTGCCGGCTCCGTCGTGGTCGCCGCCTTCGTCACGATGCACAGCCCGCTCGCGCACTGAAGGTTCGCATCGCACGCCTCGCCGTCGACCAGCTTCGGCTGACAGGTCCCCGCCGGCGCACACCACAGCTCCTTCGCGCACGGACGGGTCGCGTCGCACGCCGCATCCTGCACTTCGTCCGCAACACACTTCGAGATGGTCGGATCGCAGTAATTCCCCGTCGTGCACACGATGCCGTCGTCCTTGCAGCTCTCCCCCGGCTGCTTGGTCGCCGGGACCGCGCACTTGCCTCGGATGCACTCCATCCCTTGATCCAGGTCGCACTGCACCTGGCTCGTGCACGACTCCCCGGTCACCCCGTCGCCGTCGAATACCTTGGCGCACTCCTTGTCGATGCTCGCCTGCTCCGAGGCCGCCAGATCCCCGTCCTTGTACGCGGACGAAATCGTGTTGATGCACGTCTCCGCCGCATCGGCCCTGTAGTTGCCCGCGACCGAGCCGCACTGGCCCGTGAGCGACGTCACGCACTTGTCCTTGGTAACCAGGCAGTCCTTGATGAACTCGTCGCTGCATGCCGCCTTGGCCTTGCCCTCGCAATACGAATCCGAAGTCGGATACGGCTTCGGCGGCGGCGCCTCGTCCTCCCCTCCGCACCCCGCCATCGCCCACAACGACCCGCCGAGAATCATCGCCGTCCCAACGCGCAGCAACTTCGTCATTTGAAGACCTCCGTCTACTCGTGCCCAGCCGTACACGCCCGAGCGTTCTCGGGCAAGCAAACCATAGCCTACTACGGGATCCACACTCCTCACCCCCCCACCTTTCCCATGCCGGCGCCTCCGCCCCGGCGCAAGCCCCCACACATCGGCACGCTCAGCGCCCCGGGTTCGTCTATGCTACGTGGCTGCCATGCCGCCCGGACAGGCAGACGCGACGAGACAACCCGCGACCATCACGCCGCTGGGTGGCGTGCGCGCCGACTTCGTCGCGAACCTGGGCCGGCGCATGACCGAGCTTCGACAGCACTGGACCGCTTTCGAGCAGGAGCCCGGCACCGCGCGCTACCGCGACGAGGTCCGACGTCGCGTACATGCTCTCGCCACCCGCGCACGATTGCTCGAGTTCCCGGTCATGGCCGATCCCCTCGAGGAGGCCGAACGCCGACTCGATCGGCTCGCCGAAGCCAGCGCGATCTCTCCCGAGGAAGTCGGCTGGTTCCACGACCTGTTCCGCAACCTGCCTTCCATGGCCTGGACCGAGGCCGGCGCCGAAGCGCCCGCGTCTCTCGCCGTCCCCGATTACCACCGCTCCGTTGCACCTCCGCCCCCTCCCCCCTCCACTCCCGCGCCCGCCGAGACCGCACGCGCCCCGAGCCAGGCGCCTGCCGCTCCCCTCTCGCCCGGTACGCTGGCCTCCGTCCTCGTGGTCGGCTCGGAGAAGACCTCGCGCGGGCTCCTCGAAGGCCACGGATCCGCAAGCGTTACCCTCGAAGCCGAACGCACCGACGACGTCTCCGTCGCCCTCGATCTCGCGCGCGCCCTCGCGCCCGACCTGGTCGTGATCGACTTCGACATCGACGGCGCGGGTGCGTTGGTCTCGGCGCTCTCCGAGGATCCGCTCACCGAAGGGCTGCCGGTCATCGCCATCGGCAGTTGGACGCATCCCGATCAGGGTGCGGACCTTCTGCACCTCGGCCTCGTCCGGGCCCTACCCAAACCCGTGCCTCCCGACACCCTGCGCGCGGCCGCCGAACAGGCGCTCTCCCTAGGCAGGGGAATCCACCCGCCGCTCGAACCCCTCGGTGAGATGACCGTCGAGCAGGTCGCCGATCGGCTCGCGAGCCAACTGCGCGCCGGGCTCGTGCAGGCGGTGCGTCCCGAATCGCGCCGCGTGAAGATCCCCCTCGGCGACGGAACCGACGCCCTCGCGGCGGTGTGGGGCGCGGTCGCTCGCCTTCGCGAAACCCTAACGATCCGCAGCAAGGGCGAGGTTCGCTTCTCATCCGACGGCCCCGCTGGCGCCGTGCCCCTCGCCTCGTGGCTCGACGACGGAGTCGAAGCCCTGCCTCGCCGCCGCGACCGCTCTTCCTCGCGTGAGGCCGAGCGCGTCCGCCTCGACGGACGCAAGATCGTCGTCGTCGATGACGACCCCGCCGTCACCTGGTTCCTGAGCGGACTGCTCCGCAACGCCGGAGCCTTCGTCTACGAAGCGCATGACGGCCGCCGCGCCTTCGAGATCGCCTGCCGCGCGCAGCCTGACCTCGTCGTCTCCGACATCGTCATGCCGGCGCTCGACGGCTTCGGTCTCTGCCGTGTGCTCAAGCGGGACATCGCGCTGCGCGACACGCCGGTCATCCTGCTGTCGTGGAAGGAGGACATGCTCCAGCGCGTGCGCGAGCTCGGTGCTCGCGCCGACGGCTACCTTCGCAAGGAGTCCCCCGTGCCGGCCATCCTCCGCCGCGTGCACGAGGTCCTCCTCCCCAGGATCCGCATCGAAACGCGCCTGCGCGGCTCCGGCGAGGTGCGCGGACGCCTCGACGGACTCACTGGCAAGACGCTCCTGCAGCTCGTGTGCGCCAACACGCCCGACTGCCGGCTCGAGCTCCGCGACGCCTTGCACGTGTTCTCTCTCGACGTCCGCGAGGGCTCGCCGATCACCGCGTCGCGCACCGAACACGACGGCGCCTTCGAACGCGGACACCCCGCACTGGTCGCTCTCCTCGGCCTCACCTCCGGGCGCTTCCACCTCAGGGCCTGCTCCGACGCCGTCCGCCCCAACCTGCAGGGCGACCTCGCGTCCATCCTGCTCCCCTTCATCGCCCGCGCGCGCGCCGCCCAGACCCTTCTGTCTGCCGAGCGCCTCGCCGATGTCCTGTCGGTGCAGCTCTCCGATGCGCTGCCGCTCGAGTCGATGCCCGACTCCGCGCGCACCGTCCTCGCCGCCATCCGGCAGGGCGCTTCGCCCTACGACCTCGTCGCCGTCCACCGCACGCCCGCCACCGTGGTCGAGGCAGTGCTCGACGACGCCGCGATCCGAGGCGCCATCGACCGCATCCTGGATGTTTCGGGTAACGAACTACTCGAGGCCGAGACCGCGCGCCAGATCGAGCTGCTCAAGACCACAGACAGGCGCGTGTCCCGATCCCCCTCCGCCGCGTCGTCGGGTCGGAGCGCCGCTCGCGCCGCGCCCCCACCTCCTCCCGAGCCCGAGCCCGAGCCCGAGC
>CAYMUE010000034.1:0-12494 GCA_964393505.1 uncultured Polyangiaceae bacterium
TCGCACGATGCGATCAATTTCTACGGATGGAAAGCCGTGCCGAGGACGGCGATTCACGTACGGGTACCTCGCGGGTGCGATGGCGTGTCGCTGAACCAGGGGGGAAGAGGTCAGGGAGCCACTTGTGGCACTGGCTCACCAACTTGGCTGATGAGCGCCAGCTCATAGCGAACGAGCATGCGAGCCGCGCGCGGCTCGTCCTTCTTCTCTCTCTCTCCCAGATAGACGTGGGTGCCGTCGATCGCGAAGGTGCCAGTATTGTATTCCAGGTTCTGCCCGCGCGTTCTGAGCCGCCAGACCTGGTAGTCCGGCAGGTGGATGACCCCGTGGAAAGCACTGAAGGTGCCGTCGGCGGTAACACCATCGAACACCGCCCAGTCCCCAACAGCGTAGATCCCCGAGACATGGAATGGCACAACGATGGGACCAGTGGTCACGGCTGTCCCCTGGGCACGGCTGGTCGTGTGCCAGATCCTGGTGCCGATCACTTCCCCGTTGGCCCCCGCGATCCGAGAGGTGCCAACGATTCGGTCTGGCGCAAGCGAGAGGGGACCGGTCTGCCCCTGTAGACCCGTGAGCCAGGGGCGCTTCCCCTGACCGTCGTTCACCCAGCCTCGAACAACGTCGTCATAACGCCACAGCGCGAGTTCATCGCGCCCCGACCCGAAGACCACGAGGGCATCGGGATCCACAGGGATGACGGTCTTCCCATCGAAGAACAGGGCGGAGAACTCCGGAACTGGCGCGAAGAGAGCGTCCCGATTGGCGATGAAGCCCCACACCAAGCCGGTCTTGAACGTCGGCGTCAGCGAGAGTCCCGCTGAAGTGGGTGAGAAACGAAGGGCAATCAGCTTCTCGACAGAGTCTTCCCAGACCGACGTGAAAAGTACGCGAGGATCCTGAAAGGGGTGAGTGAGCGGCGTGCAGACCCCTTCCTTCAAGTCCCCGGCGTACAGCGCACCGAGCGTTTGAAGGGTCGCCAGATTGAACCAACGCACGACCTCGAACGTCGCTGGCACCCCTCCTGGTTCGTAGTCAGTGTCGTTGATCTGTCCGAGGGGAGTGAGGACCGCACCATCGGATGCGATTCCGAGGGATACTGCGTCCACCCTGCGCGTCGGATGGAGCGGCTCGCCCAGGGCCAGGTCAGCACAACCGGTTCCGCAACTCTGCCAGACCGTGCTCAAGGCGAGGACTTTGGCGGGAACTGCTGAGCGCAGGGCGCAGGGGCGAGTCGCGCCGTCGGGGAGAGCGACATCCGTCCACGCGCTCGGGTCATTGATCCAGGCGATGAATCCGTCCGCTCCGGTATCTGCTGCACCATCCCATGCGATGCCACCTGAGCCACCTATTGAAGCAGAAGCCTCCGAGTCAGGCCCGTCCTTGGAGGCATCACCTGCGCCCGAGGAGCCGCCTGCCTGCCGATCCCCTTTCGAGTCGATGGCTCCATCCGGAAAGGGCGGGCAATCCATCTTGTCAGCACGGCAGTCAGCGTTGTCGCCGCTGCTGCCGCATTGCGTGAACACCGCGAGCCCCGCGGCAGCGAGGAGCACGCCGATCAGAACTCGACGCATGGCGCACTCGCGGGGTACTTGGTAACGGGTTGAAGCTGGATCGGGCTGTCGTTGCCCTTCTGAACAGGGACAATGAGCTCACGGTCGCCGACCACGGGCGCCAGCGGGACGGACCCGCCATTTCGGTGTACGCCTCGGAGCGCAAGCGTGCCGTGCGCGGGGGTGAAGCGACACACGGCGTGGTTCTGCTCCGTGGTCGTGGTGACCGCAAGATCCCCACCATCGAGGAGCGTGATGTAAGCTGCCCGGCAGTTGTGAGACTGACGCCAGGACGCCAGCGTGGAGCTGCGGTCCTGGGCGATGTCATAGGCAATCAGGGTGATCCACCGCGGAATGCCAGGGATGTTGCTGCCGTCGGTGAGCGAAAGCAGGTACACCACATTCCGATCGGGATCATAGGTCATGTCGACCAGCTCATCATCGGGGAGTGAGCCCGCCTTGTGAAGGGCCGGCTCCCAAGTGCGGGCGGAGAGGTCGTAGCGCCACAACCCGGGATTCAACCCCTCAGCGCGCCCAGCCGCGAACAGCTTGTTCGCGACGGCCGAGAAAGTCGCGAGCATCCGCGAGCCGGGCGGCGCCACGGAGGCGCTCGCAGAACTCGCTGACTGGCTGGTCGATGCGGCTTCGGCGACCGCGACCCTCGCACCTCCGGTGTCCGATCCGCGCAGGGATATTACGAATCCGTTGGGCCCCGCGGATACCGACCACGGCACACCCTGAATCGCCGTGCTCAAGTCCGCATCGATCACAAGGGCCTGCCGCCTGTCTCCCATCGACTGAAGTCGAGTCATGGATTCGACCGGCTTCACCCAAAGCCTCGAGCGCGACTGGATCTCGAGGGCCAGGGACGGCGCCACCGCAGCAGTGACATCGATCGAGCCCCCTCCCTCCCAGGCCCTGATGCGGTCCCCCGCAGCCCAAAGCAACGCGGGAACCCCTCGTTCCGGCCACACATCGATCGGGTCGAGCGCCAGGCGAGGGTCAAAGACCCAGAGAGCACAGTTCGGGCAGTACTTCCAGCCAGGATCGACGTAGAGGGGGGGCTTCGCCTCCTGGAATGGCACCCGACCGGTTTCAACCATCTCGAAGGTGCGCCGCAGGTCGTGGTTGAACTCTCGCTCGGTCTGCGGGAACCCAGCAGGTGGGGGAGAGCCACCTGCGCCGCCAGGGCCGCGTGGAGTCGGTCCCCAACGAGCGGGCCAGGGATCACGCCGTTGTCGTAGTCCTTCCGCCATTGCCAGATCCACGTTGCCGTCGTCCCCGGTCCCGAGGTCGAGAACGTTGAGGCTGTGCCGCTCGAGGGAACCGGGTTTCCATTCTCCCCGGTTAGGGTCATGGATTTCCACATGTAGCCGTTGACCACATCGGCTCCATCGCAGGGCGCTCCCGGTCTTACGCAGTCTTCGAGAGCGACTTGCTGGCCGTTCAGCATACACGTGCACGCGCGGAACGTCTTGGTGCCGGTGAAGCTTGCGACCGGGTCGGTGTCTGCGACACGTCCCACGCTCGGGGCGGTGGAGAACCTTTGGGCGGGGGATGCTGGCAGCGGCTTGGGCGACGGCGGCGGGTAGACCGCCTTGAGCTTGAGAATCGGGGCCGGGTCGCATGGGTTGGCACGGCGGGCGACCGACGCGAGATCCTCAGCGATGCAGTTGCCGTTCGAGTTGTCGCTGGTCTTGAAGAGCGGGCAGAGATCCACGACGTCCGCAATGCCGTCCAGGTCGACGTCTGCTTGCTCCGCGCAGACCGAGTTGGATCCATCCTGCAGGCACTCCTGCTCCACTGCTGCCGGGCAATCTGCGATCCCATTGGGGCAAGCCGCGAGCGGCGGGTCAGCCGCGTCCTCCAGCACGTCGCACGCGTTGGGCACGCCATCCAGATCCCAGTCCGAGCCCGCGGGGTTCTTCGGGCAAAGGTCACAGATGTCCCCGAAGAGATCCCCGTCCTTGTTGAGCTGTCCGGGATTGGAGCACGCGAGGGGATCCGCAAAACACTTCGCCACCTTGAGAGGGCTGCAGTTGTCGCACCGATCGCCCACACCATCCTGATCGGCGTCGGCCTGCGACGGATTTGAGCACATGGCAGGGTAGACGCAGCGGGACGGGGGACAGTTGTCGACAGCATCGAGGATTCCATCCTGATCGAGGTCCTGGGCCGCCTCAGGCGCTGTCGCGACGAGGAAAGCGTCGTTGCCATCGTAGTATGTCGAGGCCCACAGCGCGATCGGATCCGAATGGTCGAGGCAGTTCTGCACCCATCCCGACGTGACGCCGAAGACCATAGGCTCGCCCTGGAACTCGGCGAAGAGGGGCCCCCCCGAGTCGCCGGGAGCGAATATCGCACCGGTCGCGTCGGAGATGACCATCGAGTACAGGGTATGCGGCCAGCACTCACCCTCGAACATGATCTTGTCACAGTGGTCGGTGAGCGCCGTGATCGGGCCGATGTCCCCGTGCCGTCGCGCACCATCAGCAATGCAAGGTCCGTAGTTGACCTTTCCGTAGTTCGGGAAGCAGGAGCTGATGGCGGCGTCCGGCTTGCAGGCGAAGTGGTTCGTGGCGCCGAACCCGGCGATTTGGATGTTGGTGATCCAGCCAGCCGAACTCGCGGCAACAACGTCTCCGAGGTAAACGCGTGCAGGCATTGTCACCTGGGGAGGAACAGGCTCCTGCAGGAAGACGATGGCAAGGTCGATTTCTTGGGATTTGCGCAGGCCTGGAAGCGTCTCCTCCATCGTTGGCGAACAGGTGTAGCCGGGATGCAAAGCGAACCCGGTGGTCGGCTTGGCGCTGTAGGGCACCAGGTTGGGAAGGGTGAAGGAAACGGGCTGATTTCCGTCGCAGAAGCAGTGTCCGGAGGTCAGTACTTTGTTGGGCGTGATGAGGGTGCCCGAACAGCTCCCGCCGGTGCTGAGCGCAAGCAGTCCAACGGCGTTGACCAACGGCGACTGGTTCGGTTGGTCCGTTTGGACGCCGGCCCCGTAGAGCGGGTCGGACCTCGTTGCCGAGACCCCGCCCGCTTCCTCCCCGGGACGTGAGCCGCATCCTCCTGACCCGAGAGCCGAGGCGGCTCCCATCGATGCGAACAGCCGCAACAACCACCTACGATGTGCTGCGTGCTGCGAACTCATCGAGTCCTCCCAAGCCTGGCCCTCGCACAGTGCGAGGTGGGGCCGTTTGGCAGGATGATCGGAGTTCTGAGATCGCTTGTCAACGCGGATGTGCAGTCCCGCGATTCGGATCTGGCGCCCACACGTTTGTTCGACGTCGAGCGGTTGGTATGGCGTCGCGTGGGGAGAAACCGGCTGTGCGAGCGCGGCCAGCGAGGTTGAGCAGGGACTCGCAGCGGCACAGGTGCGGGAGGCGCCGATGCGCGTCGTTCGCTCGGCACCACAACGTGCACCGAATCGCAGGCTCAAGCGGCCGGCTTCGCCTCCAGCGCACGCTCCTGGGCCCGCGCAGGCGGCTTGATCGCGAAGGTGAGCAGCGCGCCGAGCACGAGCATGCCGGCAGCGAGGTAGAATGCGGCCGAGTACGAACCGGTCGCGTCCTTCACCGCACCGGCGATCGGGGCCATAACCAGCGCGCCGACTCCCCACGAGGTGAATACGATTCCGTAGTTCATGCCGAGGTTCTTGAGACCGTAGAAGTCGGCGGTGATCGACGGAAACACCGACAGGCACGAGCCGTAGCAGAAGCCTATCACCATGGAGCCGAGGGCGAAGGCCACAGTGCTGGAGACGGCAGAGAAGGCGAGCATGGTCACGGCCTGGATGCCGAAGACGACGAGCATGGTGCGGGTGCGTCCGATCTTGTCGGAGAGCACGCCGGATATGATGCGGCCGCTGGCGTTGCCGACGGCGAGGAGGGCGACGAAGACGAAGCCGGCGATGGGGATGCCGGCATCCTTGGCGTAGGTCTTCACGAAGGAGATGACCATGAGGCCGGCGCCGCCGCCGACGAAGAACAGGAGCCAGACGAGGTAGAACGAGCCGGTGCGAAGTACTTCGGATGGCGAACGATCGGCGACGACGACGGCGGAGGAAGAACCCGGCTTGACTGCGGGGACGTGGCCTGCGGGGGGATTGCGCAGCAGCAGGGAGAAGACGACAATGGTGGCAAAGAAGAGGAAGGCCAGTGCGCGGAAGGCGAAAGCGACGTCGTAGGACTTGATCAGCCATTCGGTGAGGGGAGCGACGTAGACGGACGCGAGGCCGAAGCCGCCGACGACGATGCCGACGATGAGGCCCTTCTTCTGCGGAGGGAACCACTTGATGGCGGGGGGGCTGGCGGCGGCGTAGCCGAGGCCGATGCCGGAGCCTGCCAGGACGCCGAAGCCGCCGATGAGCAGCGGCAGGGCGTGAGTGGGCATGGAGCCGGCGAGGCTGGCGACGAAGAAGCCGATCCCGACGAGGACACCGCCGACGAGGGCGACGATGCGCGGGCCGATGCGGTCCTGAAGACGACCCGCAGGCACCATCATCAGGGCGAAGACCATGCACGCCACCGAGTAGGGAATCGCCGTCTGGGCGTTGCTCAGCCCGTACGGCGCCTTCGTGAGCGGCTCCTTGAACATGCTCCACGCGTAGAGCGCGCCCAGCGCGAGGTTGATTGCGGTGCCCGCCGCGACCACGATCCAGCCCTGTGCCGAGCCCTGCTTGCCCACGTCCTCACCTCCTGGAAGCGGGCGATCTATCCCAGACGACACGAGAAACCAAGCGACTTGGCACGAATGTGAATCGACCGGTGTCACGAAAGGCTTGACGTTGGAGCGCGGAGCGTGCAGCACAAGCCGGTCGTGCACGATGAGATGACCCGAGTGGCGCGTCCTGCGCCCCCGCTGACTGCCAGGCAGATCGCGCTGCTGTTCCCGACGGGCGGCGCGCTCTGGCCGGGAATGGCCGAGGATCTGGATCGCGCGGACGCGTTTGGTCCGTGGATCGATCGGGCCAACGAAGCGCTGGTGGGCGAGGGGGTCGCCGACGGAGCGTTGCGGGGGCTGCTCGGGGGGGAGGGGCAGATCAAGCGGGTCGCGACGGATGCAGGGTGGGAATGGGTCGGGGACTTCCCGCTGAGCATGGCGGCGCAGGCGGTGGTTGGGAGCTGCCTTGCGGAGGGGTTCGTGCGCACGCAAGGGGAGCCGGGGGCGGTCGCGGGCGAGAGTATGGGGGAGTGCGCGGCGTACTGCGTGGCCGGCGTGCTGGAGCTCGAGGACGCAGTGCGGGTTGCGTGGCGCTGGGCGAGAGCGCTGCAGACGGCATCGGACGAGCTCGGGCTCCGCATGGCGGTAGTGGACGGGATCCCGTGGGGGCAGCTCGAGCCGATTGCGGTGCGATGGGACGCGATAGTGGTGGTGGCCGAGGCTCCGACGCTTGTGGTGCTGTCGGTGCCGATCGCGCATCTGGGAGGGCTGCAGGCGGAGGTCCTTGCGGCGCAGGGCAATCTGCTGGTGTCGAGCAACGCGTGCGTGGCGCACGATCCGCGGCTCGGCGCCCGGGCCCACGTGTGGAGGGAGCACGAGGCCTTCCTCGCATCGTTGCCGATGCGCGCGCCGAAGCGAGAGCTGTGGACCGCAGTGGGAGGCGTTCGAAGGCTGACGCACGTGGAGGAGCTGCGCGCGAATCTGCGGGCGACCACCACGACGCGCGTGGTATGGGACGAGCTGGTGGGGATGCTCCCGTCATTGGGAATCCGGGCCGCCTGGCAGCTTGGAATGCCTTCGAAGGCCTATGCCCTGGAGCGTCTCAAAGCCGAGGACGACCGCCTCGCGTCGATGAAGATGCGAGCCGTGCGCACGCTCGCCATGGCCATGCGTCCTTCGATTCCGCCCCGCTGAAGGACCGCAGCGCTCCTGCGTTCGCTGCGATGCATTCCCTCACAGGGCCTTGCTGACATCGACCATGTACCCGTCGGAATCGACCTCGATCTCGCAGCCGCGTTTCTGGAACAGGGCGAGCATTCGCTGGTTGTCGGTGGTGGTCTGGGCGACCATCTTCTTGAGTCCCCACTCCCGCGCAATCTCGAGGCAGTAGTCCGTGAGCACCGCGCCGAGTCCCTGGTTCTGCCAGGCGTCGCAGACCAGCACGGCGTACTCGACGGACTCGTGATCGGGATCGGCCACCAGCCGTCCCACGCCGATCAGCCTGCGGGTCCCTTCCTTCTCCAGCTCCGCCACGATCGCGACCTCGCGGTCGTAGTCGATGAAGCAGTATCGTGTCGCCACCGAGTGGATCGACCACTGGAACATGTAGCGGAATCGGGAGTAGATCGTCTCGCGCGAGCAACTCCCCAGCATCTCGGTCCACATCGGCTCGTCTTCGGGCTTGATCGGGCGCAGCACGATCTGCGAGCCGTCCTTGAGCGACGCGGTGCGCACGTACTTCTCCGGATAGGGATGCAGCGCGAGGTGAGACCAGGCGCGATCGGGGGGGCCGAGGCGGCTGCGATCCACCGCGACACGGGCATCGAGGGCGACGACGCGGTCATGCGTGACGAGGAGGGGATTGACGTCGAGCTCAACGATTTCGGGGTAATCGGAGACGAGGTAGGAGAAGCGCATCATGACCTCGATGAGCTTGTCGAGGTCGGCGGCGGGGCGTCCGCGATAGCCCTGCAGGAGCTTGAAGGAGCGGAGGGATTCGAGCATGCGCCGGGCGAGGCGCTCGCTCAGGGGAGGGAAGCCGAGAGCGCGGTCCTTGAACACCTCGGCGGAGACGCCACCGAGGCCGACCATGATGACGGACCCGAAGGTTGCGTCGCGCTTCATGCCGAGGATCATTTCGGTGCCCGAGGCGGTCGAGACCATGGGCTGGACGGTGACGCCGACGAGGCGGGCATCTGGGCGCTTTTCGGCGGCGGAGGCCATGATGCGATCGAAGCCGGTGCGCACGGCGTGGTCGTCCTGGAGATCGAGCAGCACGCCGCCGACATCGGTCTTGTGGGTGATATCGGGGGAGTGGATCTTGAGGACGACGGGGAAGCCGAGGGTACGGGCGGCTTGGATTGCCTCTTCGGCGGAGGTGGCCACGACAGGGCGAGTGACGGGGATTCCGTAGGCGTCGAGGAGGGTCTTGGACAGGTCCTCGGAGAGGATGTCGCCGGAGGAGGCGAGAACGGACTCGAAGCGCTGGCGCAGGTTGATGCGATCGAGGGGGAAGGTGACGGGGATATCGCGGGGAGTCTCGTAGAGGATCTCGAGGTTGCGAGCGTAGTCCACGAGCGTCATGAAGGCGCGGACAGCCTGCTCGGGAGTGCCGTAGGTGGCGACACCGGCCTGGTTGAGCAGGTGGATGCCGTCGCGCACGCCACGCCCTCCGAGCCACGCGGCCAACACGGGCTTGCGGGCATCCTTCGCCATCTCGCCGATCGCTTTGGCTGTGGCCGTGGGGTCGGTCATGGCCTGCGGCGTGAGGATCACGAGCACGGCATCCACGTTGGGATCCGCCAGCACGTAGCTGGCCGCGGTGGCGAAGCGCTTGGGGCGGGCATCGCCGAGCACGTCGACCGGGTTGCCGTGCGACCACATCGGCGGGAGGTACTCGTCGAGCTTCTGGACGGTCTCGGGAGCGAGCTCGGCGAGCCGACCGCGGCAAGCGATGAGGGCGTCGGTGGCCATCACACCCGGTCCGCCAGCGTTGGTGACGATTCCGAGGCGGGGGCCGTCGGGCACCTTGTGGCGGGCGATGAGCTCTGCGCAGTCGAAGATCTCGCCGATTTCGAAGACGCGAGCGATTCCGGCGCGCTGGAAGGCGGCTTCGTAGACGGCGTCCTCGGCGGCCATGGCGCCGGTGTGAGAGGCGGCGGCGCGAGCGGACTCGGCGAAGCGACCGGCCTTGTAGGCGACGATCGGTTTGGTGCGCGCGAAGCCACGGGCCGCGGTCATGAATCTGCGCGCATCGGCGAGGGACTCGACGTACAGGATGACCGATTCGGTCTTCTCGTCCTCGCCGAGGTAGTCGATGAGATCACCGAAGTCGACGTCGAGCATGTTGCCGACGGAGACGAAGTGGGAGAAGCCGATGTTCTCCTCGAGGGCCCAGTCGAGGACGGAGGTGCACAGGGCGCCGGATTGGGAGATGAAGGCGACGTGGCCTGCCTTCGGCATGGCGTTGGCGAAGGAGGCGTTGATGTGCAGGTGGGGCACGAGGAAGCCGAGGCAGTTGGGGCCGATGATCCGCATGCCGTCGAAGCGCTTCTTCTCGGCGAGGATCTGGGCTTCGAGGGCGCGTCCTTCTTCACCGGCCTCTTTGAAGCCGGCGGAGATGATGACGATGCCGAGGATGCCGGCTTCGCCGCACTCGCGCACGAGGCCCGGGACCTGCTGGGCGCCGGCGCAGATCACGGCGAGGTCGGGGGTGCGCGGCAGGCTCGCCACGTTGGGGAAGCACTGGATTCCGAGCACGGCCTCGAACTGGGTGTTGACGGGATAGACGACACCGTCGAAGCCCGCGCCGACGAGGTTCTTCAGGACGGTTCCGCCGACGGACTTGGGGTTGGGCGTCACGCCGACCAGGGCGATGCGCTGCGGTTTGAAGATGCGATCGAGCTTGTGGACATTGGCCGATCCCATGGGATGGGACGGTAGATCGGCGCCGAGCAGGGGGCCAGCGCAAAGACCCCTAGTCAAGCTCACGGATGCGGTATTAGCATCCTGCGCCATGGCAAACCCCACGGCTACCTGCGAGACCTCCCTCGGAACCTTCACCATCGAGCTGTTCGTCGACAAGATGCCGATCACGGCCGGCAACTTCATCGAGCTGGCGAAGAGCGGCTTCTACGACGGCCTGCACTTCCACCGTGTGATCAAGAACTTCATGGTGCAGTTCGGCTGCCCGTTCAGTCGGGATCCGAACAGTCCGCGGGCGGGCACGGGCGACAGCCCCAAGGGCAACCTGCAGGACGAGCACCCTGCGGATGCGAAGATTTCGAACGAGCCGGGGACGCTGTCGATGGCGAACACCGGCAGGCCGAACAGCGGCTCCTGCCAGTTCTTCATCAACACCGTGCACAACCACTACCTCGACTGGTTCACGCCCGGACCTTCGAAGCACCCGGTTTTCGGCAAGGTGATCTCGGGGATGGACGTGGTGCAGAAGATCGAGCGGACGCCGACGAGCGCAGGGGATCGGCCGATCACGCCGGTGATGATGAAGAAGATCACGGTGATCGGGGCGTAGGTCCCTTCACCGTCTCTTCGCCACCTCCCCCGCGACCTCCGATTCCCGGTGTCGCCGGGCCTTCGCCTGCAGCGCCATGACCGGAATCGGGGACAGCGCCAACCCACCCACGAAGGTCGCAAACAACACACGCTTCGCAAAGCGGAGCATTCGTCTCGCGATTCTCCACGGGAGGGGCATGGGGTCGCCGATCGGACAGCGTGAACGATGGGGCCCGGAGACCGGGTCGGGTTTCTCGCGGCGCACCACATCGAGGGCGCGGTTCCGCACGTCTTGCTGGCGAGGTTGTCGATGATGGAGCAATCCGGCCGCGGACGGTCAGGATGCATTCGATGGCGGACTCGTTCGGCCAGCCTTCCAGGTTGTCTCGGATGCGCGCCGTTCTCGAGCGCG
This sequence comes from uncultured Polyangiaceae bacterium, assembly GCA_964393505.1. GTDB lineage: Bacteria > Myxococcota_A > Polyangia > Polyangiales > Polyangiaceae > JACRCQ01. Next base: position 11,143 of record CAYMUE010000034.1, read on the forward strand.
TCTTCTTCTGTGCGCGTTTCGCCGGTGTACGACCGGGGCATTTGCGCGCATAACGATCCTTCCTTTACGGCGAACCGGAGGATGCAACGTGAGGGGTGCCAGTGGAGTTCTGGGCAAGCCGCGTTACGCGCGACAGCAGTCCCGGGTGATCGGGGTTCTGGTTCTGGCCTGTGGCATGGCATTGGGCGCGACGGCGTCGGCCGATGGGGAGGCGCAGGCTGCCGCTGCCCGAACCTTGTTCGACGAAGCGCGGCAACTCGCCGCGGGTGGCAAGCACAAGGAGGCCTGTCCCAAGTTCGAGGAGAGCCAGAGGCTCGACCCGGGCATGGGCACGTTGTTCAACCTCGCTGACTGCTACGAGCACACCGGGCGTACCGCCTCGGCCTGGATCCGGTTCCTCGAGGTGGCATCCGAAGCCAGAGCCAAGGGGCGCTCCGACCAGGAGAAGGCCGCGCGAGAACGCGCTGCTGCCGTCGCTCCCAAGCTGTCGCGCCTGAGCGTCGAGGTGCCGTCCTCCGCCATGATCGACGGCCTCGAGATTCGTCTCGATGGTGCGGCGATGGGCAAGGCGGCCTGGGGCACTCAGGTCCCGATCGATCCCGGTACGCACGTCATCGAGGCGCGCGCTCCCGGGAGGAAGAGATGGTCCACCACGATCGCGGTGAAGTCCGAAGGAGCGAACGCTCAGGCCACGATTCCGGCACTCGAGGTCGAGTCATCCACTCCCGCCGGGCCCGGGGAGCCGCGGGTGTCGGAGCCACAGTCTCCCGGGGCAGAGCCCGAGCCGGCAACCGGTGCCGGCGACACCCGGCGCATGATCGGCCTGGTGACGGGCGGAGTGGGTATCGTGGGACTGGGAGCGTCCATGATCGTGGGCCTGGGGGCGAAGTCCAAGCTATCGGATGCCGACGCGTACTGCGGAGCCGACTCGTGTTGGGATCAGCGTGGAATCCAGTTGCACGATGACGCGCGATCGCAGGCGATGCTCGCCACCGTCATCGGTGGTGTGGGTGCTGCCGCGCTGGTGACCGGTGCGATCCTGTACTTCACGGCTCCATCCGGCAAGGCGAAGACAGCCGCGTCGGGCGGCTCGGTTCCCATTCTCACGCTGGGTCCTGCCGGTGTCGGAATGAAGGGGGTGTGGTGATGAAGGTCCGGCGCAAGGCTCTTGGCTCGGCGGGACCCCTGTTGCTCGTGGTGGGGCTCGCCGGTTGCGGCACCTTGATCGGTGTCGACGATCCATCGTACGAGCCGGATGCTGGCGACGACGCGTCGGTCGGCGGAGCGTCGGGAAAGGGCGGAAGCTCCGGGGGTGGAGGTGCCGCAGGCGACGGTGGAATCGCAGGCAGCGG
>CAYMUE010000034.1:12594-47754 GCA_964393505.1 uncultured Polyangiaceae bacterium
CGGTGGAATCGCAGGCAGCGGAGGGGCGTCGGGCAACTCGGGCGGCATGGCAGGAGATGCCGGGCAGTCCGGGGCCTCGGGCGCGGGGGGAGAGGACGCAGGCGCCGGAGGGCAGGGTGGTTCTGCGGGTGAAGGGGGGACCTCGGGTGCCGCAGGCGAAGCAGGCTCCTCGGGCGCAGCGGGAGCGGCGGGTGAAGGAGGCAGTGGGAACGGAGGTTCGGCAGGCGCTGCCGGGAGTTCCGGAGGTGGCGGCAGCTCGGGCGGTGGAGGCGCCGCCACAGGCGGGAGTGCAGGGGCGGCCGGGACCTGCGGCGACAACGTCTGCGATACGAACGAGTCCAAGGCGACTTGCTGTACGGACTGTGGTTGCGAGAAGTCGGGCTACACCTGCGGGGGCAACGTGTGCCTGGGTTGCGGCGACGGCACGTGCACCGCGGGAATTGGCGAGACACCGTCGACATGCTGCGCGGACTGCGGCTGTTCGGTGTCGGGCTACACGTGCGTGAGCGGCAAGTGCATCGGGTGCGGCGATGGAATCTGCAACGGGTCGGAGACGGAGACGACGTGCTGCACGGACTGCGGGTGCGAGACCAGCGGATACACCTGTTCGGGCAACGTGTGCATGGGCTGTGGTGACGGGAAGTGCACTGCGGCGATAGGCGAGACCAAGACCACCTGCTGCGCGGATTGTGGGTGTGTCGCGGCCGGCTACACGTGCGTGAACGGGACCTGCGAGGGATGCGGTGACACCAAGTGCAACGGTGCCATCGGCGAGACCACGGTCAACTGCTGCTTGGACTGCGGCTGCGCCAGTGGTTTCTCGTGCCAGGGCGGGACGTGTGTTGCAGACACGCTTTGCGGAGACGGCACCTGCAACGGCACGGAGACGAAGGCGAGCTGTTGCAAGGACTGCGGCTGTGATCAGGGATTCACCTGCAACGCTTCCGGCGTGTGTGCATCGACCTGTGGGGACAGCCATTGCGTTGGCGGCGAGAACTCGACGAACTGCTGCGCGGATTGCGGCTGCGCGAGCGGCTACTCCTGTACTGGGAATCCGAAGACCTGCAAGACGGTATGCGGAGACTCCTCCTGTGTGGGAGCCGAGAACTCGACCAACTGCTGCAAGGATTGCGGATGTTCCTGGGGATTCGTGTGCCAGGGAACCGCGCCCGGAAGCTGTCAGACGGTGTGCGGCGACGGCAAGTGCGCGGGTGGAGAGAATGCCTCCAGCTGCTGCAAGGACTGCGGCTGTGTGGCGGGATACGTCTGCAACACCGCCAATCAGTGCGTCACCGAGTGCGGCGACGGCATCTGCGCGGGAGACGAGTCCGCGGCGAACTGCTGCTCGGACTGCAAGTGCGGTACCGGACTGCAGTGCACGGTCGGCGGGTGCACGCTGGGCGACTGGGTGTATGTGACCACGGTCCACGACGCAGCGAATCCCAACGGGCGCACCGTCGTGGGCAACGGAACCTTCAATGTCTCGAACGTGTACTCCGGAACCTGGGTCGACTCGAAGAAGGCCACGGGCAACGACTCGTACACGTTGTCGCTGGCACCCGACGGGGCTGCAACCTGGAGTCCGTCCGGCGCAACGGGCCAGATGGCCGTCTCCAGGGACATGATGGTTCTCAATCATCCCACCTCCCCCAACGAGAGCGTGTTCGTGCGCAAGGGCAGTGCGCTCGGAGTCGCGAAGCTCCAGGGGGACTACAAGATCGTCGGCATTCTCGGCAGAACCACCGAAGAGTACATGTTCGGCTTCGCCGGAAACATCACCTTCAATTCCTCGGGCTGTGTCGTGCAGGCGACTTCCACCGGTCAGAACAGCCTCGGAATGACGATCACCTTCAAGGCGGGCTCCTGTGCCACGGTCAAGGCCGACGGGCAGCTCACGTTCCCCCACACCCAGATCGTGAACAACAACGACGTCCCGGCTGTGTGGCGTGGCTACATGGGGATGGACGGCCAGTTGCTGCTGCTCACGCGGGACGTGAGCCCCACGGATTCGACCCTTGGTGTGGGGACGTTCGTGATGCTCAAGCGCTCCTCTTCCCACGGGGTGGGGAAGGTGAAGGGCGCGTATCGCATCGGCCATCTGTCGTACAACAACGACACGAACACTACGGTCAACGTGCGGGGCCTCTTCAATCCCGATGGCACCGGAGTATTCACACCGGGCTCCTCGCTCGTCGTGTCCAACGGCGCGACGGCGACGATTCAAGCGGGGTCGGTCTACACCGTTGCGGCCAACGGACTGTTCGCCGCGAAGACGGTCGATTCGCTCTCATCGGGATTCCAGATCGGCCTGGCCGGTCCCTACTCCACGAGCGGCTACTCGTCGGTCATCCTCTCTCACACCGCCACGGCCCAGGATCCGAGCCTCTACCCCACCCGAGGCTCCCTGATGCTGTGGGTTCGCACCTGGGTTCAGTGAGTGCTCCGTCGTCGCGGGGAATCGAACGGGTGCCGACGCTTCGTCCCCCCGCGTCTTGATGCTCTGATAGGCTTGGCGATCATGCCCCAGCGCGTCGTATCGCTCGTCACGCTCGCCCTCGCCCTTGGCTCCCAGGGCTGCTTCTCCATGCTCATGGATCTGCAGGGCGGGTACACGTCGTCCACACGATTCGAAAGCGGGCGACAGGGATTCGCACTCAACGCATCGGCCGGGGGCAACCTGGGCGACACGCGGGGCGCGGAGGTCGCGGGACCGGGGTTGGCGATTCGCAGCAAGCTCACCTCGCAGGTCAAGCAAATCGCTTTCAGCCCTCACGCGTATCTGCTCGGTGGGTCCGGGATCGCGCCGTACGCTCGCGGCGGAGTCAACCTGCTGCAGTTCGAGCAAGTGGACGGCAGCTTCGCCTACGGGATGTTCAGCCCGTACGCCGAGGTCGGGATCTACCTGTCGCCGCTGGTGCTGTCGGCGTTTGCGGAATACGACGTGCGCTTCACGAGCCAGCGCAACGAGGGCTTCGTGGGGCTCATGGCAGGTATCGGGACGGGCGTATCGTCGAGGGGGGTGCGGGAGGGGGCCAAGAAGCTGTTTCGCTGAGCGAATCGCCTCGTCATTCTCCGTGGGGACGCCAGGGGTGGAGCCGGTTGAACGGTCTGGTCGATGGCTTCTTCGGAGGCTAGGATTGCCGGAGCCATGAAGTACGCGATCATCCTGCCCGACGGTGCCGCCGACGAACCGTTGCCGCAGCTTGGCGGCAAGACCCCGCTGGAGGCCGCGCGCATTCCAGTGATGGATTCCATCGCACGGGAGGGGCGCCTCGGCACGATCGTGACGATTCCCGACGGCTACACGCCGGGAACCGACGTGGGGACGCTCACGCTGATGGGCTACGACCCGCGCAAGTACTACTCGGGGCGCGCGCCGATCGAGGCCACGGCGCGCAAGCTCACGGCCACTGCCGACCAGCTCATCTTCCGCTGCAACTTCGTCACGATCGCGGACGGGCGGATGAAGGACTTCACGGCGGGGCACATCTCGCAGCCGGATGCCGACGCGCTCATCGCGTCGCTGCGGGAGCTGCAGTTCCCGGGCGAGACTTGCGCGTTCCACGCCGGGGTCTCGTATCGGAACCTGATGCTCCTGTCGAACGCGTCGGAGACGAAGATCACCTGCAAGCCCCCCCATGACATCGCCGACCAGCCGGTGGAGCCGTGGTGGCCGAAGGGCCAAGGGGCGGAACGCGCAATGGCGATCATGAAGCGCGGCCACGAGCTGCTCGCCGATCATCCGGTGAACGTGAGGCGTCGCGCGCGGGGAGAAGACTGGGCGACGCACATCTGGCTGTGGGGACAGGGGCGTCCAGTGCAGCTCGAGAGCCTGCAGCAACGCTTTGGCCTGCGCGGCGTGACGATCACCGCGGTGGACATCATCCGCGGGATCGCCGTTGGCATGGGCATGGAGCTCATCGAGGTGCCGGGCGCCACGGGCTACATCGACACGAACTACGAGGGGAAGGGCAAGGCCGCGGTCGAGGCCCTGGCGACGCATGATCTGGTGGTGGTGCACGTGGAGGCGCCGGACGAGTCGGGGCACCAGGGGCTTGCGAAGGAGAAGACCGAGTCGCTCGAGCGCATCGACGAGGCTGTGGTCAAGCCGGTGCTCGAGGCGCTGAAGGCGAGCGGAGAGCCGTGGCGGATCCTGATCGCTCCCGACCACCCCACGCCGGTGTCCACCAAGGCGCACTGCTCGAAGCCGCCACCGTTCGCCTACGCAGGCACGGGCATCGGTCCCGGCTCCGGACTCGGGTTCACCGAGGCCCTCGCTCGCTCCGTCGGCGCGCCCGTCGATCCGGGGCACACACTCCTCGAAGCCTTCCTGCGCGCCTGAGCCTCACCCATCCACCAGCCCGCGACGCAGCGCGAACCGCGTGAGCGCCTGCGCATCGTGCAGGCCCAGCTTCCGCATCAGGTTGCTCCGGTGCGCGTCCACCGTCTTCGGAGACAACCCCAGGACCGTGCCGATCGATCGGTTCGTGTGACCCAGCGCGATGAGCCGCAACACCTCGCGCTCCCGCGGCGTCAACCGCTCGAGCTCGTCGAGGGCGGCGTTGCGCGGATCCAAGTCGGCCAGCTCGTCGAGCGCAGCCTGCGCCGCCGGATCGAGGAACCGCTCGCCCGCATACACGGTGCGGATTGCCGTGACGAGATCGTCGAGCCCGCTCCCCTTGACCACGTAGCCGTGGGCACCTGCTCGCAGCGCGGGGCGCACGAACTCCGGCGTGGCGTGCATCGACAGCACCAGAATGCGCGCTCCCGGCGCAGTCGCCCGCAGCTTACCGAGGGTCGTCACGCCATCGGTCCCCGGCATCGCGAGATCCAACAGGAAGACGTCGATGTTCTGCTTCGCAGCGAGGGCGAGGGCGTCGTCGGCGTTGCCCGCCTCGGCGACCAGCTCCATGTCGGGCTCGGCCGCGAGCAGCGCGCGGACCCCGGCACGCACGATGGCGTGGTCATCGACAGCGGCGACACGAATCATCTGCGGGAAGCTAGCACGCGCACGGGGCGGCGCAGTTACTTGCAGACCCATGCCCCCGGGGGGCTGGCGAAGGTGCAGTAGGTGTTGGCTCCACACGGGCAGTCCGCGGCGCAGTTGTAGCAGTCCTCGCCAGCGCCGCAGACCGCGTCGTTGCACGTCACCGGCACGCCACCATCGGCCCCCGAGCTCCCGCTCGAGCCCGCGGCACCTCCAGCGCCCGAGCTGCCCGCTGCCCCACCTCCACCCGTTCCCGAATCGTCGCCGACCGCGCCGTCTCCGCCCCCCGCCCCGTCGGTCTGCCCGCCGTCCGTCTCGCCGCCCTCTGCGACGCTCCCGTCCTCCGCGCTTCCGTCGGACACCGAGCCTCCAGCTCCCGAGGCGCCATCCGATGCTCCGTCGAGTGAGCTGTCGGGCGCTTGAGCGTCGGACCCGCCCTGCGACGAATCAGGCAACACGCTCCCGTCTACCGGTCCATCGCCTTCTCCGAAGGTGATGTCGCCGTAGCCGAGGACCTGGGAGCAAGCGGTCAGCAGCAGGCAGGGGAGCAACAGATTGAGGCGGGTTCTCACAGGCACCCGTGGAGGATACGATCGGGCAGTGCTCGCCACAACCCGACGTGTGATCAATCCGCGGCGGGAGGCAGCGGAAGGATGACGTTGAGGCGCGTGCCGGCGGAGCTGCTTTGAATCGAGAGATCCCCACCGAGGCTCTCGGCTCGGGCACGAATGGACGTCAGCCCGACCCCCTCGGTTGTCGTTTCACGGGTCGTCATGCCGGTGCCGTCGTCTTCGACGCACAGGAGCAGGGCCCCCTCGGAGAGCTCGAGTCGCACCGACACGCGATCGGCTTGTGCGTGCCGCGCGACGTTGGTGAGGGCTTCCTGGACGATCCGGTAGCAGGCTGTCTCGACGTGGCTTCCGGCCGATGGGATCGACGGGGCGATGTCGCACGAGATGGCCAGGCCGCTGGCGCCGGCAAAGGCCTCGCAGTGACGCTCGATGGCGCCGCGAAGGCCGAGGTCCGCGAGGGCGGGAGGAACGAGTGCGCTCGTGGAGCGCCGCACCTCCTCGATAGCGTCGTCGATGTGCTTCGTGATCGGCAGCAATCGGTCCGCGACCTCCGGGGTGGCGTGTCGTTTCAGGGCCGACAGGTGAAGCCGTGCCGCGGTGAGCGCCTGTCCGGCGCCGTCGTGCAGCTCCTGGGCGATCCTGAGGCGTTCCTCTTCACGCCAACTGATGGCGAGCTGGGACATGAGCGACGCAATCCTTCGCTCCCCGATCCGGATGGTTCGGACCGGAAGGAACAGGAGCAGCGCCCCGAGTAGGATCGCCACCAGGGCGGAGAGCGACGCGACGGCGAGCGTGCGCCAGCGCAGCGGCGCGGCGTCCCGTCCCACCCAGACCCGTGCCCTCACATCGCCGCCCACGAGGACGTCGGATCTGCCCCAGATCGCCCTCGTCGGCGTCAGGGGTGGCCCGACGGTCACGACGGGTGCGTCACCGGCGTCACGCACGACGATGGAGGAGTGTTCCGCAGCGGACAGCTCGAGGATCCGGTCCGCGAGCTTTGCGGAGTCATAGCGCCAGAGCAGCGGTCGCTGGCGGAATGCTTCTGCGACCATGGCACCGATGTGATCGGCCTCGCCGCGACAGAGCAACACCGCCTCGCGATGCGCCTGCGCGTAGGAGCCCGCCGTCAACGTGACCCAGGCCGTACCCATCGCGAGGACGACCACGACGAGCATCCGCTTGCGGAACCAGGTCGTGAGTCGCAGGGGCGTCATGGCGGCAGCGGGAGATAGCCGGCCTCACGGATCATCCGCTGTCCGTCGGCTCCGGCTACGAACGAGAGGAAGGACGCCACACGGGCTTCCCGATCCGTTCGTACCACGAACGAAATGTCGCGCGATGCAACCCATCGTCCCTCCTCGAGGGCGGTCAGAGTGGGGCGGACACCGTCGATGGCGAGCACCTCGAGGGGGAGCCGGCTCGCCACGATCGCGCCGAGGCTGAACGGACCGAGAGCGCCTGGGGTCGATGAGATGGCCTCGCCCATCGAGTCGTCGTGACGCAGGACGCGGAAGCGCTTCTGCGCGTACGCCTGCTCGCGCGCCGGATGCAATGCCGGGATCATGCGCTCGAGCGCGGAGTGGGCCGTGTCGTCGCGATCCCGCAGCAGCACGGTGGCGGGGGTGCCGTCGGCGAAGCGCGAGGATCTGCCGGCGAGCAGATCGACGAGAGCAGAAGACGAGATGTCGCGCACGCGCGTTGCTGGATGGACCGCGACGACGACTGCATCGCGCGCGAGGGGGAGAGCGCGGAGCCCGTCCCCTTGCTCGGACGGCGACAGCGGGCGCGCGGAGATACCGAGGTCGACGGCGCCGTCGCGCGCTGCGCGGATTCCTCCGGTGGAGCCCACACTCGGCTCGACCACCACCGGCAGGCCGACGAGGCGGGCGTTCCAGGCATCGGCGAGCCGGGCCACGAGCGGGATGCCGGTGCCGGTCCCGGCGATCCTCAGCACCGCGGGGTCTGCCGCCCCGAGCTCGCTTCGCGCTGTGGAGGAGGGAGGCGCGCCGTCGTCGCACCCGAGGAGCGCAAGGGCTCCGAGGAGGGACGCGAGCAGCGAGCGGCGCGACGCGATCATGGGAGCACCATGGCATTTGGGCGCGGGTTTCTCCATGGGGAAGGATCCGACTTCCGCGTACGCCGAACGCGCAAGCAGGAGCCGGAGGCTCGACGGGATACCCGTTCAGCTTGCGGGGAGGACACCGAGCGTGAAGGTCTGCTTGACATCGGGCCAGTTGTCGATTTCGGCCTCGACTCGGATCCCCCAGTCGATCTGGTTGTTCGATGCGTGGAAGGAGTGCATCGAATCTGCGGGGACCAGCGCATCGTAGGAGCGCGTGAAGGGCTGGCCCTTGGGGATTTCGAGCCCGATCTCCTCGCCCAACGGGAGCGAACAGACCAGATGGTCATCGTGGTACGTGTTCGTTCCCTGGGTATAGGTCACGTGCTCGGTGCACACGAGTTGAACATTGAATCGAACGACCCGGGCAGGGCCGGGCTGGAGCACGAAGACGCGGAAGGGCTGGCCGGCGACGACGTACTCGCGGTCGATCTCGACGGTGGGATCGCGCAAGGCGCCAGAGAGCAGCGGGCGAATCCAGGGCCAGAGAATGGCGATGGACACTGCGAGGATGGGGAGCGAGACGAAGAGGCCGCCTGCGGATCCGCTCGAGCCGGTGAAGGTCCACGGGACGAGGATGGCGAGCATGCCGATCCCGATGATCAGGTTCTTCTTGGGGCGCCTCTTCGCGCCGGCCAGGGTGGTGCTCAATGCGAACGGCAGGTTCTTGCCGTGCGTGGTCGTGAGGGCAGGGAGGGGGAGCACGGAGAGCGTCGGCCGATACCGCGCCAGGGCGTCGCCCGTCGGCGCCGATCGATAGCCCGTCGCCTGCACCACCGGCGGTGCCGCAGCGAGCGCAGCCTGCAAGCGACCTGCGGACTGCGCTTCATTGGACGTCCGCAGCTTTCGCAAGCTCCGGACCATCATGCCGATGGGGACGCTCAAGAACACGAGAGCGAAGACGGTGACGATGACGGGTTGTGCGAAGGAGGAAGTCCCGGCGAGGGCATCGGTCCAGGGCGTGATGAGCATCGAGCGGGCGACGTCCTTGGTGAACCAGACCACCACGCCGAGGAAGAACAGCGGGAATATCAATCCCGTGACCGAGCTGAAGTTCAATCTGCTGTCCTTGCTCATTTGCCCGTCTCCACGCAGAGCCGTCCCTGCTCGTACCAGTCGTACAACGTGAACAAAACACTTCGAAGATTCCCCTCGTGGTGCGCCAGCAGACTCGCCAGCTCATCGTCGCGCGGAACACGCACGGCCCATCCGCTGCACATGTGTTCGACGACTCCCCGCGCCGTGAACAGGCCGGCGTCCATGCGGACCAGCGTGGGAAGGCCGGCATCGCCGTGGACGCACAGCAGCAGACCCGTGCCAGACAGGCGGCAGGCGATTCGAAGCGCCGCTCTCTTCCACGACGGGAGCGTGTCGGCCTCGTCGACGACGAGGATCGAGCACCGAGTTGGAAGAGGCCATGAGCTTCGGGATGCGCGCACGAGGCGCGGTGACTCTCCGCGGGCGCGGAGCTCCCGGGAGAGGTGTGCGAGGAGCGTGGACTTGCCCGCGCCATGGGGCCCCGTGACTTGGGCGATGCTGCCGAGACGGGCGAGACGATCGCAGAGATCGGGAGCGGAGTGTCCCACCAGAGGCACGACGCCGGGCGCCCCTCGCGAGGAGGAGAACGGGTTCGCCGCTGCGCCGGAGCCGCGAGGCCTAACGCACGGTGAAGGGGTGGTCGAGCACGAGGTCATTGCCGAGGGCCCAGAGGCATCGCACGCGAACCAGCCACAGGATCTTCAGATTCACACCGAGGTACGTGCGAGGCAGCAGGGGAAGTGGCGCACGCAAGGGGATCCTCCGCTCGACGGAGCCGTCGTCCTCGAATCGGCCGAACCATGCGATATCGCGGTCCGTGTCCCCCTTGCCCTCGGTCTGCCAGAGCACCGAGACCTCGACCGGGCCGATCTTCTCGTCCGGAGAAGCGCGCAGGCGGATCTCGGCTTCGAGCTCCTCGCCCGCCTGCCACTCGGTGCGGCCTCCCGCGAAGATGACATCGATCCCCATGGCGTCCATGGCTCCGCAAGCTACTACGCCGGCCGTCGCCACGACAACGGGCCTGAAGCATCCTCGTGCGGCAAAGCACCAGGCGTCTGTCAGGGCGGGATAGTAAGGCGGCGGTGCCGGCGATCCGGTCGAATCGATGCGGGATCAAGGACAGTCGAACAGGGCATCGAGCGCGGTCGTGGCCGCGGTGACATTCACCTGGGTAGCATCGGTCTTGGAGACCTCCGCGAGGAGAGTCGCAGCCTTCGTGGGATCCTTCTCCCTGGCGGCGCGGTCGAGCACCGGGCCGAGGATGCGAACGCTCTCGAAGGCGAGGGGGCAGGAGGAGACGTTCTGGAGGCGATCGCGGACGACGAGGGCGAATCCGCGCAGGATGGCGTGGTCGAGCTGGGACAGGACGTTGCCCCACATCGTGGTGTCGGTGGCGGGGAGGGCGGAATCGAGGTCGCGCCAGCAGCGAGCAGCGAGGAGCGCGTCCCATCCGCGGTCATAGGCCTGGGGGCTGCGGGCCTTGACGTAGCGGCCGAATCCAAGCGGGTCTTCGCGGGTCTGCTTGCCTGCGAAGTAGGCAGTGGCGGAGTCGCAGTCGGCCAGGGCCGAGGAGCCGCAAGTGTCGGTCTCCTTGTGAACCGAGATCATGAGGAACCAGAGCAGTCCAGCCTCGACCCGCGTCGCATTGAGCTCCGGCTGGGTGCCGAGCGTTCCGTTGTTGAGAGCGTCTTCGATGAGCGGCTGGATCTTGACGGGGCCGACGCAGCGATCGGGGAAGGCCTTCTGCTCGTCGGCGGTGAGATCGCGGCACTGGACGGCGACACCGCCCTTGGTCGCCGGGGGGTAGTGATTGTCTTCCCTGCGGGAGAGCCGGGACTGGATCCCTTCCGCCTGGGAATAGGCGACCTTCGCATCGAGGAAGTCCTGCTGCGTGGGAGCCTTGGTGCCGCCGAATCCGAGGAGCGTGGCGATTTCCTCGAAGGCCGCGACGCGCGCGTTGGAGCCGACACTGGCATTGAAGGCATGATAGACGTTGTCGTCGGAGATGCACGCGGGCCAGGAGTCGTCCGCCGAGCCGTTGTCCCGAGGAGTGTAGTCCGTAGCGAGAGGCTGGCACGCGGCGTTGTCGAGGACCGTCATTCCTTCATCGACGTTGCACGTGCCGGCCGCGCCGGCCTCGCCCGCAGCGCCCGCCTGGCCGGCGGCGCCCGCTTCACCCGCAGCGCCTGCCTGTCCAGCCTGTCCCGCAGCCCCTGCCTGCCCCGCCGCCCCCGCCTGGCCGGCCGCGCCAGCCTGACCCGCGGCACCGGCCTGCCCTGCTGTGCCTGCGCTGCCGCCTGTCTGCAGGGGCTGCTCTTCGGGGTCTTCGGACTCGCAACCGGCGAGTCCCCAGAGCGATGCGACCATCAGTGCGAGTGCGATATTCATCTTCATGGTGTCAACCTCATCAAGGCAAGCCGGCTTCGAGTGCGGCGATTACGCCTCTTCCTGGTCCATTGATGGACGAGCCGTGATAGCGATAGGCGGAGTCGGTGATGTTCTCGACAGCGAGCATTGCAACGAGCTCGCGACCGAATCGGTAGCCAGCGCGCAGGTCGAGGACCGCGAATCCCGGGGTGCCTCCCAACGGGATTCGGGGGTCACCCTGGTCCACGGTGGCCAAGCGCGTCTGAGCCCGGGCCCAGCGCAGGCCGGCGCCGGCGAAGGGCCCGACGGGTCTTCCGACGCGGAGCTCGGCGGTGCCGTTGAGCGGAGGAATGCGGGACAACGGCTCGCGCGCGGCGTCGGGATCGTCGGGAGTCGCGGGGCTCGGACCTTCGCCGACTGCGTAGGAAATCGACGCGGTGATCTGCGCGAGGTCGCGCATTCCGCGGAGCCTCATCCAGGCTTCGGCGCCCTGGATGACGGAGACGCCCGCGACGTTGACGAGCTGCACGCGCCTCGCCGAGGCTCCGCACTGCGGGGTGTTCGGAGGGCAATCCTGCGCAGCGCGGATGCCTCGCGTCATCGCGTCGTGCAGAGAGGTCCGATACAGCCACCCTTCGATCGTGAGACGTCGATTGCCGAGCCGCACTCCGCCCTCCCAGGTGCTCCCGGTCTCGGGACGCAGCGATGCGTTTTCCCACTGGAAGCCCGGGCCGGTCTGCTGACGCGAAGTGAGATCGTCGAGGTTCGGAGCGCGCACGGAGCGATCGAAGTTGGCGAGCAGTGCGACGCGCGGGTGAAGGTGGATCTCGGCGCCGGCCATGCCAGCGATGAGGGGCCAGGTCCGGTTGACGGGATCGGTTCCCGACTCGGGGTCTGCGGGAGCGTGGGCGCGCGCGAACCCTCCGCGGGTGCCGGCCCTCACGGTCACGCGTTCGCCGAGGGCAGCCTCGGCCAGGGCGTGGAGCCCTCCCTGCTCGTAGCCCGACCCTTGGATATACTGACCGCGCGACTGATACAGAAGCAGATCGAGGTTGGTGAACTCCATGTACGCACTCGAGGAGACCCGATCGACGTAGCCGTCGGCACCGTAGTGCAATCTCGCCTTCACCCGGTCCGCCACCGCAAACCAACGGCTCACCGCCTTGGACGTCAGGCCGAACGTGTTTACGTCGTCACGTCCGCCGACGTTCGTGTACGCCGGCGCAGGACGTGCGAGCGTGCGTCGCTCGTGCTGCCGTTGGAACGACAGCGCCACTCTCGCCTTGGCCGCGGCCTTGCCGAGGTCGCCGTCGTAGGCAGCATACGCGAGCGTGCGGAACTGCTCGTCGGTCTTGAGGCACTCCCCCAAGGGCGCCCCGGGCGCCGGGCACTGGTCCGTGCGGGGAGCGTCGTACTCCCGATACAGGTACGCCGCTGCCGTGACCTTGCGCGTGTCCGAGAGCCAATACACCGCGCGGACGTCCCCGGTCACCTCCCGGAATCCCGTCCCCCGCTGCGTCTTGCCGTCAGCGCCGAACACCGGAACAGCCGCCTGCGCACCCGTGATGGGGCTGTAGATCGGCCCGCCGCTGCGCAGCTCGCCGACACGCTGGTAGCCAGCGCCGGTTATCACCTGCAAGCGGTCCGAGACCTGGGTGTCGAGCTGGAATCGTTCGCCGAACGAAGCATCTGCGCTGGCGTAGCGGAGGAACGTCCTGGGCCGGACCCTCCACGAGACGGACTCGTCGCGACGTGGCTCGATCGGAATCGAGTCGATCACTCCGCCGATGGCGTCGGAGCCGTAGAGCGTGGACGCGCCCCCGCGGACGACGTCGATGCGCTGGATGGTCTTGGTGTCGACCGTGAAGAAGTACTGGTTGGGGCCCTGTCGCCAGGTGCTCGTGTTCATCCGGATGCCGTCGAACAGCAGCACCGTCTGCTGTCCAGTGCGTCCGCGCAGGAAAGCCGAGGCCTGGCCATGGGCCGTCTGCTGCACGAACACCCCGGGCTCGTAGCGCAAGGCGTCGGGAGCCGATCGGGGCTGGCGCTCGTCGAGATCGCGACGGGTGACCTGCGTGATCGCGCGGCCGGCGAGGGCGGTATCCTGGCCCGGGCGGCGGCCCCGGACCGTGACTTCGATGGGATGCTCCGTGCTCTCTTCGGGAGGAGAGGGAGGCGTTTGCGCATGCGCCTGCGCCGTCGCGAGGGAGAAGGCGACGAGCACGAGCGGGAAGCTGCAGCGACGGACCATCGACACCCGTCAGGGTAGCGGGTGGGGTGGACGCGCCCATCGGGCGAACGCCCTACCGAGAGAGATCAGATGCGCCCGTGCAGCGTGAATCCCGCAGAGCTGATTCCCACGCTGGGCGCGAGGCGGATCGACGTCCGGGACTCCTTGCTGGTGCCGAGCAGCACCATGGTGAGGCCTCCGGCTGCCAGCACGCCGCCGGCGACGAAGCCGATGGTCGCGCGGTTTCCGGCATTCACCGCGTCGGTCCGGTCTTGGAACGCCTGGGGGCCGCAGACGTTTCCATCGCAGTCTGCGTCGGAATCGGATTTCTTGCCCATGGCTTGGACCGCAAAGTAGGAGCCGATTCCAATCCCCACGAGACCGAGCCCTCCGACTACCCAGCCTGCAGTCCGCAAGCCTGATGAGCCATTGTGCGGAGGATTCGACTCCGGCGTGGCGGGAGCCACGGGAGCTGCGGAGCCCGCCGTCGGCGGGGTGGCAGTGGGAGCCACGGGAGGGGGCGCCGCCTCGGCCACGGCGAGCGCAGGCACGACGGCTTCCTTGCTGTCGCGGGCAGCGCCGACCTTGACCTCGAGTCGCAGGGGCATGCGCCCTGGAGCCGAGGCCTCGATCACGTGGTCACCGGGATCGACCGGCACGGCCATTCCCCAGGATGCTTTCGGCTGCGCGACGCCGTCGCGGCGGATCTCGAGCCCCTCGATGGAGGCCGATTCGTTCGCAACCCGAATCGTCAGGCGCGACAGGTTGGCCTCGAGCGCCGCGGCGCGCTTGCGAGCGGCGTCTTCCCGGCTCTTGCTGCCCTCGGCGCGAGCCCTTGCCGCGGCGTCGGTGTACTCGGCCCACGCGCTCGCGCTCTTGCCCTGCCCCTCGTGACAGAGCGCGAGGGCCAGTAGCGTGCCGGTTGCCGGATCCATCCGGTGGCTCTCCGCGAGCTTCGGACAGGCGTCGTCGAAGCGCTTCTGGTCCATCAGGCGACGCCCCTCGCGGAAGAGCGTTTCGGCCATGGCGCTTCCATCCCCTTGCGCCTGGGCAGAGGTCGCGATCATCGGCCCGCAGGCGAGTACCAAGACGAGGAATCCAGCGCTGGCACGCACGAGCATCACCTCCGGTCGTTGATCAGATCCTGAATGCCCGGCGCCGTCGATGGCGTCGCGGGCTTGGGCGACGTCGTCGCCACCGGCGCGGTCTTCGCCGGTTGGGCCCTCACCGGCTGCACGGGAGTGCCGGCTTCCGCGGTAGCCGGGGCCCCGCTCACCGGAAGCGCCGCAGACGCGTTGGCCGAGGCAGCGAGCGAGGACGCCGGCGTCGCAGTCGTCGTCGGCGGCGGCGGCGCAGCCGACGTGGCCGGCGCGGAAACCACGCTGGGATCCACGGCAGGAGCACCGGTCGAGCGCATCGTCACGATCAGGACTCCGAGGGCGAGGCAGGCGGCTCCGACAGTGACCGCGATCGCGAGGCCGGCGCGCTTCGTTCGCGCGCGCGTCGAGGTCCCGTCGAGCGTCTCGGCCGAACCGAGGTGGGGGTCGCGCCATCCCCCGGCGCCCGACACCGCCGGGGGCGGCAGGGAGTGCGGTTGGCTGGCCGTGATGCGGTGCACGGAGATCATGGCCCGTGGTCCGCCGAAGGGGAGCAGATCGCGGGCGAGCTCGGCGACGTTTTGATAGCGACGGGAGGGGGACTTCTCGAGGCAGCGCAGGACGATCTGCTCGAGGCGCGGATCGATGTCGGGCACGGAGTCGCGCAAGGGCAGGGGGGGATCCGCTGCAATTTTCGCGATGACCTCGGGGACCATGGTGCCTTCGAACGGAGCGCGTCCGGCGAGCAGCTCGTAGAGGATGACGCCGAGGGACCAGATGTCGGTGCGGATGTCGACGTTCTTGGCGGAGCGGGCCTGCTCGGGGGACATGTACATCGGCGAGCCGAAGACACCGGTAGTGGAGGTCAAGCTGGGCCGGGGAGCGTCTTCCGGGGCCGGCGTCATCTTCGAGATTCCGAAGTCGAGGACTTTGATCAATGGCTCGCCGTTGGCGCGGTGCGTGAGGAAGAGGTTGGAGGGTTTCAGGTCGCGGTGGACGATACCGAGGGCGTGGGCTTCGGCCATCGCTTCGCAGGCCTGGAGCACGAACTCGACGGCTTCCTCGGGGGCGAGACAGCCGACTTTCTCGAGCCGATGGGTGAGGTCGACGCCTTCGAGGAACTCGACGACCATGTAGGGGACGCCGTCTTCGAGCAGGTCGACGTCGAAGACGCGCGCGACGTGCTCGCTCTTGATGCGCACGGCGGCGCGGGCTTCGCGCAAGAAGCGCTCGACGGCGCCCGGGTGTTGAGCGACCTCG
Organism: uncultured Polyangiaceae bacterium; assembly: GCA_964393505.1. Lineage (GTDB taxonomy): Bacteria > Myxococcota_A > Polyangia > Polyangiales > Polyangiaceae > JACRCQ01. The sequence continues at coordinate 28,265 of CAYMUE010000034.1, forward strand.
GCGAGGAGGAACTTGATGGCGACGCGCTCGTGGAGCTGCTGGTGCATGGCAGCGACGACGACGCCCATTCCGCCCGCCCCCAGGACGCGCTCGACCTGGTACTTTCCCGCGAGGATGTCGCCGGGTCTGACGGGTGCATGGCTCATCGGATCACGCGATGGTCCATCGCTACTTTCACGAGGGGAGCGCGTCAAGCGGCGGCGGATCGAGTCCGCCTCGCGCTACACGGGCTGTCGTGGGTGCCAGTTTCGACGCGCGCGCAGGCGTTGGATGGCGAGAAGGATGAGCAGGATCGCGACGGCGCCGGGGATCGCGTCGAGGTATTGCTGATCGCAGCCGGAGCAGTGGGGTTTGTGACGAGAGGGGGGATCGGTCTGCAGCAGAGCTGCGACGGAGTGATCGCCGCGGAGCGACCGATGGCCGGTTGCGGCAGCGATCATGAGGCGAACCGCTGAAGGAGGTCAGGAGGGAGGACGCCGATGTGGACCTGTACGATTCTTCCGCCCTCGACCTCGACGGTGCTCGGGGTAGCCATGATGCGGAAGGCCCGCGCCAGGTCGAGGTTTTCCGAGGCGTCGATCACGAAGACGTCGCGGTTCTTTTTGGACAGCTCGCGGAGTCGGGGCGTGAGGAGGCGGCACGCGGCGCAGGAGGGGGTGAAGAAGTAGACGAGGCCCTTGCGAGCCTTGGTGATGGATGTGCCGATGGCACCGGGCAGGGGAGGCAGGGGCTTGCCTTGCATGCGCTGGGCGCGGACGCGGACGAACAGGTTCAACCCGATCATGAGGGCGGCGAAGGAGGCGAGGACGACGAGGAGTACGATGGCGAAGGTTCCCATGACGACGACGTTGGAGCCCGAGGGGGCGGGAAGGGTTCGGGGGGACAGGGTCGGAGCGGAGACCAGGGGGCGTGGCGTGCCGCGCGAAGCGGCGTGGTCTGCGCGGTGCGCGGGGGACCGGGGAGCGCATGTGTGCTACGACCGAGCATCCGCGCACACGTTCTTGCCGCTCCCTCTCCGCGCGGGCAGTGCACAGCGGAGCGGCGCACGGAGTGAACCATGTCCCGAATCCTGCTGACCTTGATCGCGACCAGCCTAATCGGCTCGGCGGTGATCGCCGGCTGCTCTTCCGACGACTCCTCTTCCGCGGAGCAGGCGGGGGGGGCCGGCGGCTCCGACCAGGATGCCTCGCAGCAGGGCGGTGGGGCCGGCACGCAGCAGACCGGCGGCAGCGCGGGCTCCGCGGGTGCGGCGGGTGCCGAGGCGGGGGGGCCGTGCGAGCCGGACCCGTGCGATACGAGCGAGAACCAGGCAGCGCATCGCACGCAGTGCAAGGAGTCCACGACGGAGCCTTCCGGTCACGTTTGCGTGTGCTCCACGGGATTCCACGACGACGGCGGCCTGTGTTGCTCGTCGAACGGGAGCAACGTGGGCGGGGCATGCAAGTGCAACGCGGACTACGTCGATGCGAAGCAGGACGGTGTGTGTGTGGCGGCCTGCACGGAGAACACGATCGAGGGGTTGTCGGGGTGGTGCGCGGACGGCACGGTATGCGTGCAGGGCAAGTGCGTGACCGACGCCTGCATCGGGGTAGCGTGTCCGAAGGACGCGGAGTGCGTGCAGAAGAACGGTGCGGGGTTCTGCGAGTGCGCGGACGGGCTCCACATGAGCAACGGAATCTGCTGCAAGGAGCACGCGTCGAACGTGGCGGGAGCGTGCCAGTGCGATGGGGGGTATCACGACAGCGCGGGCACATGCGTGGCTGATGCGGGGAACAAGTGCGTGGGGGTGAATCCCTGCAAGGAGCTCCACAAGAACGTGTGCGTGCCGGATACCACGGCGGCGGGCTATCACTGCGAGTGCAACGAGAACTACGTGCCAGCCCAGGGGGGTACCGGTTGCACGCTCGAGACGGTGAGCGATTGCGGGGCGGGCTTCGCGTGCGAGAACAACTACTGCGTACCGGTCAACGGGATCGAGGAGCAGTGTGTGACCGACGCGGACTGCCACGAGTTCGATCCCACGGCGAAGACCACCTGCAATCCGGCTGCCGCGGGCGGGATCTGCCTTGGCTGTCAGGTGAACTCGGACTGCCCGGGCAACACCCAGTGCACGTCGTACAACACCTGCGCGCTGCTCTGCGACACCGACAGCGATTGCCCCTACGGCGTGTGCCACAGCACCGGCTATTGCGTGCAGAACAAGTGCACTTCGAACGACGACTGCTATCCAGGCACGATTTGCAACAACGAGGCGAACGATCCGTCCGGCGGCATGTGCCAGCGACCCCGGTGCACCACCACGGCGTGCGGCTCGTCGAACCCCAACGGGACCTGTCCCAACGCGGGAGAGTCGTGCATCAACGGCGAGTGCGTGTCGGGCTGCAGCCCGAACCCCTGTGTCGAAATCAACAAGACCCAGTGTGCGCTCTCGGGCGGCAAGCCGACCTGCTCCTGTGTTCCCGGGACGTCCCTCGACTCCAACGGCAAGTGCGCACCGGACAAGGTCGCGCAGTGTCCGACGTCGTTCGTGTGCGAAGGCGGGCGATGCGTGGACGACTCGGTGACCGGGTTCCAGTGCGGGACGTCGTCGGATTGCGGCGTTCCGATGAACTGCTCCAACGCCCTGCCGGCGGGGACGTGCTACGGCTGTCAGGCGGGATTCACCTGCCCCACGGGGTCGACGTGCGTGAGCGACTACTGTCTGCGACCCTGCACGGGTGCGTCGGACTGCGCCACGGGAATGGTCTGCTACTCGGGGTACTGCGGCAAGAAGGACTGCATGAGCCCGTCGGACTGCCCGGCCAACTACACATGCGGCACGAGCGGCCGCTGCGAGCGCCTCCCCTGCCAGTGATTGCGTTGTTCAGGAATCGAGCACCCCACGCACACGGTCGGACAGCGCTTGCAGAGTGAACGGCTTCTGCAGGAACGCCGTGCCCTGGGCCAGGGCGCCGTGCCCTTCGATGACATCGGCGGCGTACCCCGACATGTAGATCACCTTCAGTCGCGGAATCAGCGCCTGGAGCTTCGCGTGCAGATCCTTGCCGGTGATCTCGGGCATCACGACATCGGTCAGCAGCAGGTCGACCCTCTCGCCCTGCGCGCGGGCAATTGCGAGGGACTCGTCGACCGAGGAGGCGGACAGGACGCGATAGCCGAGTCGGTCGAGGAGCGCGACCGTGGTTTGCCGGACGGCGGGGTCGTCTTCGGTGACGAGGATCGTCTCGCGGCCAGCGTGTACCTTGGGCTCCGAGGGGGTGGCCGGGTCGATCGGGGGAGTGGCGGAGTTGGCCGGGAGCAGGACCTCGAAGGTGGAGCCCTGTCCGACGACGCTGCGCACGCGGATATCGCCGCCGTGTTGGCGGACGATTCCGTAGACGGTGGCGAGGCCGAGACCGGTGCCTTTCCCCTTCTCCTTGGTGGTGAAGAACGGCTCGAAGATGCGCTGCTGGGTGATCGGGTCCATGCCGCTGCCGGTGTCGCTGACGGAGAGCGCGACGTAGGTGCCCGGGGGGATGGGAGAAGCGGCGAGGGATTCGTTCGTCTCGACGAGGGTCTTGCCGGTGCGAACGGTGAGCGTGCCTTCGCGGGGCATGGCGTCCTGCGCGTTGAGCGCGAGGTTGAGCAGGACCTGCTCGATCTGTCCGCGGTCGGCGAGGACGCGTCGGTCCGTGGAACGAAGGTCGAGCACGATGCGGATGTTCTCGCGCAAGGTCCTGCGCAGCAGCGATTCGAAGCTCGCCACGACCTCGTCGACGTCGAGCGACTTCATGTCGAGGGTCTGCTTGCGACCGAAGGCCATGAGCTGGCGGACCAGGTCGCGAGCGCGCTTGGTAGCCTTGACCATGTCCTCGATGCCGGAGCGGTGCAGAGGATTCAGGGTGTGGTCGAGGAGCAGCAGGTCGGCGTTGCCCAGGATGGGCGTGAGCATGTTGTTCAGGTCGTGGGCGACACCGCCGGCGAGCAGGCCGATGGCCTCGAGCTTCTGGGACTGGCGGAGCTGCTCCTCGAGGGCGAGGTGCGCCTGCTCGGCGCGCTTGCGCTCGGAGATGTCCCGGATCACGGATAGGAACCCGGCCGGCTCGCCAAGGTCATCGCGAAGGAGGCTGGTGCTGAACTCCGCCGGGAACACGCTGCCGTCCTTGCGCCTGACGCGGACCTCGAGTCCCACGGAGACTCTCCCGCCCATGAGGTTCTGCGCCGTGTCGCGCATCCTCGCGAGATCGGACTCGAGCACGAGGTTGGCGGAGTTGATCCCGAGGCGGCGCATCTGGTCGACGTCGTCGAATCCGAACAGGTCGGTGAAGCGCGGGTTGATCTCGACGAACCAGCCCTGCATGTCGCTGATGGCGATCGCATCGGGGGAGGTCTTGACGACGCCGCGATAGCGCTCCTCGCTCAGGGCGAGGGCATCGAGCATGGCTCGACGGCTGGAGACATCCTCGACGATTCCGAGGATCGAATCGATGTCGCCCCGGCTGTCCCTCAGCAAGGTCGCAGTGAGGGACACCCAATACACGGTGCCGTCGCACTTTCTGGAGCGAAGCACTGCGTCATGAATGCTGCCGTACTCGAGCAACTGACGCAGGATCCTCTGTCGATCGGCGGGGTCGGCGTACAGCTCGGTGGCCGACGTGGCGAGGAACGCTTCGCGGGATCGGGAGCCTCGCATTCGCACCACATGCTCGTTGGCTTCGAGGAAGGTCCCGTCGGGGAGCGATCGGAAGACACCGACGGGCAGGGTGTCGAGGAGGGCACGGTAGCGGGATTCGAGGGAGCTGGGGGAGGGGGCGTCCACGGCGCGAGGGGCGCACGAGGTCTCGGTCCGGGCGCCTGGCGCCGCGTCTGTCAAGCCAGGTTCGTGTGTGTCCCCCATGAAAGCCTCTTGTTGAGAGTGGCAGAGTAGCACGGTCTGGCCGACGACGGAGTGGGCGCGGAGGTACAGGCAGTCGTGCGGAGCCCCGGGGGCAGACTGCGTGAAAACTCGTCTAGGCGCCGGGAACCTCCTCGCGCAACGCCGAGGTGCGCTTCATTCGTCCCAAGGCGAGCAGGACGGAGCGGTACATGACCGGTAGGACCACGAGGGTGAGCAGGGCAGCGGAGAGCGTGCCGCCGACGATGACGACAGCGATGGGGCGTTGGGTTTCGGCCCCCATGGCACGGGAGAAGGCGGCGGGAACGAGCCCGAGGGCGGCGAGCGCTGCCGTCATCAGGATCGGCCGCAGGCGGTCCGTCGCCCCCTGCAGAATCGCGTCGTCGATGAGCACCCCCGATCGTCTCCGCTCCTCGATGGCCGACAGGATCAGCACGCCGTTGAGGGAGGCCTGACCGATGAGGGCGATGAATCCCACGGCGGCGGCTACGGAGAAGGGCATGTCGAAGAGCCAGAGGCCGACGGCTCCGCCGATGAGGGCGAAGGGGACATTGAGCAGGACGACGACGGCGAGAGTGAGGGAACGGAATGCCTGGTAGAGGAGCACGAGGATCAGGACGACAGCGACTGGGACGACGATCTCGAGGCGCTTCATGGCGCGCTCCTTGGACTCGAACTCACCGCCCCACTCGACCGACATGCCGGGCTTCAAGGGTACCTTCCTGGCGAGTGTGGCGCGGGCCTCATCCACGAAGCTCCCGAGGTCGCGCCCGCGGACGTTCATTCGTACTCCGACGTATCTCTGTCCGTTCTCGCGGTTGATCGATGCGCGACCGTAGGAGACCTGGACGTCGGCGACGGTGGTCAGAGGCACCAGGGCGCCGGAGGGAGTCGGGATGCGGAGTGCCGAGACCTTCTCGAGGGTGTCGCGGGAGGCTTCGGGGAAGCGCAGCACCACGTCGAAGGAGCGATCGCCTTCCCACAGCTCGCCGACGGCGTGGCCGCCCAGGGCGGTGGACATGACCCCTTGGACATCTTCCATGGTGAGCCCGAATCGACCGAGCTCGCTGCGCTTGGGGAGGATCTGGAGCTGGGGGACCTCGCCGCTCTTGACGATGCCGAGGTCGGCGACGCCGCGGACGCCGGCCAGAGCTGCCTTGCTCGCTTCGGCGGTGGCCTGCAGGTCCTTCAGATCGTTGGCGTAGATCTTCAGCGCGATCTGGCCGAACTGGCCCGAGATGTTCTCGTTGACGTTGTCGCGAATCGGCTGGGAGAAGTTGACGTCCAGACCGGGAATCGCAGCGAGAGCAGCGCGCATCTTCGCGATGAGGGCGCCGAGGCTTGGCGTGTCGCGGGGCCACTCATCGGCGGGACGCAGCTTCACGAAGAACTCGAGGTTGTTCGAGAGCGTAGGGTCGGTGCCGTCTTCCGGGCGTCCGAGCTGGCTCATGCGCGACTCGACCTGAGGAAAGCGGTCGATGATGGCGCCGATGGTGGGAGCCAGCCTTCGGCCTTCGGTCAGGGAAGCGTTGGACGGGAGAGTGAAGGTGAGGTACAGCGCGCCCTCGTTCAGCTCCGGGAGGAACTCGCTGCCGCGCGTCATCAGGATGCGCGTGGCGCCGGCGAGGGCGAGGACTGCGACGACGATCACGATGGCGGGGCGGCGCAGGGAGGCGCGCAGCAAGGGGATGTAGGCCTGCAGGGCGGAGCGGAGGACGGGTGATTCCTTGTGCGGGCGCGGGGTGCGCCACGCGAAGGTCGCCAGCACCGGCACGAGCGTGACCGAGAACAGCAGCCCCCCGACCAGCGCGGCGACGACCGTGTGCGCCATCGGCGAGAACTGACGCCCCTCCACACGCTGCAGCATGAAGATCGGCAGGTAGGCCGCGATGATGATCAGTTGCGAGAACACCGTCGGACGCGCCACCTCGAGCACGGCCTTTTTCACCCGCTCCGACACGCCCTGCGGGGCGGGCGAGTTGTCGGATCGCTGTGCCATTCCGCACGCGATCGACTCGATGACCACCACCGCACCATCCACGATGATGCCGAAGTCCACGGCCCCCATCGACATCAGGTTCGCGGCCATCCCGCGCTGGTGCAGGTAGATGAAGGCCGTCAGCAGCGACAGCGGAATCAACGTCGCAACGATGAGCGCTGCCCGCAGATCGAGCAGGAACACGAACAGCACGCCGGTGACGAGCACCGCTCCCTCGGCGAGGTTCCGCCCCACGGTGGCGAGGGTCTTGGACACCAGCTCCGTGCGATCGTAGAACGCCCACACCCGCACCCCCGGAGGCAGCGTGCCGTTGTTGAGCTCCTCGACCTTCGCCCGCACGCGTCCGAGCACCTCGGTCGGGTTACCGCCGCGCCGCATCAGCACGATCCCTTCGACGGCGTCCTGATCGGCACCGCGTGTCACGACGCCTTGTCGCGGAGTCCAGCCCTCGCGGACCGAAGCCACCTCGGACAGAAGGATGGGCGTGCCACCGCGCGTGGCGACCGACACCTTCGCGATGTCGTCGGTGTCGGTGAAGAGGCCCTGGCTGCGGATGACGAGCTGCTCGGGGCCGCGCTCCACGACGCCGCCCGAGGCGTTGACCGACGCGCTCTCCAGTGCCTTGTCGATGTCGCCGATCGTGAGTCCCTTGGCCGCGAGGGCGACGGGGTCCGGGTGAACCTGGATCTCGCGCACCAGGCCACCGTAGCTCACGACGTCGGCCACACCGTCCACGCGCAGCAGCTTGGGCCGAACGACCCAGTCCTGGAGCGTGCGCAGCTCGAGCGGATCGCGGCTCTCGGAGGTGAGGGTGTAGCGGTAGATCTCGCCGATCGGCGTGGAGAGCGAGCCGAGTTGGGGACGCACCGCTTCGGGCAGGACCGCTTGCTGCAGCCGCTCGAGGGTCTGGGCCCGGGCGAAGACGGGATCGACGCCGTCGCGGAAGGTGAGGGTGACGAACGACAGCCCGAACAGGTTGATGCTCCGCACGCGGGCCAGCCCCGGAGTGCCGTTGGTCGCGCGCTCGATCGGGATCGAGACCTGTCGCTCCATCTCCTCGGCAGGCTGGCCGGGGTTGAGCGAGATGATATTGACCTGGGTGTCGGTCGGATCCGGAAAGGCCTCGACGGTCAGGTCGCTGAACGAGTACAGCCCCCAGATAGCGATGATGAGGGTCGCGGCGAGCACCGCGAGGCGGCTCCTCACCGCCGTGTCCACGATCCTATCGAACACGGGTCATTCCTCGACGTTCAACGCGTTGAGCAGCAGCAGGGCGCCACGCGTGACGACCTTCTCTCCCGGCTTCAGCCCGGACAGCACTTCGATCTTCTCCCGCGTCTGCATCCCGGTGCGGACGGCCCTTCGTTGCAGCGTTCCTGCGCCGGTCTGTACGAACACCACCGACGCGTCGCCGTCGGTCACGACCGCGGACGACGGGACGAGCAGGTGCTGCTGGCCCGCGTCATTCGTGAAGACGACATCGACGTAGGAGTTGGGCCGCAGCATTCGATCAGGGTTCTGCGCGCGCAGCCTCACGGGCACGGTCTGCCGATCGGGATCGACCACCTCGGACACGGTCTCGATTGTCGCGTCGGCCTTCGCCTTGGTCGCGGGAACCAGGAGCATCGCGTGCTCGCCCGCGTTGAGATCCGCGGCGAAACGCTGCGGGACGTCGGCCAGCACGAGCACTTCGTCCAGATCCGCCACCGTCGCGATGGGCTTGTCGGTCTCCGGACCGACTTGCTTGCCGGGCATGGCGTCGAGCTGCACCACCGTGCCCGACCGCGTCGCCAGTACCCAGTACTCCGCGTCTCCGTTCTGCGCGACCATCAGCGAGCGCAGCTTGGAGTCCGCAGCCTGCACGGAGAATCGCGCGTCCTCGAGCTCTGACTTCGCCACCATCAGATCGTGGTTCGAGGCGGCGCGCGACTCGACGAGCTGGCCCAATCGATCGACGATGGCCTGTCGGGTGCGCACGGCGAGCTGGGCGCCGCGCAGCTCGCGGTGCATGGCGGCGAGATCGGGCGTGCGCACCTCGACGAGCTTGTCGCCCTTATGGACGCGGGCGCCGATGCGAACCTTGAGATCGACGACGCGGCCGCTGAGCGGTGCGAAGGAGGGCGCGGTCATCGATTCGATCGTGCTGACGCGCGCGGGCACCGGCGGGTGGGGGAGAGCGGCGCCGATCTGCGCGTCCTCGGTCTCGACGATCGTGGGGAGGGTCGCACCGGGACGAAGCTGCAGCGTGTCCTTGTCGATGTCGAACGGCGAGGAGGCCTGGTCGGGGAGCTGACGCGGTCGTGTGGCCCAGGCCCAGGCTGCGCTGGCGAACACCAACCCGCACACTGCGCCCAGGGCGAAGCCCTTCCAGCGTGGTCGCGCAGGCGGCGCTTGGGGTACCGAACACGCCCGGAGCTCGTGGATTGCCTGCTGTGTGGTCAATTCCCAGCCTCCGGTCGGCCGACCGAATCCTGCGCTCCCGGAAGCTGAAGCATCAGCTCCAGCGCCGCGCCGAACGCTGCTTCGAGGCTGTCGCTCTCGTCCATCATCAAGTCGTTCACCGTCCTGCGGGCCTGAATCACGTCGTGCAACGGGACCAGACGATTGGTGGCCGCGGTCTCGAGATCGCGCAGCACGCCGCGCGCCCGAGGCAGCATCTGCGTTTCGATCGCACGACCGCGGCTGCGTTGGATCTCGAGGGTTCGACGCAGCGCGGGAATGCGCGCACGGGCTGCGTCGATCTGAAGCTGCCGCTGCGACGACAACCTCGCTGCCTTCGACACCGCCGCCTGCTGCATCGCCTGCCCGCGATCGAAGACGGGCAGGGGAACTGCCACGGCGACGCTCAGCGAGTTCTGCTGATTGCCGGAGACGACGAAGCGATCGTGAAGGTAGCCGATTCTCACGGTTGGATCGGGGACGGCCATTGCCCGCGCGAGCCGTTGCTCCGCGCTCGCGGCCCGTCGAAGCTCGTCGAGCGCGCGGATGTCCGACCGTTGCTCCACCGCGACCTGGGTGATCGCCTCGGCCCGATCGACCCAGCGGGTCAGATAGGCCCGCGCCAGCTCCCGGTCTGCGAACCCGACGCAGGGACTCCCGAGGATCGAGGAGCACGACGACAGCGCCTCCGAGGCCGCCGCCTCGTTGCGAAGCACCACCTGGTCCACGCGCTGGGCCTCGATCTCGAGGCGATCGACGTCGAGCGGCGTGCCGAAGCTCGACGCGAGTCGCGCCCGTGCGAGCTCCACGGAGCGCTTCGCGTCGTCGAGCAAGGCGCGTGCGCCGTCGGCTCGCAAGGTCGCCAGTGCAAGATCGCCCAGGCGTCCGATCAGCTCGATCGTGGCCTCGCGTATCACGGTTTCGCGCGTGGCCTGCGCAACGCCCTCGAGCGCTCTTGCCCGCTCCTGGCGCGGACTGCGCTTTCCGATCAGGAAGCGGTAGCTGAGTCCCACGCCGTAGTTGGGCACGTTCGCGTAGGGGGAGGCCAGATCGCGGGGATTGGTTTCACCGACCGGGATGGTTCCGACGGCGAAGTCGGCCGTGGGGTTCTCGAGTAGGCGGCTCTGGCGGACTTCGGCGGCGGCGAGATCGACGTCGAGAGAGGCTTGCTGGACGGCGGGGAAGTGACGGGCGACGAGGCTGGAGAGTTGCGCGAGATCCTGGTCCGGGGAGGGACGGAACGAGCCTCCGGCCACGGGGGTGAACGGCTGGGCGCTTGCCGGACCGGAGAAGCAGCAACCCACCAGCATCGCAGCGAGGAACCGGGCAGTCTTCACGCGACGGCAAGCTAGCTTGCGGGATGCTGCCTTGCATGAAGTCGGGATTAATTGTTCTTCATCGCGCGTCGTCGCATTCGCAATTCCTCCGTGGTATCGAGCGGCCATGGCAGGCGATATCGGCGAGATGGATTGGGAGGCCTTCGCGGCGCACCTTCGGGCCAACGGCGAGGAGGCAGCGCTCGAGCACTACCCCGAGTACTGGGAGTGGCTGAAGAAGAACAAGCCCGAGGGGCATGGCGCGAGCGCAGCGATCGGGGAGCCGCGCGGAAGGATCGTGCGCGAGTACGAACGCGACGGTGTGCGGGTGATCGAGCGCGAGGTGGTGGTCGTGCGATGCGGGCAGTGTCGTGCGTTGACACCCGAAGGCGAGACAGAGTGCGGCGCGTGCGGGGCGGAGATCTAGGCGGGCGAGGGGCTCGCGGCTAGCGGGCCTTGGCGAGGGCCTGGTCGATGTCGGCGAGGATGTCGTCGGGATGCTCGCCGCCGACGCACAGGCGGACCATGTTGGGGGGGATGCGAGCGAGCTTGCGACCGGCTTCGCCCTGCTGCTGATGGGTGGAGATGGCGGGGATGGTGGCGACGCTCTTGATGCGGCCGAGGTCGGTGGCGCGCCAGATTCTCTGGAGGTTGTCGAAGAACCTGCGGGTCTTCTCGGCGCCGCCCTTGACGCAGAACGACATCAGGTGGCCGTAGCGGTTGACGGGTTTGCCGTAGAGGGGATCGCGCTCGGCGTCGACGAGCCACATGTACTTGGAGGCGAGGGAGTGCAGCGGGTGGTTCGGGAGACCGAGGTACTCGACGCTCTCGATCATGGGGTTGCCCTGCAGGTGTTTGGCGACGATTTCGGTGCTGCGGCTCATCATGTCGATTTTGGAGCGCAGGGTGCGGATGTCGTTGAGGGAGAGGATGGCCTGCATGGGGTGGAGGTTCGGGCCCATGTCGCGGTTGGGCAGGTACTTGGCGTAGGCCCCGAAGTCGGCCTTCATGGCGTCGTTGGGGATGTTGGACACGAGGTTCTTGCGCGCGATGACGGCGCCGCACACGCCGAAGCCGCTGGAGGAGAGGGTTTTGGTGGCGGAGTGGACGACGATGTCCGCACCGTGGCAGATGGGGCGCAGCAGGGCCGGGGTGGCGACGGTGGAGTCGCAGATGAGCGGGACGCCGTGGGCGTGGGCGACGTCGGCGACCTCGGCGATGTCGAAGAAGCCTTGGCCCGGATTGCTCGGCAGCTCACCGTAGAGGAAACGTGTATTGGAGTCGATCCTCGACGCCCACTCGTCGATGTTGGTGGGGTCCTGTACCCAGCGGCATTCGATGCCGCGCTCCTCGTGCAGGCGCACCTGGAACTGCTGGAAGGTGCCGCCGTAGCACTGCGCGGTGGCCACGAAGTTGCGCGGCTCGTGGGCGTGCTTGTGGTTGTGCACCAGGAAGGGATTGACCGCCGTCATGATCGCGGCCATTCCCGACGAGGTCGAACACGCCGACGTCTCGCCGTCGAATCCGTATCCATCGAGCAGCGCGAGCGTCCACTCGTAATAGTAGGTCGAGGGATTGGCGATGCGCGAGTAGCACCACGTGGGGATCAGGTAGGCGAGCGCCGCCGCCATCTCGTCCGAGTCCCGGTACGCCTGCGACGTGGACATGAACACCGGCTCGATAATCGCCCCCTGGTAGTCTTCGATCGCGTCCTCCACGGTGTACAGCCCGTGCACCGCGATCGTGTCGAACTTCCAGTGCTTGACCACGTCGCGAATGTAGGCGGAGCGCCGGGCAAGGTACTCGTTGTTCTTCCGAATGTACTCCTGCATCCCCGGGGTGATCTCGGTCTCTTGGTTCGAGCCCATCGTCGCCGTCCTCCTGTGATTGCCAGCCGGGCTGGCGGTTGCGACGATAACCCGACGCCTTCCGCCGTACAACCCGCCTTGGCGCGGGCGCGCTTGCGCTCGAATCGGCCCCCGCATAGGCTCGAGCCCGCCGGACGCGCGAACCCCGCAGCGTCTCGCGGAGCGAAGGCACGATGAGCGATCGCATCCAGTTCTCGAGCACCAATCGCAGCGTTCCCGCGGTGGACCTCGGCCGGGCCCTGCTCCAGGGGCAGGCCGCGGATCGCGGGCTGTTCATGCCGGGCCGCTACCCCGCGTTCTCGGGCGAAGAGCTCGCGGGGCTCAGGGATCGTTCGTACCCCGAAGTAGCTTTCGAGGTGCTGCGCCGGTTCACGGGCGGCGTCATCGACGAGTCCCGGCTCAAGGCGCTGTGCGACGACGCCTACGACTACGAGGTCCCGCTCGAGCACGTCGAGGGGCGCAAGCACCTGATGCGCCTCGACCGCGGTCCTACGGCGTCATTCAAGGACTTCGCTGCCCGCATGATGGCCCGTTGGATGGGCGTGCTCATGGAGAGCGATCACTCCGAGCTCGTCATCCTCACCGCCACCTCCGGCGACACCGGCAGCGCCGTCGCCCACGCCTACCACGGCGTCCCCCGGGTCAGCATCGTCGTGCTCTTCCCCACCGGCGAGGTCTCCAACCGCCAGCGCAAGCAGATGACCACCCTCGGCGGCAACGTCAGCACCTTCGGTCTCGAGGGGAAGTTCGACGACTGCCAGGCCCTGGTGAAGCGCGCCTTTGCCGACCCGGCGCTGTCGCACATCCGCATGAGCTCGGCGAATTCGATCAACATCGGGCGTCTTCTTCCGCAGTCGGTTTACTACGTGTACGCGTATGCGAAGCTCGCCGACGCCGCCGCGGGCGAGACGATCACCTTCTGCGTGCCCTCCGGCAACTTCGGCGACATGATGGGCGCCATCTTCGCCAAACGCATGGGCGTGCCGATCGACCGCATCGTCATCGCCACCAACGCCAACGACGAGGTGCCCAACTTCCTCGCCACTGGCCGGTACGACAAGATCGTCCCGTCGCGGGTTTGCATCTCCAACGCCATGAACGTCGGACACCCATCGAACCTGGCGCGCCTGGTGGACGTCTACGGCGGGTGGATGGACGAGACCGGAGCGATTCGCGAGCAGCCGGACATGGAGGCGATGCGTCGGGATCTGTTCGCGGTGAGCATCTCCGACGCGGAGACGCGCGAGACGATCCGTGGCGCCTGGGAGAAGAGCAAGGTGCTGTTGGAGCCGCACGGGGCCGTGGGCTGGGCCGGGCTGAATCGATATCTGTCCGAGCCCGGCAGCGGCAATCCGCTCTGCGTCTCCATCGAGACCGCGCACCCCGCCAAGTTTCCGGAGGAGATCCAGGCGCTGATCGGGATCGACCCCCCGGTGCCCCCGAGCCTCGAGGGAATCGAGCACAAGGCCGAGACCTGGGAGCCCCTGGGGCTCGACTACGCGGAGTTCGCGGCGCTGCTGGACATGCGGTTCGGCAAGAGAGGCTAGCGCCTCTCCCAGCGCTCCCTGAGCTCCGGAAAGAGCGTCTCTCCGATGGTGCGCAAGTGGTCGCTGTGCGCCGATGCGTCATCGCCCCGATAGCCGCGCACGTGCAACCCTCGCTTGTCGGCGCGGTAGGTCAGGGTCATCCCGCGCGGTCCGACGGAGGCGTTGCGCACGCGCTCGACATCGAGGGCGTCGAGCAGCGCAGCGGCGGTCTTCGAAGTGCTAGCGAAGGCGCGCGTTTCGATCGACGAGTGCGTGATCGAGAGCATGCGATCGCCATCGGTGGCGAGCTTGCCGAAGCTGGTGATGCCGGTCATCCCGCGCGCGTCGGGGCGACGGGAGTAGAGCTCGAACGGTGCGTGCAGCGCGTCGGCGAGCAGGACGGCGTCGATTCGGTCGACGTTGTCGGCGGACGCCAGGATGCGGGAGACGGCGGCGTAGCCGGCGCTGTAGGCGCTGAGGCCGATGCGGGCGACGGGGCACCGCTCGCTTTCGGGGAGCGCGTCGTCCAGGGCCTTCTGGGCTGCGGTGGCAAGGCGCGGGAAGGTTGCCGGGTCGGCGTAGGCGCTGGCGTACGGATCGGCCCAGGCACCCAGGTTGACGAGCAGCAACGCGGCCTGCAGTCCCGCGCGGTCGAAGGCTGGGATCGTGGTCTGCGGGGCGCCGTGGAAGTGGATGAGCAGATCGCAGCGTCCCGCGCTCGCGCCGAATCCCCTGGGGAGGTAGAGGCGTGCGAAGGTGAGCTGCTTGTCCAGCGGGGTCTCGATTCCTGCGCCGGTCGGAGTCGGTGCGATCGGGGCAACGGACTCCGCGGAGGATTCTGCGGTGGCGATCGCAACCAGGGCTGCAGCCACGTCGGTCCCAAGGTATCCCCGCAGGGCTCCCAGCAACCCGTCATTCGGCGACAGAAGGCCGATCACGATCGCAGGGACCAGGCGAAGGGGGGGCATGTCGGGCGCGACTCTCCGGAAGGGGCGAGTCTACCAGCGAAGAGCGTGGGAAGCGACGAAGGCTCTCCGGTGACGAGCCCCACCCCATGTTGACGCTGGCGCGTCGTGGCAGCAGAGTCCCGTCGCCCGCAACCGTGGTCGGCCGGCGGAGGGTGGGAACGCATGACGGACAGACTTCGCGAGCTGGAGGACATTGTCAGGAAGAGCCCTGCGGTCTGTTTCCTGTGGAGCGCGGCCGAGGGATGGCCGGTGGAGTTCGTCACGGACAACGTGTCCCAGTTTGGCTACTCGGCCGAGGACTTCCTCTCCGCCAACCTGCGCTACGCGTCGATCGTGCACCCCGATGACCTGGAAGGACTTCGTGCATACGTGGCCCGCCGCTGCGATCTGGGCGAAAGCGAGTTCACCGTCTGCTACCGGATCTTCAACAGGGCGGGGGAGGTTCGCATGGTGGAAGACCGCACGCAGGTGCGCCGCGACGGGGCGGGCGTCATCACCCACTTCCAGGGGATCGTTCTCGACGTGACCGACCGTCACCAGGCGCAGGTGGAGCTCGAGCGTGCGAACCGGAAGGTGGAGGAGCTGCGCGCTCAGATGATGCGACGTGCTGCGGAAGACGCGTTGCGCGAGAGCGAGGAGAAGTACCGCACGGTTCTGGAGCACAGCCACGACGGCATCTTCATGGCCCAAGACGACGTCATCGTGTTTTGCAATCGTGCGTTGGCGTCGATGCTCGGGATGCAGGTCGAGGAGCTTCAGGGGCGGGCGATTTCGGAGATTGTCGCGCCGGAGGATCTGGGCCTGGTGTTGGGGCGGCACCGGCAACGGATCGAAGGTGTGGAGCTGCCAGAGGCCTACGAGTTCCGGGCGCTGCACCGCGACCGTGTCACGCCCGTAGTGGTGCACATGTCGGTCGGGGTCTGCACCTACCGTGGACGCAAGGCCACGGTGGGAACGGTTCGGGATGTGACGCAGGAGCGGATGCAGGAGATCGCGCTGCGCGAGAGCGAGAGCAAGTACCGGAGCGTGATCGAGAACATCCAGGATGCCTTCTACCGGAGCGACGCACAGGGGCGCCTGATCATGGCGAGTCCGAGTCTGGTCCGGCTGCTGGGCTACGATTCGCTCGATCAGTGTCTCAACATCGACATCTCCACGGCGTACGCGGAACCCGAGGCACGGCGAGAGCTGCTGCGCACGCTTCTCGAGCGGGGGGGCGTCACCGACTACGAGGTAACGCTCTTGCGCCGCGACGGCACTCCGATCGTGGTCGCCACCACCTCCCGGCTGCGACTCGACGAGCACGGGGAGTTCCTCGGAGTCGAGGGGATCTTCCGCGATGTGACACAGTCGAAGCGGGCGGAGGCGGCGTTGCGGGAGAGCGAGGAGCGACTGCAACGCTTCCTGCGCGGTTCCCCGATTCCCTGCTTCGTGATCGGTCCGGATCATTCGGTGGTGCTCTGGAACGACGCATTGGCGGAGCTAACCGGCGTGCGGGCGGAGCAGGTGATCGGGACGCGGGATCACTGGCGCGCATTCTACAATGTCCCTCAATCCTGCCTTGCGGACCTGCTGGTAGCCGGGGAGCTTTCGGCCATCGCGAGCTGGCACGGCGGGAGCGTCCGGCGCTCGACGCTGATCGACGAAGCGTTCGTCGGGATGGAGTACTTCCCCACGCTGCGCAACGGCGGCCGCTGGCTGCACTACACTGCGGCGGCAGTCCGGGATCGCTCTGGCGTTCTCATCGGAGCCATCGAGACGATCGAGGACGTCACCGAGCTGCGGCGCGCGGACGAGCAGCTCCGCAGGTCCCAGCGTCTGGAGTCGATCGGGCGCCTGGCCTCCGGGGTCGCGCACGACTTCAACAACATGCTCACGCCGATCATGGGCTACGCGGGATTTCTGCTGGCTTCTCTGCAGCCCCTCGACGAGCGGCACGGGCATGCGGAGCAGATCCTGCGCGCCGCGCAGCGCTCGCGGGATCTGACCCGCCAGTTGCTTGCCTTCAGCCGCAAGCAGGTGCTGGACCTCAAAGCGATCGACCTGAGGGAGGTCGTTTCGGGGCTTCAGAACCTACTTCGACGAACGCTGCGCGAGGACGTCGAGCTGCAGATCCGGCTTGCCGAGGAGGTCTGTCCGATCCTGGCCGACGTGGGACAGATCGAGCAGGTGCTGATGAACCTGACGGTCAATGCCCAGGACGCGATGCCGAGTGGCGGCGTGGTGACGTTGGCGGTGGGAATCGGACACACGGATGCGCTCGCGGGCGTCCCGGTCGGCGAGATTGTCCCGGGGCCGTGCGTCGTGCTGACGGTCACCGACACGGGCACGGGGATGGACGAGGAGACGCGAGAGCATGTGTTCGAGCCGTTCTTCACCACCAAGGCCCCGGGCGCGGGGACGGGATTGGGGCTGGCGACGGTGCATGGGATCGTGAAGCAGCACGGTGGGGCCATTCTGCTGGAAACGAGTCCCGGCGCGGGCTCCACCTTTCGGATCCTCCTGCCGCTGGGGACATCGATTCAACGTCCTCGATCGGAGCAGGAGACGGCACCATCTCGCTCCGCTCGCCCCGGCGAGACGATTCTGGTGGTCGAGGACAGCAAGCCAGTGCTCGACTTTACCGTTGCCGCCCTCGAAGCGGCGGGCTACCGGGTCGTGTCCGCGGGCAGCGGGGGGGAGTGTCTGCAGCTGCTGGCCTCGCACAAGGGAGCGCTCGAGTTGCTGCTGACCGACGTCGTCATGCCGAACATGAACGGCCGGGAGCTGTCGGAGCGGGCGCGGCGCGCTTTCCCGGAGCTCAAGACGCTGTACATGTCGGGTTATCCACAGGACGTGATTGACCAGCAAGGGATTCTGGAGGCGGGGGGGCGTCTGCTTAGGAAGCCGTTCACGATCCAGGAGCTGACCACCAGCGTGCGCGATGCGATCGAGTCCCCGCGTGTCGAAGCCGACCCGGCGCGTGGACCAGGGAATCCGCCAGGTCGCGCAAAGAAGCGCGAGTGAAGGGACTGGCGCTCAGGGAGTCCTCGCCGTAGTGGCCCTCGCGGCGCTCCGATATCACGAATGGTTGCCTTTCGGTGGACCCATGCGTTACGCTCCCCGAACATGAAAACACGTGCTCATTCTCTGTCGTTTCTGGGGGTTGCGGCCATCACGGCGCTCGTCTTCTGCGGCTGCTGCAAGAAGGGCGCAGACAGTGGCAACGAGGGCGGCATTACCGAGAAGACCGACCAGGTCGAGGACATCAAGGTCGGTGACGAGGTTGTGGTCGAGAGCGGCAAGGCCAGCTTCTGGAAAGGCAAGATCACCAAAGTCGAAGGCACCAAGGTCACCTACGAGTACGGATCGAACAAGTCGACCGAGACCGTCGACAAGGGCGATGTGTACGTCGTCGGCAAGGCCGACCACAAGGGGGTCGAGAAGCCGGGCGACTACGTGATCTGCCGCACCAGCACCAGCTACTACGGCGCGTGTGTGGTCAAGTCCGTGACGGGTTCAGTCTACGTCTGCGAGGACTCCTCGGGGAGCTCCCACAACCTGAGCGCCGCCGATGTCATCCTGCCCAAGCCCGCGACGCAGGCGAACATCAAGGACCGGATCGAGACGGAGACCAAGCACCGCAACTTCCTCGCCGCGGCCAAGGCTGCCGGCAAGCCCGCCAAGCCGGCAGGCTGGAAGCCCCGTGCCGGCGCGGACGTCGTCGCGCTCTTCGCCGGAAGCACCTGGTACGGCGCCAAGGTCACCAAGGTCGCCGGCAACAAGGCCACCGTGCAGTGGGACGACAAGACCTCTCCTTCGGACCGCGATTTCGACGAGGTGGCCCCCAAGCCCACCGGTGCGCAGAAGGTTGCGGCGGGTCAGTACGTCATCCTCCGGCCTTCCGGCAGCTCCGGTCGCTGGGAGTTCGCCAAGGTCGACAAGGTTGATGGGACGTCCGTGGTAGTCCTCGATCAGGACGACAAGAGCAAGACCGTCAACAACAAGGACCTGTCCCCGATCGTCCCGTGATCGACCGGGCCGTGCGCCCGGTTCGTCGCGCCTGATCCGATCCCGCCCTGCGCCTCTACGGCACCGTCAGACAACACCGGAATCCAAGGTGGTAGTTCACGTGCCATGCACGTGTCATCGGCTCCACGTGCCATCTGGGATCGTAGGCGCAGTGATCGGGGTACGTCTCGTGCGTGGCTTTCGGAGATGGCTTCTCGTCGTGGCTACGGGCCACGTCGATGTAGAAGAACGCGCTCCCCTTCAACTGGCTCACGAGCCCGTCCTTCGGATCGTGACGGGTCATGATCTCGGCGACGTTGCCGTGCTGATCGAAGACGCCGAAGCGGGAGCGACACCTGGGGAAGGCGCCGGCGGGCTCGGTATTGGTCGAGCAGGTCTTCCAAGCGGACTTCGACGAATCGGGATTGCACTTCTGGCCGTTGACGGCAGGGGCGGACTTGCTCGTGTTGCAGACCTCGAGGTCGAGCTTGTCGCCGTAGGCGTACTTCCG
>CAYMUE010000035.1:0-46795 GCA_964393505.1 uncultured Polyangiaceae bacterium
GGCTCCCCGGAGCTTCTCATGCTGGCCCGACCCAGCCCCCGGGGCTCCCCGGAGCTTCTCACGCTGGCCCGACCCAGGCCTCGCGGCTCCCCGGAGCTTCCAGGGCTGGCCCACCCAGGCCTCGAACCCGGAGCAGGCGGCGCAGACGGGCAGACGCGTCGGCGTCTGCCTCCTACGGCAACTGGGTCAAGGAGAGCTGATGACAGCCCATTTGCAGTCCCCTCAGATACGTCCCGGACCGGCCAGCGAGCGTGCGCGCGACCGTGTTGGCTGGACATGGGTCCGAGAATGCCGCGCCACTCGTCGGGCTTCCCGTGGGAGTCGAGGTCCATGTCTCGTTGAACTGCAGTGCCCACGAGCCCGGCGTCCCGGTGA
Organism: uncultured Polyangiaceae bacterium; assembly: GCA_964393505.1. Classification (GTDB taxonomy): domain Bacteria; phylum Myxococcota_A; class Polyangia; order Polyangiales; family Polyangiaceae; genus JACRCQ01. The sequence continues at coordinate 376 of CAYMUE010000035.1, forward strand.
TCGCAACCCTCGAACACGCAATCCCGAGCTGGTACACCCAGAGGGTATCATCGCGACCGAAGATGCGCGTGGTCATCGTGCCCTGCGGACACTGGAACGAGTACGCGGTGCCTTCGTACGTGCCGTGCAACGCGAGGCCCGTGTTCGGGGCCACGACCTCGACCCCGTATTGGAAAGGCGCAGTCGTGTTGTCGATGTGCAGCTGAAGCGTTCCGCACTGCCCCTTCAGCTGGTTGACTCTGACAGCGTCGGAGGTCCCGCTCAGTCCAACGAGCACCATTCCCGCCGGGCACAGGTCGGTCCAGCCCGACGAGCCCCCCGTTTGTCGAGCCGTGGAAAGGCATCAACGTCGCCTGGTCCCCCACCACGATGCCGCTCGGACAGCCCTCGTCCGTCGCCCCATCGCAGTCGTCGTCCAGCCCGTTGCACTCCTCGCCTGTCGGGGCAGCCCATGCCACGCACTGGATCACGCCGCCCTGACACGCCGTGATGCCGGCGTCGCATACCCCGAGAAGCCCTGTCGAGCACGCCACCTGCCCTCCGGGGTCGCCGTTGTCCACCACGCCGTCGCAGTCGTCGTCGAACCCGTTGCACGTCTCGGGCTGCGGCACGCGCCCGCAACGCCGCCGGTGCCCGCAACGCCGGTATCCGCAGCTCCGCCGGTTCCCTGCTCGAACAACTCCCCCTCGGTGTCGAGAGCGCACGCCGGCAGCACGAGGGTGCCGGCAACCGCAAACGCTGCCGCAATCCGAATGCAAGGGGAGATGGTCATGGGACGTCCTGGCGCGGAAGGGCTACCGCGATACGAACCGGTTCCATCGCGAAGCGCGAGGTCAGGCTGCGCGCGCTTGCAGCGAGTTCCTCCGGGCGGATCTCGCGTTCGTCCTGTCGGCTGGCGAAGTCACGCACTGGGGCGGGGACGCCGTCCGGGGGCGGGAGAGCCTGGCTTCGGAGCCGGGCGTGGCGGTTCAAGCCGCGGCCAGGAGTGTCTCCAACAAGAGCTCATTGGTGTGCTCGTTCAACGCGATCGCGGATCTGACATCGGGGCGGAGCTGCTCGATCGGGGATGCGGGCAGCTCGCCGCAGATATCGGCGCCGCACACGTTTCTTTCGCGGATCCAGGCGCGCAGGTGAGGCAGCAGGCAATCCAGTCGGAGACTGCCCTGCTCCCAGTTGGTGTGAGCCAGCGACGGCGCGAATGCGTCCTTGTCGATGCTCAGATAGATGTCGTGGGTGGGAATCCGCGCCAATAGCGACAGGGGATCCATCCTGGCGAGGTCCGGAACGGTCACGGTCCGTTCGCGAACGCAGGGGGGGAGGTGTTGCAGGGCCTGCTCCTCCTGGCCGGTCATGATCACGCGCTCGAGGCGCGGCAGCTCGAGGAAGGCCTGTTGGACCCAGGAGCCGCAGGAGATCAGCTCGGGGACCGCCGCCTCGGTGCTGTCGGTGTGGTGATCGACGAGAATCAGGGTGAACGGGCGCTGGATGCGGGACAGCAGCGCGAGGGCGACGTAGTGGTAGTTGCCACACCCGATCAGCGTGATGCCGGAAGCGGTCGTGTCCGGCAGCGCGTTGCGAATCGCGCGGAACGAGCCGGGGGAGCAGTACAGGTCGGTCTCGTGCAGGTCACGGAAGTCGAGCCAGCGGTGCGGAAAGCGGGAGCAAAGCTCGGTCTGTTGCCGGAAGGTCCCGTCGAAGTCGAGAAACGTCAGCGCGGGGTTTCGCAAGCTCATGGTGGCGCCTGCCTTGCTGTCAGGTCGCGCTGAGCATAAGCCGGCCGGAGAGAATCTCAACCCGGGAGGCAAGAGAGCGGCACGGTCCTCGCGGACCGGCGGGCGGGCGAGCGCATGATCTCGTCGAATGCCGCGGACGCGTGTTCAAGCCATTGACGCAACGGATTGGCTGCGGTCTGCTGCGGCATTGATGAGGCGCGCCATGGTGAGCTCAGCCGTGCTGGCGGTGTGGGCCGCCGGGGCGGGCCTTGCCGTGGCGCAGCCGCCGGTGCAGGTGCGAGCGGTGCGTGGCTCGCCGGAAGTGGACGGTTCCCTCGAGGACGAGGTGTGGAGCGAGGCGCCGTGGGTGGGTCCTTTCGTGCAAAGGGAGCCCGACTTCGGGGCCCGCGGGACCCGGCGCACGCGCACGCGTGTCATCTACGACGACCATGCGCTGTATGTCGCCGTGGAGTGCGAGACCGACGGGGCCCCCGACGCGCGCCTCGGACGCCGCGATCAGATTCCCTCTGGTGAAGCGGTGCGGGTCCTGGTCGACGCGCGGGGCGACGGCAACGGGGCCATGGTCTTCTCCACGAATCCATCGGGCATGCAGGCCGACTCGATCCTCGCGTCGGACGGCGTCGCGGACTCCGGCTGGGACGCGGTCTGGGACGTGGAGACCTCGGTCTCGAACAAGGGGTGGAGTGCCGAGTTTCGGATTCCCTGGAGCGTGCTGCGGTTCGAGGCGCGTACTCCCGCCGTCAAGATCCAGGTGGAGCGGGATGACTTCCAGCGCGGCGAGGTCACGGCGCTGGTGGGCATCCCGCCGAGCTCGCCGAAGCTCATCGCGAGCTTCGCCCCCGTCCAGGGGGTGGAAGGCTTGCGCCTGTCGCGTGTCTTCGAGCTGCGCCCCTACGTGCTCGGAAGATGGCGAGCGCTCGAGGATCCGGACAGGCTCGATCCCACCTCGACGTGGTCGGGTGCCATCGGTGGGGATCTCAAGCTCGGGCTCACGAGCGACTTGATGCTCGATGTCACCATCAACCCGGACTTCGGGCAGGTGGAGGTCGATCCGGCGATCCTGAACCTGAGCCCCTACGAGCCATTCCTGCCGGAGAAGCGCCCATTCTTCCTGGAAGGCAGCGACATCTTCAAGACACCGATCCGGATCGTTCACACCCGCAGGATCGGCCAGCTCGTGGTCCCTCCGGATCCGGACCGCCCGGGGGGTGAGATCACGCAGGTTGATCCGACGGCGAACATCTACGGCGCGACGAAGCTCACGGGGAGGGTGGGGAATCTCAGCATCGGGCTCCTCGAGGGAGTGACCGGTCCTGCCCGTGCGACGGAGCGCTACACCGATTCAGCGGGGAACGCGCAGTCGGACCGGCGCAGGGTTCTTCCTGTCACCAACTGGACGGCGGCGCGGGTGCGCACGACTGTGGGCAACGGGTCCACCGTCGGAATGCTCGCCACGCACGTGGGAAGGTTCGGTGAGCCCGCGGATGCCGTCGGCTCCGTCGATTGGGACATGCGCCTCGGCGCGGGCGTGCACCGGTTCACGGGTCAGCTCGCCGCTTCGAAGGCGTGGAATGCCACCGATTCGGAGCACACGGGAACAGCGGCTCACGTGCAGCTGTCGCGGGCCGAGGATCCCTTGTGGATTTGGGATCTGCGGCTTCGGGCGATGTCGCGCCGGTTCGACCCCAACGCGCTCGGCTACCTGGACCGCGCGGACCTGGTGAACATCCTGTACGACACCTACCTGCGCACGCCCCAGCCCGTGGGCCCGTTCCGCAAGCTTTCGCTCAATCCCTGGGTGAATCACCAGCGGAACATCGACGGGCTGGTGACCGATCAGCACATCGGACTCGATGGGTGGGCGACGACGCGTGAGATGTGGTCGTGGGGAATCGGGTGCAGGTACTTGAGCTCGCGTTACGACGATCGGGAGACGCGAGGGGGGCCTGCCTTCCGCATGGGCCCTTCGTTCGAGGGGTGGACGTGGGTGGACACGGACAGCCGCGTGCGGGTGAAAGGCGGTGTGTCGGGAAGCATCGCGACGCAAGACGGCGGGCACCGGAGCAACGGGACCGTCTGGGTCACGTGGGCGGTGACTCCGCGAATCAGCCTCTCGGCCACGTCGTTGCTGCGGCTGGTCTTCGACCAGCCACGCTGGGCAGACACCGAGAGCGACGCGTCGGGAACCGATCACTACGTCTTCGGGAGGCAGCAGGCGCGCATCCTGGACACCACGGTGCGGGCAGGATTGTCGTTGTCGCGCCGTGCTTCGCTGGACCTCTACTCCCAGATGCTCGTGGGCGAGGTGCGGTACCGGGACTACACCGAGCTGTCCACTCCGGAAGCGCTGGTGCCCTACACCCCCTCCGAGGACAAGAGCTATCAACGTGTCGCGATGACGGTCAATGCGGTCGGGCGCTACGAGTATCTGCCGGGGAGCTTCGTGACGCTCGTGGTGTTGCAGCGTCAGGCGCTGGCGCCGCAGCGCGGCGAGCCGGGGTACGGGACGACGGCCGATCTGCTCCGGCAAGCGAAGCCGGACACGATGATCATGAGCAAGGTGTCGTATCTGCTTCTGTGAGGCTGCCCCCCGGGGAAGAAATCCGGGAAGCCGAGGTGCAGGTGCGACACGGCGGGTGCGGGAACGTGCAAGGCGCCCGGAAATGCCGGGGATCCGTGCCCCGTGGTCATGGGTGGCCCCGGGTGCGTCGAGACCGCATGGTGCAACATGGGCAAGTGCGAGGCGATTGCGCAGCCTGGCGAGTCGTGTGAGACCACGCCCTGCGACGACGAGAAGGGCAGGTGCGATCCCTCTACGAAGATGTGCGTTGCGCTGGCGAAGCCAGGAGAGGCCTGCGCGGAGAAGTGGGATTGTGCGAGTGCGGAGTGCACCGACGGCAAGTGCGCGCCCCGGAGCGCCCTGCCGGGCGGGACCGGCATTCCGGGCTCGTGCACGCAGTGAGCCGGTGCGGGCCGCCGCGCGCAGGCGGGAGGAATCAAGGGCGGGAGACGACCGTGAGCCCCGCCCGCAGGAATCCCTCTTTCACGCGAGCGAGCGCGGACGCTTCGAGCTCCCCCTCGAAGGGGATCGGTTTCCCGATCTCGGTGTACTTGAATCCTCCGAGGGAGTGATACGGCTGCAGCTCGATGCTCTGGATTCCCGTGTCGCGCAGAATCCCGGCGATCCCGGCCACGTTGTCGTCGGAGTCCGTGCAGCCCGGGATCACCGGCATCCGTACCGCGAGCTTCCTGGGACAGCGCCTTGCGAGCAATCGTAGATTCCCGATCACCAGGGAGTTGTCCTGGCCGGTGAGACGGGCATGCGCCGCGGGGTCCGCGAGCTTGAGGTCGAACAGGAACAGATCGATCAGCGGCTCGGCCTCGATGAGCCGGGGCGAGGGCGCGTGGCCGCAGGTTTCGACGGCGGTGTGGATACCGAGGTCGTGACACCCCTCGAGAATCGCGAGCAGGAACGAGCGTTGGCTGAAGGGTTCTCCCCCGGAGATGGTGACTCCCCCGCCGGAGTTGCGATAGAAGTCGAGGTCGGCCGCGACGCGATCGAGCACCCGCGCGGCGGTCATCCGACGACCGCTCTGGGCGAGGGCGCTCTCGAAGCACCCGTCGATGCAGGGGCGCTCGTCGCACCGGGCGCACTTGGAGCGGTCGAACACGGGGCCCGAGGAGACTGCGCCATGGGGGCAGAGCTCGACACAGCGGTGGCAGGTGCGGCACCGGGCGGCTGCGTGGCGCAGCTCGGGTCCGGGCTCCTGGGATTCGGGGTTGCAGCACCAGACGCAGCGCAGGGGGCAGCCCTTGAGGAACACGAGGGTCCTGATTCCGGGGCCGTCGTGAACCGCGTAGTGCTGGATATCGAAGACGAGGCCTGTCGTCACAGGCTGTGCTCCGTGCGCCAGATGACCTGGTCCTGGAGGGCCTTGCTCATTTCGACCCAGTAGGCGGAGAAGCCGGCGACGCGCACGACGAGATCGCGATACCGATCGGGATTCGCCTGGGCGTCGCGCAGCATGTTGGAGTCCACGACATTGAACTGGACGTGGAACCCCGGGCGGTCGAAGTAGGTTTTGATGAGGGCGAGGAGGTTCTTGGAGCCGGTCTCGCCCTGGAGCGCGGAGGGGTGGAACTTGAGGTTGAGCAGGCCGCCGCGGATGCGGGTGTGATCGACCTTGGAGGAGGAGCGGATGACGGCGGTGGGGCCGAGCTCATCGGTGCCCGGGAAGGGGGAGGTGACGCCGTCGGCCAGGGGCTGGGTCGCGAGGCGTCCATCCGGAAATGCGCCGCAGACCTTGCCGAAGGGCACCGGGGTGGAAATCGCGAGCATCGACGGGTCGTAGGGTTTTCCGAGGTAGTTGTCCTGACCCTGGACCCAGCCGACGTAATCGTCGAACAGACGCAGGAAGATGCCGTCCACGGAGTCGTCGTCATTGCCCCACTTGGGCGCCTGCAGCGCCTTCTTGCGCAGCGCCTCGTGTCCTTTCCAGTCGTCGGCGAGGGCCCGGCGGAGCTCGTCGAAGGTGCACGCGCGGTCCTCGAAGCAGAGCTTGCGTGCGGCTCGGAGGGAGTTGGCGACGTTGACCATTCCCGACGACAGGGTGGTGGGGGTGCCGTTGACCAGGGCGCCGCCGTCGTCCATGCACTTGCCGCGACCGATGCAGTCGCGGACGAAGACGGAGCAGAAGACGAGGGGAACGGTCTGGCGGTGGGCGGCCATGACGTAGTTCCAATACTGCTGCCAGACGCGGACGGCAGAGTGCATCTTGTCGACGTAGGAGGCCTCGAGATCATCGTAGGAGGCGGGGCTTCGCGGGGGGAAGACTCGGGTGCCTGTGATGGGGTCGAGTCCGTCGTGGAAGGTGAGGTCGAGGAGCTTGCCGTGGTTGACGAAGCCTGCCTGGACGACGCCGTAGGCCATGCCCTGGAGGGTGGGCTCGGTGCAGCCGCCCATGGCGGCGTGCTTGCGGATGGTCTCGAGGGGCAATCCGCTGACGGCGCGTTCGTGCTCGACGTAGGTTTTCTGGTTGAAGAAGGCGGGGTAGCCGACACCGGTCTTGACGCACTCTGCGGCCTTGGAGAGGAAACGCTCGGAGAGCGAATCATCGTACCAGACCGAGAGGGTCGGCTGGGTCATCTGCATGTTGATCTGGGCCTGGAGGATGGCAATCGAGAGCTCGTTGTCGGCGGGCTGGCCGTGCTCGTCGACACCGCCGAGGATGCAGTTCTGGAACAGATTGCCGTGGCCGAGGCCCTGCCAGCTCATGCTCGCGCAGTATTCGATGCGCGTCATTTTCACGAACAGCTCCTCGAACAGCTCGACGGCGGCGTCGAAGGAGATGGTGGAATCACCCTGGTAGTAGGGGAAGAGCACCTGATCGAGGCGTCCGGGGGAGTATCCGAGGTGGGAGCCCTCGAGGTGACCGAGCAGGTAGGTGAACCAATACGCCTGCACCGCCTCGCGGAAGGTGCGGGGAGGATGAGCGGGCACGCGTCGGCAGGTTTCCGCAATGCGCAGCAGCTCGTCGCGCCGCACGGGGTCGTCGCAGCCGCGGGCGACCCGCTCGGCCTCTTGTGCATAGCGCGCCGCGAACGGGAGGGCGCCCTGCAGGGAGCGGCGCGCGGCGCGCCAGAAGTGCAGCGCCGAGGCGCTCTCGATGGATCCCGGCTGGAACGACAGGATTCGCTCGTCGAGCTCGCGCAGGATGTCGAGGTATCCGCGCTGCAGCGCGGTCTCGTAGTCGAGCACCAGGCGCCCCTCGGGGCAGGGGTCGTGGGGAGCGGTGTACAAGCCGATGGTCCAGCCGGTCTGGATGCGGTGCGCCTCGGGGAACTCCTTCATCCAGAGCCGGTCGGCGACCTCCATGAGGCACTTGTCCTCCCAGTATTCGCACAGGCCGCGGAACTCCTCGAGGTCGGCGGGGGAGAGGAGGAACTTGCCGGAGAGGATGGTGAGGCCCTGGTCCTTGGCGCGGGCGAGGGTTTCGGCGATTCCGCCGCCGGTGCCCTGCTCGGCGTGCTTCTGCTGGGCGTCCTGCTCCTGCTTGCGCATCTCGCGGAGGAAGGGCCCTGCCGCGTAGTTGGCGTACAGCACCGCGCCGCGCACGTACCGCGTCTTGTGCCCCACGATCGTTTCGTGCTCATGAATCACCGGAGTCATGCGCTCCAGGGCGTACGCGTGATCCTCGGCGCGCCGCTCGAGGGTCTCCATGCCGTCGGTGCGACGATGGGATTCGGTGAGCAGCCGGATGTACTCGATGTCCACCATCAGAGGAGCGTCGAGGTACTGTCGCTTGAGGTTGGCGGTGCGACCTGTGGAGGGGGAACCGGAGACTTCGCGGGGCGTGAAGCAGCAGCTCATGGGGCGGCAATCTAGCAGAAGGATTGCCGCCCGGGGGCAGGGATCTCAGCGGACGTCCTGGCAGAAGACGCCGGTGATGAGGCCTTCGTTGTTGTCGTGGATGCACTCCTCGAAGCCGGAGCCGTCGTTGGGGACGACGGTGACGGAGGCGGCGGAGTTGGGGCCGGAGGGGGGGGAGGCCCAGGTGCAGCCGACCTCGATGCACTGGCCGACTTGGATCGGGACCTGGGTGACGGCGTCGCAGAGCTTTTCGGAGCCGAGGTAGAAGCCGACGACGAGGCCGGCGCCGATGGGGCCGGTGCCGCGATTGCAGACGGGGACGTTGAACTGAGCGCCGGCTGCGACGCAGGAGAAGTGGCTGCCGACGGAGGCGGTGGCGTCGCCGATGTCCTTGCCGTCGGCCTCGCCGGGGACGTTCTGTCGGAAGTTGTTGAGGCCGGGCTGGGTCCAGTTGTTCTTCCAGTCGCTGGTTTTGGGGATGGTGCCGTCTTCGTTGACGTGGGTGACGGCATAGGCGTGCTGGTTCCAGATGGTGCGTGAGCGGACCCAGCGGTCGTGGGAGTCCTTGTAGACGCGGATACCGGAGAGGCCGTGAGGGTAGGAGGCGCGGCAGGTATTGCCGGCGCCCGGGGAGCCGGCCGGGGGAGGCGCGCACTTGTAGCCGAACTCCTCGCACTGGGCATCGTCGCCGGCCTTGCAGCAGCCCGCGGAGCTGGTGCAGCGGCACAGCCCGGCATCGCACACTCCCGAGACGCAGTCGGAGCCGGTCTTGCAGATCAATCCGGCGAAGTGGGTTTCGACACCGTCGGCGTTGATGAGTCCGGAGCAATAGGTGGCGGTGAAGCTCGCTGCGCCGTTGGACGGCACGATGAGCTCGGAGCGGTAGTCGCCGTCGACATCGGCGACCACGGGATTCTCGAGCCACGTGGACGAAGAGCGGTATTGCGAGAAGAGCACCTGGCCGTCGCTGCCCGAGTAGACGCGGGCGAAGCATTCGTCGGCATAGACCACCTCGGCCATGCCGTCGGCTTCGAAGTCGAAGACGGAGCTGCCGGTGATACGGGAGGAGTGGTCTTGGGAGCGACGCGACCAGAGGATGTAGTCGGTGCAGGCGCCATCGGTGGCGAAGTCGCAGCGGTCGCGGGACGCGCACTTGCCGCCGGTGCGCGGGGTGGCCTGGCAATCGGGGTCGAAGACGGTGTAGAAGTCGGCGCCTGCGACACCGACCTCGGGGAGGCCGTCGCCGTCGTAGTCGGCAATGGTGGGCGGACCGCCGCCGCCGCTGGGCACGGGCACGGCCATGTTCATGAACACGGAGTGGTCATGGTTGTAGATGGCGACGCTTCCGCCGGAGGACACGGCGATTTCCGGCGTGGCGGTGGCGTCGTAGGGATTGAAGTCGGCGACCGCGGCCCAGCCGGAGCCCGACGTGGCGCCCTCGTACCAGGTCTCGAGCACCCAGGCGTTTGCGGCTCCGTCGAACTCCCACACATGGGCGCCATTGGTGAGTTCGATGCGCGGGTCTTCGTCGAGATTTGCGAGCACGGGGATCAATCCGACGGAATACGACGCATACCCGGGCGGGGGAGTTGCGCGAACGACACCGGTGGCGCCGTCGATCACCCATCCCTCGCGAATGACCTCGGGTACACCGTCGTCGTCGAGATCGTGGACGGAGGGGCCGGCCCAGTTGGCGCCGCTGGTGCCGGACACCGGAATGGTGGCGTCGAAAACGGCGCCGCCGGAGACGGTGGCCTTGGCGGTGGGCCACAGTGGAAGCCACGCGCCGGACTTGCGCGTGAAGGCGACGACGACCTCCTGCCCCTGCGGTTCCTCGACCATGTAGGCGATGATCTCGGGCTGCTTGTCGCCGTCGAGATCGGCGAGGGCGACGGGAGAGGAGGAGCGGGCCCACTCGCGCAGGCCGTTGGGGACGGGGTCGAGGTCTTCACCGCCGATGTTGGCTTCGAGGGAGCAGTCCTTCCCGCTCAGGACGCGCACGACACCGTAGCGGTAGTTGCAGTCTTCGTAGCTGCAGGTGTTGGGGGAGGGGAGGCTACTGAAGGCGAAGCCCATGGGGGCGACGATGCTGGGCGCGCCGGTGGCGCCGGGGTTGAAGTTCGCGACCATGGGAGTGACGCGGACCTCGAGGGCAGTGGGGTAGGGATCGGTGTCGGGGGCTTTCATGAACTCGCACTTGATCGCGGGCACGAGCATCTCGGCCGGGATGGCGAGCTTGCAGGAGGGGTTGGAGGTCTTGTCGTCGGGCGGCGCGTTGTAAGGGACGCACTGACCGGCGGAGCACCAGGTATCGAAGTCGCAGTCGGCGTCGCCGGTGCATGGTTCCTGGTGGGGGAGGCAGATGCCGTTGACGCACTCGAGGGGGGCCTTGCACGCGGGGTCGCAGACGATGGTAGGACCGGAGTCGGTTCCTGCGGAGCCACTGGTGCCGGCGGAGGCATCGAACCCCGTGTAGCCGCCGGTGCCGCCGCCCTCGTAGCCCGAGTCTGCGCCGCCGACGCCTGCCTCGTAGCCGTGGGTGGATCCCTCGGCGGAATCATCGCTCGAGCCGCAAGAGGGGGCAGCGGTCATCGCCACGGGCAGCAAGGCGAGCGGAAGCCAGGAAAGGGGACGGCGCATGATCGACTCCGGGGCAAGGCCCTGCGCGAGTGCAGGGGAGATTATTCTACGCGAAGACGTCGCCTCGCGCGAACCTCGCCATCGGGGGGGCATCGAGCAGACGGAGGGATCGGTCCGGCGGGACGCCCCTCGGGGCTGCTTCAGCCTCCGCACTCCGACTGGCAGTGCATCCAGGCACAGCCCTGCTCGCCGAACACCTCCATGACGAGGTCGATTCCGCCGGGGTACTTGCTCGCGCAATCGTTCACGCAGGCCTCGTCGGGGCAGTTCATCAGGCACGCGAAGAGCATCGAGCACTGCTGGTTCATGGCGCACTTGGTGCAGTCACCGAGGCAGTTCGCGCCGATGCACTGATCGCACTCCGGCCAGCCGACCTGGAGTTGACAGAGGGGGCCGCCTGCGGCGCCTGCCACGCCGCCCGCATATCCGGCGTAGCCCGCGAATCCCCCGGCGCCGCCTCCTCCGGTGTTGACCGTGCACTGGGACTCACACATCGGAGCGACGCAGTCGTCGAAGAGCTTCTCGAGCTGGATCGCGCCACCCGGCTGGTTCTCGACGCAAGCCAGCAGGCAATCCTCGTTGTGGATCCCGCAGCCGGTGAAGCAGTTGAGGACTGCCTTGCAGTCGGCGTTGGCGGTGCAGTCTGCGCACGCCGGCGCGCAGTTGTACTTCACGCAGTTGTCGCACTGCGGCCAGCCCATGTCGAAAGCGCAGCTCATGGTGCTGCCGGCCCCCGCGTAGCCCGCCCCTCCACCGGACCCGCCCGCGTATCCGGCAGACCCGCCCTTGGAGGAGCCTCCGTGGCCCGCGTACCCGCTCGCGCCGGCCTTGCCGGCTCCGCCGTCCCCGTCGCCATCCACGGCGCCCTCGATGACCTTGCCTCCGCACCCGACGATCGCGACGAGCGCGATGGCCCAAGCAAGCCGGTTCCCGTCGTTCATTCGCTGGATGGTAGCCGATTCGCTGGTTGGCGCACAGCGTGTCGCGGGGCTGCGGGTAGGGACCGGACGCGGGGGCCGACAGCCGGCGCGGCCTTCGCATCTGGGGGGTGCGTGTGCGACGTCCGCGACGCCCGGGTTGCGCAGAGGGGCAAACGATGAAACCCTCACGGCGATGTCGGCCAACGAGAGCGGGCGAGGAGCTGTTCGTGGAACGAATGAAATGGCGAAGCTGCCGCTGGCGCTCGCGGCTGTGCTCGTGGTGTTGTTCGCGTTGACTCTCGCGACGACGCCGGCCGGGACACTCAACTGGTTCCTGGAGGTGGGCCCGGGGCTCGTCGGGATGATCGTGCTCGCCGCGACGTTCCGCCGCTTTCCCATGTCGCGCTTCGTGTACGTGTGCGTGTTCCTGCACATCCTCGTGCTGGTGTTCGGCGCGCAGTGGACCTATGCGCTCAACCCCTTCGGCGAGTGGATGAAGGGGGCGTTCGGGTTCTCGCGCAACAACTACGACAAGATCGGCCACTTCGCCCAAGGGTTCTTCCCGGTGTTCGTCATCAGCGAGGTGCTGCTGCGCGCGACGCCGCTGCGCTCCCGCGGGTGGGTGGGATTCCTGTCGATCAGCGTGGCTCTGGCGATCAGCGCCCTGTACGAGCTGTTCGAGTGGGGGGCGGCGGTGCTGCTCGACCCGCAAGGGGGCGACAAGTTCCTGGGTACGCAGGGCTACGTGTGGGATGCGCAGTCGGACATGCTCATGTGCCTGATCGGCGCGATCCTGGGGTATCTGGCGCTCGGTTGGATTCATCGAAGGTCGATCGAGCGATTGACCACCGGTGTCGTCACACGCTGACGCCGACTACTTGAGCTGTACCCTCGCGCCGTCGGTGAGCTTGTCACTGGGGAACAGCACCAGTCGATCGCCCTGGGCCACACCGTCCAGGACCTGCGCGTGAGCGTCGTTGCGACGTCCAACCTGGAGTGGCTTGCGCCAGGCACGGCCGCCGCTGACCACGAACACGTTCCACTCTCCGCCGCTGCGGAACAGCGCCGAGGCAGGCGCCTTCAGCACCGTGGCGGCATCCCACACCACGATCCTGGTCTGGGCCTGGAAGCCGTCGGCCAGGCTCTTCCACGCGCCTTCGGAGGCCGGATCGACGATCACGTTCACGCGCTGCTCCTCGACGCCGAGCGCCGAGATCTTGGTGAAGGCCGAGGGTTCCACGAGCCGCACCACGCCGCGCAGAGCCTCCGAGCCGCCGTATTGCTCGATGAGCACGGCGGCGCCCGCCCGGACCTGCACCGCGTCGAGCGTGAGCAGCTCCGCCACGAGCTCGAGCTCCCGCGGATCGCCGAGCTCGACCAACGGCGTCCCGGCCATCACGGGTCCTTCGCTCTGCTGCAGCACGCGCAGCACCTTGCCGCTCGCTGGCGAAACCACCGGGACCTGGACTCCTCCGCGCTTGTCCGGCTGGACGGTGAGCGTCGAGCGCGCGGCCGCGACCGACTGTCGGGCAGACTGCAGGGCGAGCTCGGCCGAGACGAGCTCGCGCGACCGGGAGTTGGCGGCGAACTGCGCGTCGTCCAGCGCCTGCTCGGCCAGCGCGCTACCCTCCACGAGCTTGCGCACCCGCTCGAGCTCGCGGTTCGCGTGGTCACGGGCGATCCTCGCACGCTCCACGATCGACGCAGCTTCTGCGCTTGCGGCCTGTGCGACGAGCACGCGGCTCTGCGCTTCGGCACGCGTGCGCGCATCGAGCAAGGGAGACGACACCGGCGTGATGTGCGCTAGCTCCTTGCCGTCCTGGATGACATCACCGGGCCGCAGCTCGATGCGGTGCAGCTGTCCGCTCACCGGCGCGGCCACGATGTAGCGATTGCGCACGCGCGTCTTGCCGCTGGCCTCGACCGTGACCTGCATCGGGCCGGTCTCGACCGTGCCGGTCTCCACGGGCAGCTTCTTGGGCGAGAGGACCGCGACGAGGATCGCGCCCAGGAGCACGACGGCGATCACGAGCAGCAGCTTTCGGGTCCAGCCCATGGCCCCTATTCCTTCGACTTGAGCACGGCCACCATGTCCAGGTGGCGGAGCCTGTGGCGTATCATGATTCCTACCGCGATCGCGGCCGCGACGACCACGGCAACCGACACGGCGTAGGTGGACGGGAGAATGACGACGGGGATTCGGTACAGGTCGCTCTCGACGCTGGATGCGGACAGGTGGGCGAAGCCCCAGCCGACGAGGCAGCCGACGGGGATGGCGGCGAGCACCTGCAGCGCGAGCTCTCCGATGAGGATGAGCCACACCTCCACCCACGTCATGCCGATGACCCGCATGGTGGCGAGCTCGCGTTCGCGTTCGGCCAGGGAGACGCGTGCGGAGTTGTAGACGATGCCCGCGGCGATGACCCAGGCGAAGCCGACGAGGATCGAAGCGAAGAAGAGCATGTACTCGGCGCTTGTTCCCGTGAAGGAGGTGAGCGCGGCGGTGCGCAGCGTCACGCCGGAGACGGCGGGCATGGACATGAGCCGGGCGTAGACCGGGCGCTCGAGGGCGGGGTCGATCGAGACGAACGCGCCGGACGCGCTCGGCCCCTCGTCCATCAGCCGATGGACCGCGGGGAGGCTCATGGAGGCCGAGACACCCATCAGCTCCGCGACCGTGCCGGAGACGGGCACTTCGCGGACGGGACGGCGCCCCTCGAGCACCTCGGCGGTGACGGTGTCACCGGGCTGCACGTGCAGGAGTTCGGCGAGCTTGGAGGTGAGCAGCACGCCCTCGGGCGGGACCCGCGCGGGGCCGGTGTCGAAGTCGATGATCCTGCGAAGCTCGCCCGACGGATCCACGCCGAGCAGTGCCGTCCGGTAGGTGACGTGCTGTGAGCGGAGCTTGACGGGCACGGCGCGGAAGGGCTCGGCCCGCAGCACGCCGCGGGTTCGGCGCAGCTCGCTCACCGCGTCGCGCGAGAGCGGCACGTTGAACGTGACCATGGCGTCGTCGCGCTGGACGTTGCGGAACTGGTAGTCGACGATGAAGTCGAGGGCGTCGAAGAAGAACCAGCCGACGACGAGGATCGCGATGGCGAAGCCGATGCCGAGTGACGAGAGGGCAAAGCGAACGGGGCGGCGTCCGACGTTGCGCAGGATCATCCTTCCGGCGGCGGAGGCGACCCGATCCACGCCGAGCCGTTCGAGCCAGGAAGGGTGGAAGGAAGCCGGAGGTTCGGGGCGCATGGCCTGGGCGGGTGGGAGGCGCACCACCTTTCGCACGGCGCCGAAGACGCCGAGCGCGGCAGCCGCGGTGGACAGGGCGCAGGCGATGACCGCCTCGCGCCAGGGGAGCTCGACGAAGTACTCCGGCAGTCGGTAGTACTGGGCGTAGATGCCGGTCATGGCGCGCGCCATCCAGATGCCGCCGAGCACGCCGAGGGCGGTGCCGAGCATCGCGACCAGCGCGACCAGCTTGGCGTAGTGCATTCCGGTCGCGAGGTTGGAGTAGCCGAGGGCCTTGAGCGTGGCGATCTGCTCGCGCTGGGTGGACACCAGGCGCGTGAAGATCACGTTCAGCAGGAATGCGGCGACGCCGAGGAAGATGGACGGAACGACGACAGCGTTGGCCTTGAGCTGGCGGATCTCGTCGGTCAGGAAGCGATTGGACACCTGGTCCTTGCGCAGGAAAGCGCCGAGTCCGCCGTAGCGTCCCAGCTCGCGATCGAAGGCGGCGAGGACGTCCTGCTCCGAGGCGCCGGGCTCGAGCCGTGCGGCCACGTCGTTGAACGCTCCCTCCATGTCGCTGGCGGCCTCGAGCTGTTGGCGCGAGGTCCAGAGAATGCCGAAGTGCTTGTCGTCGGGCATCAGGTCGCCCGGCCGGATCTCGTAGACGAACTCCGGCGAGAGACCGATTCCGACGACCGAGAAGGACTGCTTCCTTCCCTGGATCACGGCGGTCACCCGGTCGCCCGTACGAAGGCGGTGGGCCGTGGCGAATCCCTCGCTGACGACGACCTCGCTGTCGGCGCCCGGGGCGATCGTCCTGCCGGCGCGGATGTGGAAGCGATTGAGAGCGGGAGGCCCGCAGCAAGGAATCGACACGAACCTCGCGGTGACGGGTTCCGGGAAGCCGGGCATCTCGAGGGCGGCGTCGGCCACCACCCGCGTCTGCACCTCCGCCACACCGGGAATCGCGGCGAGGCGCCGCGCCAACGTCTCCGGCGCGCGTCGTAGCGAGGCGAACACGTCGGCGAAGCGATAGCGCTCGTAGTAGTCCTGCTGCGAGCGCATGATCGAGCGCCACATCGTCATCGAGCCGACGAACGTGGTCACGCCGCAGGCGACCAGCAACACGATCGCGAGCATCTGGCCCTTCATGTGGAGAAGGTCGCGCAGCAGCTTGCGATCGAGCGAGCTCACCATGCCAGCTCCCCGGCGCCCACGCGTCGGTCGTTGTGATCGACGCGCACGACGAATCCGTCGCCGATGGTGAGCACGCGGTCGGCCATGGCGGCGATGGCGCTGTTGTGGGTGATGATCGCGGTGGTGGTTCGGAGCTCGCGGTTGATGCGGTCGAGGACCTCGAGGACTACGCGTCCGGTCTTGATGTCGAGGGCGCCCGTGGGCTCGTCGCACAGCAGCAGGTCCGGGCGTTTGGAGATGGCGCGGGCGATGGCGACGCGTTGCTGCTCACCGCCGGACATCTGGGAGGGGAAGTGGTCGAGGCGATCGCCGAGCCCGACGAGCTCGAGGGCTTGTTCAGCGCGCATGGGGAACTTGGAGATTTCGGTGACGAGCAGGACGTTTTCGCGGGCGGTGAGACTGGGGATGAGGTTGTAGAACTGGAAGACGAAGCCGACCCGATCGCGGCGGTAGGCGGTGAGGGCGGCGTCGGACCCGTCCATGGTCTTGCCGCGATAGGCGAGGGATCCTGCGGAAGGGAGGTCGAGGCCGCCGAGCAGGTTGAGCAGGGTGGACTTGCCGCTTCCGCTGGGGCCGAGGATCACGACGAACTCGCCGTCGAGGAGATCGAGATCCACGCCGCGCAGGGCGTGCACTTCGACTTCGCCCATGCGATAGGAGCGAGTGAGGCCGCGTGCGGAGAGCACGACGGTGCCTCGGCTGTCTGCCGTGCTCGTGATCGGGACCTGCATCGGCTCGACGGCTCCCTTCCCGTTCGACAGCGGTGTCTCCGAATGGCATACCGCGGCCGATTCGATTCGACCAGCCCTCCATGCGCACCCTGTTCGTCGCTCCACCTCCCTGCAAGCCTTCGGAGCCCGCCCTGTCGGGCGGCGCTGCGGCCGAGGTCTTCCGCCGGCTTGGAGGCGATGGCAGCTTCATCGACGCGTCGATCGGGTGGCACCGGTTCGCGCTCGAGCCCGAGCGGCTGTCGCGGATTGTGGAAGACGCCGCACGCGAGGGGCGCGAGGCGGGAGCGCTGACGGCGTACCGGGCCGCGATTCGAGGCCTTCGGGAGCATCCGGTCCCGCTGCGTCGCGCCGAGACCTACGCGGATCGGAGGGTCTACACCTCGGCGGTTGCGGAGCTGGACAACGCGCTTCGCATCGCAGCGTTGCCGCACGCCGGAGTGCGGCTGGGCGTCGCGATGGTGGCCCTGGTGGAGCCCACAAGGCGACTGGAGTCGTCGGCGGTACTCCAGGAATGTTCCGTCGTGCGCGGCCCTTTCGACGACTACCTGATCGAGGAGCTGCTGCCGCGCATCGAAGCGTCTCGGGCGGAGTGCGTGGCGGTGTCGTTGACGTTCCAGCAGCAGGCGGTGGCAGCGATGCGTCTCGGGCGCTTGCTGCGCGAGAGGATGCCGTCGGTCCGGCGCGTGATCGGCGGGCCGCTGGTCGCGTCGTGGAGGGCCGTGGGGATCGACCTCGAGCGGGCGCCGTTCACGCTCTTCGACCGCGTGGTGGCGGGCGACGATCGCGACCTTGCGGAGCTTGTTCGGAACCCGAACGAAGCGGGAAAGGTCGCAGCGGATCCGCTGTCCGGGGGACTGCTGTCTCCGGGGCTGGGAGAGGTTCCGTGGGGGGACTATCTGGCGCCGATGCCGGTGGTGCCTGCGGCGATCGGGCGGGGCTGCTACTGGGGCCGGTGCACGTTCTGTCCGGATCACCTGCACGGCAGGCATCGTCCGTGCGCGCAGCAGAGCGTGGGACCGTGGCTCGACAGGGTCGCGGAGCGGTTCCCGTCGGGGGCGATGCTGCACCTGACGGACTCGGCTTTGCCGATCGAGCATCTCGTGCGGATAGCGGACCACGTGGCCGCGAGCGGGTTGCCCTTGGGGTGGCACGGTTTCGCGCGGGTGGAGCGGGCGTTCGCGGAGCCGGAGGTGGCGCGGATGCTGGCGCGGGGGGGCTGCGCGATGCTGCAGTTCGGGGTGGAGACGGCGTCGCTCAGGATGCACGAGCGGCTGGGCAAAGGGGCGGGGCCCGAGCGTGCGAGGCAGGTGTTGCGGGCGACGTCGGCGGCGGGGATTCGCACGCACGTGTACTTGTTGTTCGGGCTGCCTGGCGAGACCGATGACGATCGCGAGGAGACGTTGCGGTTCGTGGAGCAGGAGGCGGATTCGATCTCGGCGATCAACGCGTCGCTGCTGAATCTCCCGAAAGGGAGTCCGATGCACCGGGAGCCCGAACGCCACGGGATCACCTCGATCGAACCTTTCCACGGAGACACGGATCTATCGTTGTACGACGACTTCCGATGTGGGGAGTCGCATCCGAGGACCGAGGCGCGTCGGTGGTTGGAGAAGCGATTCCTACGCAGCGAGCGGGTGAAGGGGATAGTCGGGAGGCTGCGCAGCCCGTTCAAGGCGAACCATCTGTGCTTTCTGGATTGAGGGCGCGGGAGGCGGCGGAGTCGGGGAGGGCCGCGAAGTTGGCCGTCGAGGGGGGCGGAGGCTACCCAGGGAGGATGCAATTCGGCTTCGACGGAACGATGCACTTGGAAGCGGGGGCCGCGTTGTCCGAGCTCGGGCTGCCCGACGAGGCGTTGCGCGCGTATCGTCTGGCCGCGGAGGATCCGAGGCAGTCGTGCGAGGCATCGATCCGGATCGCGCGGCTGATGTGGGGGCAGGGCGATTGGAACGGAGCGACGCGCTGGCTGTGCACGGCGATGTTGAATCCGCACAAGACGCCGGAGCAGGAGGCGGTGCTGTTGCAGGAGCTGGCGCGGACGCCTCCGGTGCCTGCGGTTGCACCGAAGCGGGCGCAGGCGGAGGAGACGACGGCCGAGGAGGACTTCGACCGGGCGTTCGACCTGACGTTCGGGTGAGTTGCGAGGTAGCGCCGGAGTGACGCGCGAAGGGGGAGCGTGTGGCGCCCGGATGCGCTATGAGGCTCGGGCAACCATGAAGGCATGGATCATCGTCGCAGTCGCGCTCTCGGTCGTGGCCGGGGCAGCCATTTTCAACGCGTGGGCGCCGCTGGGAGAGGCGGGGAGCTGGGGGCTTGCGACGCCGACGTGGGGGCTGATCGCGGTGGCTCTCACGGTCGGGGGATGGGTGACGGCGAAGCGCGATCCGAAGGGGCTGAAGTTGCCTGCAGCGGCGGCGGTCCTGGCGGTGGCGACGATCGCGTCGGGGGCGCTCGGAGCGGCGAACGTGAAGGCGCAAGCGGATGATTCGGCGGAGGCGGTGCGCCAGATGCGAGCGCGCGATCCGTCAACCGACGCCGAGGATCTGGCGATCGACTCGGACTACATCCTGGGATCGGCGGAGCCGATCGCGCGGTTGCATGCGCGCCTCGGGCTGGCGGGGTTGCTGCCGCTCGCGGCATCGCTGGTGTTGCTGGTGCGCGTGATGCGGGCGCGCGGAGGCTCCGGGGCGCAGGAGCGCAATGCATCGAGGGTGTGGCTTGCGCTGGTGGCGCTGGGGGGTGTGGGCGCGACGGCAGCGGGAGCCGTTGCGGCGGTGAGGCCGGTGGTTGCGGTGCAGGATCCGGAAGCAGCGCGGCAGGCGTTGATGGATCGAAGGTTCTGGGAGGGAGATCTTGCCGGGGCGTGTCGTCTGCTGGAGTCGAGGCTGCAGTCCGTGGGGGAGGGGAGCGAGCCGCTTCCCGGTGCGAGGGTGAAGGCGGAGATGTGCGTGGCCTTCGAGGTGGAGCGCGCGCGCAAGCTGGGCAAGGACCGTTGCGAGACGTCGTTGGGGATGCTGCAGCCGATGCGATTCGTGCGGGTGGCCGGGCGCGAGGAGCTGGTGTCGAGCTGTTCGGACCCGGCGGACTGACCCGGCCGGAAAACTTCGCGGGGTCGAACCCGGGTGATTCCCCGGGCCGGCCGCTCGGCGCGTCTGGAGCCGATTCCTCAATGAATCGGGCGCGCGCACGACACTCTCCGTTCGATTCGCTCCTGTGCTACCCTCGAGAGACCTTTGACCTCGGAGTGGTCCATGCGTCGCATCTCCATCCTGCTGCCGCTATTCGTTGCCGTCTCCGGTGCCGCGTGCTCGCTGATGCTCGACACCGAGAGCCTTCAGGAGGGGACGGGTCAAGCGGGGGCGGCGGGGAGCGATGCGTCGGTGGAGCCCGATTCGGCAGTCGGCCAGGGCGGCAGTGCGGGAGCGGCTGGGGAAGCGGGGCAAGGGGGCGCGGCCGGGGAAGCGGGGCAAGGGGGCGCGGCCGGGGAAGCGGGGCAGGCGGGAGATGGGGGAGCCCCGCCGATTCCGCTCGACAATCTCGCGGTGGCTTTCGCGCAGGCGCTGTGCGCGAACCTCCAGTTCTGTTGGGGCCCGGGCCTCGAGCTCATTCTGCACGAAGAGGACTGCGTGGAGACGTACACGAAGCGCCTCCAGGACGGCATCGCCGGGCTGATCGCACGGTCGGTGACGGACGGCCACCTGACCTATGACCCGGTCAAGGCGGTCGCGTGCGTCGATCAGCTCATGATCGCAACGAAGGACGGCACGTGCGTGGATGTCGATCGGGTGATCGAGAACTGCAAGGAAATGGTGAGCGGGGCGGGGGGCAACGACGCTTCTTGCCGGCACACGTTCGAGTGCGACAAGGGGTTCTATTGCGAGCTGGACTCCGGGTGCGGTGCGGCGAAGTGCGTGCCCCACAAGAAGGCGGGGGTTCTCTGCAAGGATGCAGGCGAGTGCGAGCCGGACTTGACGTGTTGGGTGCCGGACAGCGCGTTGCTGGACGGGGGGGCGGCGAACGGGACGTGCGCCGTGTACACGAAGAGGAACTCGGTGTGTGACGCCAAGACGCAACCGGACTGTGAGCCGGGGTACATGTGTCTGGGGGGGATGTGCTCGGCGGCGCGGGAGGCCTTCGTAGGCAATGTGGGCGTACCGTGTTGGGGGAACCAGAAGATGTGCGGTCCGGGGCTCTCTTGCGAGCTGCCGCCGCTGCTGGTAGGCAACGGCCAGTGCATCGGCGAGATTGACGACGGCGCGGACTGCAAGCTTGGGTTCCCGGACCCGTGTGGAGAGGGATACTACTGCAATCAGGCGTGGGGTGTAACCAGCCCCGCGTGCACGGCGCTGCCGATCGAGAATCAGACCTGTGCGACTGCGACGGTGCAGGTACTCGGTGTAGCGTCGCGTTGCGCCAAGGGCCTGGCGTGCGTGGACAAGCAGTGCAAGCCGATGAAGCGCATTGGCGAGGTGTGTCTGGGCAACGAGCAGTGCTACAGCGGGCTGTGCACTGGCACCGGACCGCTCTCGTGCGTGTTGCCTGGCTGTCCATAGGGGCGGAGCCAGCACCGAATGTCTGCGAGTACCTGTCGCCGATGCTGCACAGTCCCTTCGAGCATCTGGACGGCCGCGGGACTCGACGTGGCGATCGGGCCTTGATCTGGAGACGAAGGCGGTCAGTTTTCGACGACGCGGGAGAGGTCATCTTCGTTCTGATCGGGGCCGCCGACCCAGCGCACCTTGCCTTCGGGGGAGACGACGAAGGTGGCCGGGAGGTCGCGAACGCGGAAGCGGCCGGACAGGACGTTGCCGCGGTCGAGGATGATGGGGAAGGTCAGCCCATACTGGCTCTGGAGCTCGAGCGCATCGCGCTCCGATTCGTCTTCC
Source organism: uncultured Polyangiaceae bacterium (assembly GCA_964393505.1). Taxonomy (GTDB): domain Bacteria; phylum Myxococcota_A; class Polyangia; order Polyangiales; family Polyangiaceae; genus JACRCQ01. The sequence goes on from CAYMUE010000035.1 coordinate 22,081, forward strand.
GAGATCCCGACAAACGCTATGTCGGAGTGTCGCTCGTGCAGCGCCTGCACGCTGGGAAGGGTGCGCTTGCAGGGCTCGCAGTACTTGGCGAAGAACTTGACGACGAGGGTCTTGCCGCGGGTCGAGGAGGAGTCGAAGACGGAGCCGTCGAGGGTGGGGCGCTTGAATACGGGAGCCGGGGTGTCGAGCAGGGCGCTGGGCTGCGAGGGGGGTGGACCGGCGTGGGAGCAGGCAGGCAGCGCGAGGGCAAGGAGGAGCAGGGCAGACTGGAAGGAGCGCATGGCGGCAGACTACCTCAGAGGGGAGAGGGCGCAAGCGTGGCCCAAGGATCTCCACCCCGCCCCGCGCCCCGAGCACCTTGCGGACCGGCGAATAGTGATGCTGACAGCCGAGGCCGGAGCGCCTCGCAGCGAACTCGCTGCGATTGCCCGATTGCAGCATGGCGCCCGCGACCCCCGTGCGGCCGCAGCGTTGGCGTGGAGGACTTCGAGCTCGACGGAGCTGTCCTCGTTGGCGAGTGAGTCGTTGAAGCCGCAGAAGAAGCGCGCGGGAGGGCTGGTCACGAACGGGCCCCACGGCGTCGGCGCAGGAGCGTCAAGCCGAGGGAGGCCGCGAGGAGCAGTGCCAGACGGGACGAGCCGGAGGAGCCTGCAGCGCGGCAGCCGCACCCGGAGGGGTCCGAGGTATCGCCTTCCCAGCCCGCGGACGAGCCTCCGGTGGAGGGATTCGGATTGCCCGCGGCGCCCGCGGAGCCAGCGCCGGCCGCAGCACCTGCGGCGCCCGCGGCCGAGGAGCCGCCCGCGGACACCGAGCCTCCCGAACCATTGGGATTCCCTGCGGCGCCTGCGCTGCCCCCAGCCCCTCCCTCGGGCAGACACACTCCCTCGTCCACTTCTCCGTCGCAGTCGTCGTCCTGTCCATTGCACGTCTCTTCATGCGCAATGCACTGCGGACCACCGAACTGGATCGTCGCGTAGTACCGATCCGCTCCCCATCCCCCCGCGTCGGTGAACTCGTCGACGGCAATCGCGGCGCCGAAGCCGGAGCCGGTGGACGGCAGGCAATGCCACCCGGAGGAAGTGCGCGCGCACAGGTCGTCCTTGCCGTCGCCGTTCATGTCGCCGAGCTGGATCGTGTGGTAGTACTGCGGCTGAGTCCACCCGTTGGCGTCGGCCCATTCGGGGCCGTCGAAGGACTGGAATTCAGTGCCGTTCCACTTGTAGCAAATCATCTTCGCATTGGCGCGGATGCATAGGTCCTGGGCGCGATCGCCATCGACATCGCCGATGCGGAGCGTTTGGTAATTCGAGGCGTCGGCCCAGCCGCTGGCGTCGGACAGCGCCCCGACCTCGATGGAGTCGGCAAACGAGGTGCCTTCGGAGAAGTGACAGCGCAGGCCCGCGTTGTCGCGGGCGCACAGATCCGCGCGTCCGTCGCCGTTGACGTCGGCGAGACGGATGGTGCTCCAGTATTGCATGGCGCCCCAGCCGCCGGCGTCGGACCAGCCCGGCCCCGCGACCTTGGTCGGGAATCCATTGCCGTCGGAGAGATAGCATTCCATGCCGCTCTGCGTGCGCATGCAGAGGTCTTCCTTGCGGTCGCCGTTGATGTCGCCGGTGCGCAGCGTGCCATAGTACTTCGCAGATGCGAGCCCCGAGGCGTCGGACCAGGCCGGGCCGTCGAGGCCGCCATCGAAGGCGTTCCCGGTGGATTTGTGACACACTATCCCCTTGGCTGCGCGTGCGCACAGGTCGTCCTTGCCGTCGCCGTCGATATCGAGCAACCGAATCGTGCTGTGGTATTGGAAGCCTCCCCAGCCGCTGTCGTCGGACCAGGCCGGCCCGTCCACTTGGGTCACGAGGCTGGCGCCATCGGACTTCCAACAGACCAGTGCGCCGTTGGCCCGACCGCAGATGTCCGCCTTGCCGTCCCCGTCGATATCGCCCATGCGGAGCGTGCCCCAGTTGGTCGCATCGTTCCAGCCGTTGGCATCCGAGAGCGTGAGCGTCGGTCCCTTCGCCGACCACGATGTCCCCTGGGACAGGTGGCACCACACGCCCGCGCCGCCGCGCCCGCAGACGTCGGCCTTGCCGTCTCCGTCGATGTCGGTCGTGCGCGCAGGGGCGACCCAAGCCTGTCCGCGGAGCAGCATCTCGCGCTCGCACGCGTCGTCCTCGTCCACCTCGCCGTCGCAGTCGTCGTCAGCGCCGTTGCAGGTCTCGGAGCCTGCGACGCACTCGCAGACAGCGCCGGTGGCGCCCCAGTAGGTGCCCTGGTCGACCCAAGCACCGCCCGTGTTGGAACACGAACCCTTGTAGGGATTGAGGTTGGCATTGCTGGGGTTGCGCCAGGCGAGGTGCAGGTGCGGTCCGCTGGAGTTGCCGGAGCTGGCGGATCTGCCGACGACCTGGCCGCACTTGACGCTGTCGCCGTTGGAGACCTGGAGGGAGTTGAGCTCGAAGTGGCAGAACAGAATGAAGTAGCCGTCGGCGAGCTTGAGCTTGACGTAGTTGCCGCAGCCCGTGCCGCAGGTGCTGCCGAGTCCACCGTAGTTGGGACACCCATTGTAGGTCGCGACCACGGTCCCGTTGGCCGGTGCGAGCACATCGGTCCCGAGCGACAACGCGTAGTCGTTGCCGGAGTGGCCGTCGTAGCATCGGTCTCCGCAGTAGTAGTCCGTGCATCCCGAGGCGGAGCCGTTGTAGTCGAAGCCGTAGTTGAACGACTTCTCGGCCACGAAGGGGCGTCGGATCTTCGTCGCCGAAGCGTCCAGGGCAAAGAGGGTGACGAGGGCCGCCGGGACGAGCGCGAGGAGCAGGGAGGGACGAAGGGTCTTCATCGCACCACCTCCGTGGCATCGAAGGAGACCGATCGTGGCGCGAGGCCTGCGGGGTCCTGAACGACGAAGGCGCGGGAGCGAGTGGACAGCAGTGGGAGCGTGCCCGGGACGGTGCGCAGCAATCGCGGGGGATCGACGGACAGGATGCGGACGCCATCGTTGTCCTCGAAAGCGATGGTGTTGCGGTCCCAGATTGGCGCGGAAGGTCCGGTGGGGAAGGGGATCGGGTCACGAGTGCGGTCGGTGCGCTGCACGGCCGTGTGGTCGGTATCGAGCTCCCAGAGCTCGGGAGCGCCCGTCTTGCCGGAGACGAACAACAGCCGCGAGCCGTCTTCCGAGAGCACGGGGCTCCAGGCGGGCGCCATGTCCTGTGTGCCACCGACCGCCTGGCCGCGGGCGAGGTCGTATCGCACGATCTCGACATCGGGGATCTCCCCGCGACCATAGGCCACGTAGCGTCCGTTTCGTGACACGGACACGGGGCCGAGGACCTCGGAGTCGATGTGGGACGGCATGGCGCTGCGGGAGGGGAGGAGCACGAGCTCGCGGGTGCGGGTGAGCACGAGGGCCGCCTCGGAGCCGGGCACGAACCGCGCATCGAGCACGGGGATGCCGTCGAAGGACCAGGAGGCCTTGGCGCCGTCGCGATCGACCCAGCGCGCGATCACGGCGCGTGGGGCATCGGAGTTGGGTGGGACGGGCTGCACCGTGGCGAACATGCGCGCGCCGTCGTCGCGGAGGTCCTGCAGGACCTCCGTGGGGACGCGTGCGGAATCGAGGGAGCGCAGGACTGCATCGGGGTCGCGCTCGCAGGCGGACAGCGAGAGGGCGGCGAGGAGGAGGAGGGGGAGGCGAGACATAGCCCAACGAGGATAACATGGAGGCGGGCGACGTGCGCGCGGGACGTCAAACGCATGACAGGGCGCAGCGTGCGGGGCCGTCACGGGGGGGCATGCGACAGTATTGCCCACAGGGCACAGCGACGTCACGCCAGGGGCTCTCCGGGAGTCCGGCGCGCTTCATGCGCCAGATCCGCCGCCGTGCATATCTCCCCTATCGCGCGGCGCTGCGGCCCCCGTTGCCATCCACTCCCGCACGCGTCGCACGAGCTCCGTCACGAGCTCTCCCGGCGGCACGAACAGGTCCACGCGCAGGGGCCCGTCTCCCGGAGGCAACCTGTCGGGCCACCGCTGCATGAACAGCCCCTCCACCGCCCCCAACCCCCGCAGGTGGAATACGTCCCCCCGGTCGTTGCGGAACGTCCGCGGTCCGTCTGCCGAGGAAGGAAACCGGCTCACCGACACCAGGGGATTCACCCGCACAACCCGTCGCGCCCCAGCCAACGCCCCCGGCGCTTCCATCCCCGTGTCGAAGCCGACCCCCGCGCTTGCGAGCACCGACGCCGCCCGAACATTCGATACGTTGAAGGTCCAGTCCACGCAGAACCGATGACGCGGAAAGCGCCGCGCCAGCTCCAGCGCCTCCCAGGAGAAGCACAGGAAATCACCATCCGGGAGTGCGTCGAGCAACGGCGCCAGCTCATCGCACGCGCGCGGTCCGCGCACCCACGGGAGCCAGCAGGTCACGCGTTCGCTCAGTCCGAAGGCGATCGCGCTTCGGGAGGACTCGAGCGGCAGTACCCACCCGAGCGGCGGCGCCGGCTCGCGGAGAAGCGCCTCCACGTGCTCCGGCTGATAGATTCGAATCGAATAGTCCCCGCGCACTCCTTCGTTATCGGGAGGCGGAGTCGCCGGGGCAGGGGAGGGCGAGGGGGCTGCGGGCACCCCCTCGATGGCTTCCACGAGCCCACGCCGAAGCGCTTTGAGCGCGCTCGGCGGAACGAAGAGCCCCGGCTCGAGACCGGAGCCGTCGAGCCGATCGACTCGGTACCCGTCGCCCAGCCCCTGAAACCGTTCCGCGAGGATGGCCTCGAGTCCTGCGCCCCGCGCACGCTGCAACGGCGCGTCCGAAGCGACCACTCCGTGAGCCCCTTCTGCATCATAATGGCACTGCAGGAAGCCCCCTTCATTCCCTTCGAACTCCAGCGCAACCCCGACGCGGTCCCAGTCCGGATTCCACCCCTCGACGGGGTCGTCCTGGGTGGCCGATGCGGTGGCATAGAGCACGATCCCCGCGGTAGACGGGCCCGTGCCGCGGAATCGCACCTCCACGCGCCCGGTCTCCCCGCTGGTCCATACCAGCACGCCTCCGCGCCGCCCGTCGCGCTCCCCTCCAGGCTCGTTCCACGAGAGCCCCATTCCGGGCTTCAACGAACGGTCGGCCTGGATCAGCACCCGCCCCGCGGCATCCGCCGGGCGGAGCACCTCACCGACCCGCAGGCCCAGGTGTCCCACGGAGCCGCGTGTCTGCCAATCGGACGGTGCACCGTCGAGGAATCCCTCGCACCACTCGCGGCTGAAGGCCAGATCGAGCGAGTCCGTCACCTCTGCGGGGGCGAGGGTGCCGTCGAGGACGGCGCGATAGGCCGCGACCATGCGACGAATCGTTCGGGCGTTCTTGAGCCGCCCCTCGATCTTGAGCGCAGCGATTCCCGCCTCGGAGAGCTGGCGAGCCCTGGCGATGAGCCGGAGATCCTTGGTGCTGAAGGCCGCGCGGGGGGCGATTCCTTCGGATTCGTACAAGCGCCGGCACGGCTGCGCGCACGTCCCGCGATTGCCCGAGCGCGGGCCGAGGCTCACCGACCAGTGGCAACGCCCCGAGACGCTGTAGCAGTGTGCGCCGTGAACGAAGGTCTCGATCTCGAAGGGGGTGTTTTCCACGAGGCGGACGATGTCCTCGAGGGGTGTCTCGCGCGGGAGAATCACCCGCTCGACCCCGAGGTCGCGCAACAGCTCCGCACCTCCGGCGCCGTCCCAGGCTCCCTGCGTGCTCAAGTGCCTCGGAATGGCACTCCCACGCCTGCGGAGCGTGTCGAGCAGCCCGAGGTCCTGCACGATGATCGCGTCGGGCTGCAGGGCTTCGAGGAAGTCGAGGTCGGCCTCGACGTGGGCCCATTCGTGGTCGAACAGCAGCGTGTTGAAGGTCACGTACATGCGGCGTCCCAAGCAGCGCGTGACCCGCCTCGCCCAGCGCAGCTCCTGCTCGTCGAAGTTCGCCGCGCCCGCGCGCGCGTTGAAGCGCGCACCGCCGAGGTAGACCGCGTCGGCCCCGGCGATCAGCGCCGCCTGAAGGGATTCGCGATCCCCGGCTGGTGCAAGGAGCTCGATACGGTGCTTCGCGTGGGTCATGGCGTCGTCCCGGTCGCTTCGGTGGGAACAGTAGGACTCGCGAACACCGCACGGTGCAGCCGGGTCACCTCGTCGAGGTCGAGCTGGTGCTCCGCATCGCTCGTGGCCGACGGAGGAAATGGCGACACCTCCACCATGATGCCGTCGGCGCCTGCAGCGATCGCAGCCTTCGAGAGGGGTACCAGGATGTCCCTGCGCCCTGCGGCGTGGGCGACATCGACGACCACGGGCAGCGCGGTGAGCTGTTTGAGCAGGGGGATGGCGGAGATGTCGAGGGTGCTGCGGGTGGAGCGCTCGAAGGTTCGAATGCCGCGCTCGCACAGGATGATGCTGTCATTGCCTTCGGAGGCGATGTACTCCGCGGCCAGGATCAGCTCTTCGAGCGTTGCCATGAAGCTGCGTTTGAGCAGCACGGGCTTGCCGAGCTGGCCGAGCTCCTTGAGCAGCTCGTAGTTGAACATGTTGCGAGCGCCGACCTGGAAGACGTCCACGAGCTCCGCCATCTCGACGGCGTGGCGCGGATCGACGATTTCGCTGACGACTGCCATGCCGAAGCGGTCGCCGGCGCGACGCAGCATTCTCCAGCCCTCGCTGCCGATGCCCTGGAATGCGTGGGGGCTGGTGCGAGGCTTGTAGGCGCCGCCGCGCAGGAACGTGCACCCCAGGGACGCGAGACGCTCGGCGACCCGCTGCAGTTGGTCTTCGTCCTCGATCGCGCACGGTCCGGCGACGAGGACCGGCGCGTCTGCCCCGATCCCGTGTCCGCGGACCTCGATGCGACGATCGGCCTCGCCGGTCTTGCGGTGGACCCGCAATCCCTGCCGGGTGTTGCGCTCCATGTGGGACAGGGAGACGGCGAAGATGGTCTTGAACACCTCTCGCAGGCTCCCCTCGGACATCGGGCCGGGGTTCGCCTCGAGCAGATCGGCCATCATCCGCTCCTCGCGGGCCGGATCGAACATCCGGATACCGCGACGGAGCTTGAGCTCGCGCACCTCGCCCACCAGACGCAGCCGCTCGTTCAGATCGTCGAGCAGACGCCCGTTCACCTCGGTCAGCCTGCGTCGCAACTCTTCGAGTCTGTCTTCGCTCATCGGGAACTCTCTCGTTTCGCGGGCAGCACACGCGGCAGCTTGTGCTCGAGCAGCATCAGGTCGGCAATCCCGATCGCGGCGGCGGCCTCGAGGATCACCGGGAATCGCAGCGCACAGCACCGATCGTGCCTTCCGGAAGGCTTCACGCGCACCTGGCGCCCCGTGCGAAGATCGATCGTCTGCAGCTCCGCCGCGCTGCTCGAAGGGGGGAGCACTGCCACACGGAACACGAGCGGGTTGCCGTTGGAGAGCCCCGCGTTGACCCCGCCACAGTGGTTCGTTCGCGTCGTGCCCTCGCGGTCGAGGAGCGCGTCGGCAAACTCGCTGCCTCGCATGCGAGCCCCGGCGAACCCGGCTCCGAACTCGATCGCCTTGATCGCCGGGATCGAGAAGGCCAGGTGGGCGATCGTCGACTCGACGGAATCGAAGAACGGCTCGCCGAGTCCTGCGGGGAGCCCTTCGACGCGACACTCCACCACGCCGCCGACGGAGTCGCTCGCGCGCTCCGCCTCGGCCACGGCTGCGGCGACGTCGGTGGAGCCCCCGGCCTCGAGCACGCTCGACGAGAACCGGAGATCGGGAAGGAGCTTGCGCGCGATGACTCCGGCGGCCACGAGCCCCACGGTGAGGCGTCCCGATGCGGTGCCTCCTCCGCGCAGGTCGGCGAAGCCGCCGTACTTCCGGCGCAGCACCAGGTCACCGTGCCCCGGCCGCGGGCGGTGCCGGATCGCCTCGTATTGCGAGGAATCGACGTCGCCGTTCTCGAACAGGATCAGGATCGGCGCGCCCGTGGTTCTGCCCGCGTGCACTCCGCTGTGCAGGATCGGTGCGTCGGATTCGCGCCGCGCAGTGGTGCCTTCTGGGCCCGGACGGCGCCTGCCGAGCTCCCGGGTGAAGTCGGACTCCTTCAATCGGAGTCCTGCCGGACAACCGTCTACCACGACTCCCACGCAGCATCCGTGGGACTCACCCAGTATCGAAATCCGGAACAGCCGGCCGAAGGAGTTCATGTGCGCAACGCCTCGAGGTCCTCGAAGAAGCGTGGATAGGACTTGTCGACACATCGGGCGCCGGCGAGGTGCACCGGCTCGGAGGCCCGCAGCGCGGCAACGGCGACGGCCATGGCGATGCGATGGTCTCCGTGGGAATCGACGGTGCCGCCGTGCAGCCGGCTCCCGGTCACGCGCATGCGCTCCCCGGATACCTCGATGTCGGCTCCGAGGCGTCCCAGCGTGTCGCACAGGGCGGCGACGCGGTCGCTCTCCTTCGCCCGCGTGCGTCCGATTCCGGCGATCTCGCTCGTCCCCCGGCACGCGCAGGCCAAGGCCACGAGGGGCGGAAGCAGATCCGGCGCGTCGGAGACATCCCAGCGGAACGCTCTCGAGTCTGCGGCCGAGACGCTCACCCCGTTTGTCAGATCGACCACCGCTCCGCACTGCCGCAGCACCTCGAGCACCCGCGCATCGGGCTGTCGGCTGTCCCCTCGCAGCCCGGTCAGCTCAACTTCCCCCGCGATCGCGCCGGCCACCAGGAGGAACGCGGCGGCGGACCAATCGCCTTCGACGAGGAACTCCCGGGGGACGAAGCGCTGCGCGCCTGGAATGCGGAGGATTCGGGCGTCCGCGTCGCGATCGATTCGTATGCCGAAGGATGCGAGGACCTCGAGCGAGAGCTCGACGTAACCGCCGCTTGCCAGGCCAGAGAGCTCGAGCTCCGAATCCCGTTCGCACCGCGGCAGGGCGAACAGCAGGCCCGTGAGGACCTGGGACGTGGTCGATGCATCGACGATCGCGCGCCCACCGACGAGAGGCCCGCGCACGCGCACAGGCGCAAGGCCGTCGTTCGTGAAGCACCGCGCGCCGAGCGCGCGCAAGGGGGCCTCGAGCCTCCCCATCGGCCGGGTCCCAAGGGAGCCGCTCGCGCGCAGCGTCACCTCCTGCTCGCACAGCAACGCTGCGACCGGCGCCAGCATGCGCATGCACAGGGCCGATTCCCCGCAGGGGAGTTCGCGTCCCGGCGGGCCTTCGAAGCCAGTCACGCGCATCGTGTCGTCCTCCCGGACGAGCCGCGCACCGAGCGCAACCAACGCGCTCTCCGTGGCGTCGGCGTCCAGGCAGCGCGCCGGGCGCAGGAGCGTGGATTCGCCGGAGGCGAGCGCGGCGGCCACGAACGCGCGGACGGTGACGCTCTTGGACGGGGGCGCCGCCACGGAACCACGCACTTCTGCCGGACCCACTCTCACGCGCACTCGCTCCGCAACTCGTCGATCATCGCGGCCACATCGTTGGCCGAGGCGCCTTCGGAGTCCACCACGACGTCGCACGCTGCGGCGTAGCGGGCCATTCGCTCCTGCAGCAAGCGGGGGGCCTGGATCTCGGGAGTTGGCATCAGCAGCGGCCGGCCGGACGGATCGCCCATCCGCTGCAGACAGGTCTCCGGGCTCGCCCAGAGCCACACGATGAGGCGGCTTCTGTCTCGAAGAAGACGTGCCGCATCCGGGCCGGTGAGCAGGCCTCCTCCGCAGGAGAGGATGCCCGGGGAGCCGGGCAGCGCGTCGAGCACCTCGCGCTCCAGGGCACGCAAGGTGGGCTCGCCACGCTCTCGAAGGAGCCGCGGAACGGGCACGCCTGCGCGCTGCTCGACGAGCGCGTCGGTGTCGAGCACCGGCAGGCCTCGCCGCTGTCCGAGGATCTGCGCGACGACGCTCTTGCCGACACCGGGGAAACCCACGATGGACAGCTTCGCTCCGCGCTGCGCCCGCGGTGCATCCAACGCGTTGCGCATGGCAGCAAGCGGAGCCTCCCGTCCAGCGAAGAGCCGGAATGCCTCAGCCGCCTGCCCCAGCAGCCATTCCCTGCCGTCCACCACCGCGCATCCGCGCGCGCGCGCATCGCGCACCAATGCGCCCTCCGACTGGTAGCGTGCGTCGAGCACGACAGCCCCAGGCTGCAACGCGTCGCGATCGAGCACACGCTCGTCGGTGGAGACCGCACCCACGATTACCCTCGCGCCGAGGGCGATGGGCCCGGCCTCGCGCAGCGAGCAGGCCGCGCACCCCGCGAGCGCAGCGACCGAGCGGGCGCGGGCAAGATCGCGTGCGGCCACCGTCACCTCCGCGCCCAGCTCGACGAGCGCCGCAGCGGCAGCCAGGGCAGCTCCGCCGGCTCCGAGGACGAGGGCAGAAGTCCCCTCGACGTGAACCCCGTGATGGGCAAGCGCGCATCGCACACCCGCGACGTCGGTGTTGTGTGCGCGCCAGGCGCCGGCGCTCCATAGCAGAGTGTTCGCGACGCCGAGCGTCTCCGCGATCGAGTCCCGCGAGTCGGCGATCCGGGCCGCCGCCTGCTTGAAGGGAGAGGTGACGTTCAACCCGCGAATCCCGATGGCGCGTGCGGTCCTCAGCGCTTCGTTCGCGTCGCGCGATGCGATCCGCACGTATCTCGCATCGATGCCGAGGGCATCCCATGCGGCGTTGTGAAGCGCGGGGCTGAGGCTGTGCAGGATCGGCCTGCCGATGACGCCGAACAGGTCCATCGGTCACCCGCCCATCGCCTGCTGCAGAGCGTGCATCGCACGCAGCGTCGCGGAGAAGGGGAGCTGTCCCAGGGTGTTGGGGCGGGATCCATCGGGCAGCGCGAAGGTGAACTCGGCGCCCAGCAGCGGAGCGAGCAGTCGCGACGGCAGCCCTTTTCGACCCAGCCCGATGACGACGAGCCGGATGTCCGGCTCGATCAGCCCCAGCAGCACGGCGTTCTCCCAGGGCTCCCGCACCGCGCACGCGATCTTCACGATGTCGGCCCCGGCCGCGAAGCCTCGATCACGCAACCGGCGAAGCGACTGCGCCTCGGGCGTGTGGTCCAGGTGGCTCGACACGATCACCTCCACGCCGCGTCGCGCGGCCTCGGCAATCAGGGCGCTGCGCAGCCGCGACGGCGTCTCCCACTCCACGTCGATGGCGCGCGCGCCCGCAACCAGAGCGCGCCGCAAGACCGCGTCCCGCTCGCGAGGATCGAGCTTCCCTCCGCGGCACGTTGCGACGGTTCGGCGAGGGCCTTCGAAGAGCGACTCGAGGTCTTCGCCGGGATCGGCCAGGCTGTCGAGGCGCAGCTCGGCGAAGGCGACGCCCTCGAGCGCCTTGCTCATCCGCGCGACGCTGCGCCCGCGGATGCTAACGCACACGCGCGATGGCAGCTTCGAGCTCGCTGAGGGGGACGGCTTCGACAAGGGCATCTCCAATCTCGCGCAGCAAGGCCATACGCACGGCCCCTCCCGCGCGCTTCTTGTCCCGCCGCACTGCTTCGAGCACGGACGAGAGGTCGACGCCGGGCAGAGTTGCAGGGAGTCCGAGGCGGCGCAGCAGCTCTTCGAGCCTGCGGGTTCCCTTGGCCGGAAACCCAGCGCGCGCTTCGGACAGCCGGGAGGCGAACACCATGCCGATGCTCACGCACTCGCCGTGACGCATGCCGGTGGTCGCCTCGAGCGCGTGGCCGAGCGTGTGACCGAAGTTGAGGACCACTCGCTCACCGGCTCCGAGCTCGTCGCGCTGAACGACTCCGAGCTTCACCCGGAGCGCGCCGCAGACGGCGTCCCGGAGTGTGTCGTAGTCCGAACGAAGCAGCGCCTCGACTTGATCCTCCAGGAATCGGAACAGGTAAGCGTCGCGCACCGCCGCGGCCTTGACCATTTCCGCGAGCCCGTTGCGCAGCTCGCCAGGGGGAAGCGTGCGCAGGAAGGCGGGATCGCAGAGCACGCACGACGGCTGCCGGATCGTTCCGACGAGGTTCTTGAGACCCCCGAAGTTGACGCCATTCTTGCCGCCCACGCCGGCGTCGGCCTGGGCCAGCAGCGTGGTGGGAACGAGGCCGACACGGAGCCCACGCAGCCAGGTCGCTCCGACGAACCCCGCGACGTCGCACACGATCCCGCCGCCGATCCCGACGAGCGTCGTGTCGGAGTCCACGCCGAGCGCGAGGAGGCGCTCGAACACGGTCTCAACGGTCTCGAGGGACTTGGAGGGTTCCCCCTGGCCGATCTCGATCACGTCACCGGTCGGGAACGAGCCGCCGTGAAGGCGTCGCACGCAGGCGTCGGTGAGCACGACGACCCGGGAGCGGCCGACGAGCGGCTGCAGCTCGCGGGCGACGGGACCGATCACGACGCGGCAATCGCCGGAGGCGCCGTGGAGCGTAAGAGGGAAGTCCGAGTGCGCGCAGCTCACGCGCGCAGGCTAGCACGTCGCAAGGGGGGGGTTACCGCACGCGCTCCAGCTTCCAGCCCTTCTTGCCGAGCAGCTCGACGACACTCCCGGGCCCGATGAGGTGCCCGGCCCCGATGGCCACCACGACCGACTTGCCCTCTTCGCGTCGCAGCCGCGCGTCGATGCGCTGCGCGAAGCGCACGTTGCGATCGTCGAACAAGCGCTGGATGACCTTGGCATCGACGGGGTTGGACGGGTCATACGACTCCCGGACAGCGGCGTAGAGCCGCAGCGCGTCGCCCTCGACGTACGGAGTGAGGAGCTGCTCGACCGGATCGCGGCCTTCCTTGCGGTACCTGTCGAGCAGATCGAGGGTGGAGGTGAGCAGGTGGGTCTGCTCCGCGCGGGTCAAGGAGTCGAGCCCGGCGACTTGCTCCTCCGGCGTCTCCAACCCTTCGGCTGCCTTGGCTGCGTTGAAGATCACGGCATCGAGCGGCTCGCGCGTGGCCATCACGAGGAACCGGTCGAGGAGCGCGACCTGCGCCCCGACCACCCAGGGCTTGAGCGTGGAGAGCGGGCCGAAGGGCAGGCCGCGCGACACGAACGCCCGTTCGACGCGGGCGTGGACGTCGGCAGGGACGACGTCCTTGAGGGTCTTGCCCTTGGGGAGCATCAGCAGGGGCGACATGCGCACCTGCGTGGCGGGGTCCATGGGGATCTCGGTGAGCACGAGGTCGGAAGACGCCGCCAGGTCGCGCATTGTTGCCTCGATGGTGGCGAGGCGCGGGTCGGGGACATGGATGCTGCCGAACAGGTAACGAGGGGCGGAGCCCTCGAAGCGCCAGAGGAACGCGGGCGAGACCGTGGGCTCCGCGGAAGCGGAAGAAGCGGGCGCAGCAAGGGGGGCGGGGAGCGTGATGCTGGCGCTTGCGGATGGTGCGCCGAAGGTGGGCTCCGCCTTTCTGCACGACAGCGAGGCGATCACGAGCCAGAGCAGCAGGATCGCGGCCGGGACAGCGCAGCGCAACAGGCGGACTTCTCGCATGCGCATGCGCTAGCACCATCGCGGCGTTGGCGAAACGTGCCGCCGGGGGCTTGCATCTTCCCGTTTTCCGCTACACTGCGCCCCGTGGCATCTTCCATCGCCGAGGGGACGCGTCTGGCGTCCCGATATGACGTCGAGTTCGAGCTGGGCCGGGGCGGCATGGGCGTGGTGTACGCCTGCCGCGACGTGGTCACGGGGGATCGGGTCGCCCTCAAGCTGCTGCAGACCGCGGACGGCACGCCGATGCCGGGTTACGCGGCGTGGTTCTGGGCCGAGGCGCGGGCGCTGGCGTCGCTCGATCATCCGTGCATCGTGCGGGGACGCGACTTCGGCACGCTCGGCAAGGCGCCCTATCTCGTGATGGACTTGATCCCGGGGCTGCCGTTGACCTCGCTGCTCGCCGAGGTGGACCTGAACTGGCCCGCGATCTGGATCATCGCCGATCGCGTTCTGGCCGCCCTCGCCCATGCGCACGCGCGAGGGATCATCCACGGCGACCTGAAGCACACGAACATCATGGTGGACGTGGTGCCCGGCGACTTGCAGGTCGGGGTGCTGGACTTCGGGCTCGCGTGGTTGCTGCGCGATCGGTTCGATCACCGCATCGACGGCACGGCTCCCGAAGGGCCGATGCTGCGCCCGCACGCGGGCACCGTGGGATGGATGGCTCCGGAGCAGATCCGCGGTGCGGTGCCGCACGTGGGGCCTTGGACCGATCTGTATGCCCTGGGCTGCATCCTGTACCACCTGCTCACGGCCCACGAGCCGTTCGAGTCGAGCGATCTCGACGAGCTGCAGCGGATGCACCGCAACGCGCCGGTGCCGGATCTGGATCTGCCCAAGGACGTCCCCCCGGGAGTCGGACCGTTCGTGCGTCGCCTCCTCGCCAAGCGCCCCTGGCATCGCTGGGCCTTCGCGACCGATGCGCGCAGCGTGCTCGCTCAGTACCGTCCGGCAGGCGATCCTTCCACCTGGAACCTGCCCGAACGTCCCGCGGTCTGCGACGCCCTCAACCGTCCCAAGCCGGAACGCCGATCCAAGCCCGTCTTCGAGATCGCCGCGACCGACACCGCGTTCGCCGGGATGATCACCTTCGGCCCCACGCGGTTCGTCGGGCGCGAGCAGGAGAAGGCGCGTCTGCGCGCGCTGTGCGACGAGATCGCGGTGGCACCGCACGGTACGCAGCGCATGGTGCTGCTGACCGGCCAGGCGGGCGTGGGCAAGAGCCGCATCGCTGAGTGGGTCTGCGAAGATGCGCACGAGCGCGCGGTGGCGATCCCCTTGCGAGCCAGGCACCACAAGATCCCCACGCCGCTCGACGGGATGGTCGGAGCGGTGATGGCGCACTACGGGGTGGAGAACGCGGACCGCGCGACCACCGAGCGCGCGCTGATGAACGTCTGGGAGGTGGGCAAGACCGACGAGGAGAACAAGCGCTGGGTCGCGGCGGTCGGAGAGTGGCTCCGCCCGACGGCGCCTGGCCGCCCCACGATCCTCGGCCCCACTGGACAGCGCTACGTCATCAACACCGAGGAGATCTCCTGGACCGTCATGCGCCACGTGCTGGAGCGCATCGGCTGGGATCGCCCGCTGCTGTTGTGGCTCGACGACATCCACCTCGCCTCGCCGCGCGATGTGGACTGGCTCGAGCGCCTCAAGCAGGAACGCCCCGACATCCGCATCCTGATCGTCGCCACCATGGTGACCGAGGGCGCGCAGCTCGATCCCGCGCGCGTGGAGCGGGTGCGACAGATTTCCTCCGCGCTCGGCGCCACGGAGCTCGAGATCGTTCCCATGCAGGAGAAGGAGACCGGCGAGCTGCTGCTGTCGTCGATCTCGCTCGACCCGACCGCCGTGGAGACCGCGGCGACGCGCTCCAAGGGGATCCCGTTGTTCGCGCTGCAGCTGGTGCATGCGTGGGCCAACGGTGGATCGCTCGAGCTGCGGGACGGGCTGTACCACGTGAAGCCCGAGGCGATGGGGACGCTGCCGGCGACGACGGCTGCGCTGTGGGACGAGCGCGTGGCGTCGCTCGCACCCGATGTCCAACTCGCCGCGATGGCGGCGTCCGCACTCGGTGGCGATATCCGCGCCGACGTGCTCGTGCCGCTTCTCACCTCGCTGCACCTGCACGCCTCCAGCGCGCTGCACCGTCTGGAGCAGGCACAGATCCTGTCGCGACCCGATTCGAATCGCTATCGCTGGGTGCACGGGATGTTGCAGGAGCACCTGCTGACGAAGCTGCGCGGGCGCGACGACGCGGCCAGGATCTTCCGCGAGACCGCCTACGCGCTGGCGTCGTACCACCCCGCCGCGGGCACCCGCCGCATCGTGCGCCACCGCGTCAACAACCTCATCATCGCCGGCGACATCGCAGAGGCAGTCCGCGTCGTGCTCGACTTCGTGGAGAGGTCGTGGGAGCGCTCCCGCGACGTCGCCGCGACGCTCGACGACCTGTCCCTCATCGACGGTCTGGCCCGGGGAGCGTGGGCCGCGTCTCACAAGCGCTGGAAAGCCGAGGCCCTGCGGCACGCCGCGCGGTACGACGAAGCAGCCCTGCTCGCGTTCTCGGCTCGCCGGGCCTTCGCCGCCCTCAACGACACCCTGCAGGAGGCGCACTGCCTGCGCCTGCTCGGCCACATCGCGTCCGAGAAGGGGTCTCCGCGCGACGGTCGTCACATGGTCGTGGAGGCCAGGGCGATGATGGAGGAGCTGCGCGACGACGTCGGTCGCGCGCAGTGCGACGTCGTGATCGGGGAGCTCGATTACCTGCTCGGGCAGTACGAGCAGGCGCGTCAGTGCTTGCAAGGCGCGATCGCTCCGTTCGACTCGTCGGGCGACGCCCTGGGCAAGGGGCAGTGCCTGATTCTCCTCGCGCTCATTGCCATCGCCCAGGGCGACACGATCGGCGCGCGCAAGCACCTCGTCGCGGCGCGCAAGGACTTCGATCGGATCGGCTACCGGCTCGGTGTTGCCCAAAGCGACATCGCCCTCGCTCATGCCGATCACCGCTCCGGCGAGCTCGAGGCCGCCCGCGCCAGGGCGCAGAACGCGTTGTCCGCCTTCCGTCTCCTGGGCACCCCCCGCGGGCAGGGCGGCGCCCTGCGACTCATGGCCATGGCCTCCATGGATGCCGGAGACCTGGTGGAGGCCGAAAAGCGATCCGCCGAAGCCCTCGAGCTGTTCCAGCGCATGGGCGACCCGTGGGGGATCGTCGAGTGCAAGCTGATCGCTGCCCAGATCGCTCTCGTTCGCGGCGCGCCCGACGCCCGGGAGCGCGTGGAGGAGTGCGACGTGACCCAGGTCGAGGAGCGCGAACCGGTGCAGCACTGGCACCTGACGCACGCGTGGCTCGCCTACCGCGAAGGCTCCTTCGACGCGTCGGTTGCGCAGCTCGAGGCTGCGCGCAGCGCCATGTCGGGCGGCCTCGGCGATCACGCCAAGCAGCTCTTCGGCCGTCTGGCAGCGATGCGTTGGCCCGACGAGCTCCGGGAGCGCGTGCGCATCGCCTGCGATCTGTCCTCCCTCAGGTAGCGCCACACAGCGACCGATTCTTCACGCACTTCGAGCGTTCAGCTCGCACCCGACTCGCATCTCCACGATCGAGGCGCTGTGCAGGTCTCTCGAGTGCACGCAGGGCGGGTTGACAGGTGAACCCCACGCTGCTTCGATGCGGCTCCGGTCGTACAAAATGAGACACGCGAACCTGGCAGTTGCCCTCGCACTCTTGGCCCTGTGTGGCTGCGGAAGCTCCGAGTCCGACGACGCGATGTCCGGCCCCGCCTGCGAAAGCCGCAAGATGACCATCGACGGCGACGTCGACGGCACATCGGTCGCCGGCAGCTACAGCACCCATGGTTACTCGTTCACGCAGGGCGACACCGGTTTGTTCACGGGCTCCTTCGGCGAAGACGGGGACTTCTCGTTCTCGTGGAAGGGCGTAGTCGCGAACGGTGAAACGGCGAGGATTCAGGGCTCGATCACTCTCCCCGGCAATCAGGGGACCTACTGCGTCGGCTCGGACTCACGCATGCTCGTCGGCGAAGACTCCTGGCGATTCGAGCTCGTCGGGCTCGCGAAGGGGACGTGCCCCGGCGTCGCCACGAGCGGCACCCTCCGCGCCTGCTTCGACGGTTCGTTTTGACAGCCTTGATTGCGCACCACGGCCGGTTTCTCCGGAGGCAACTCGAACTGGCGCCCCTCGCCCTCGAGTGTGATGGTCGGGGCGTCTTGCTCGCGCAGAGCGCGATCGGGCGGGCGCCCCCTCTTCGCAAGCTTCTCCGCCTTTGCCTCCAAGGGTCCGGCGCCGCCCTGGCGGCGGCGTTGCTCGCCGGATGCTCCGGGAGCCGGCGCGCGCCCACGCTTGAAGGCTCTCCGCACGACGTGGACATCACGTCGCCGGACGCCGCCACGGGCACCACGACAGCGGATTCCCCGGACTGCAGTGGCGACGTGACTTCGCGTCAGGCGAGATTCAGGGCTGCGGTGCTCCGGAACCCTCCGCGGGGTCCCGTGGAGGCCGCTGTGGTCCGTCGCATTCTCTCCGATTGCGGGCGCGACGAAGCCGTCGCTCTCACCAGCCGCCTGGTGGGTTTCCAGACCGTTGCGGCGATCGCTCCCGCGCCCTCGAATCCCCAGTTCGGCGCCATGGCCTCGTTTCTGGAGCAGTGGGCGAAAGACGCCTCTCTGGGATTCCGTGTCGTCGGCGAGCACGATGCGTGGGAGATCACGCTGCCGGGAAGAGGCAAGGAGCGGCGCCTTGCGTTGATCGCGCACGGCGACGTGGTCCCGGTCAACGAGCCTCCCGCGGTGCTCAGCGCGGGCGTGGTGCCGAATGGGTGGACGGTGTCGCCCTTCGAACCCGTGGTGAAGGACGGGAAGCTGTACGGCCGGGGGACCGAGGACGACAAGGCGCCCATTGCGGCGATTCTGCTGGCGATGCGGGAGCTGCGCGCAGCCGGGATCGTGCCGGAAGGGGAGGTAACGCTGGTGATTGGCACGGCCGAGGAGGAGGACTGGGAGGGGATGCGCAGGTATGCCTCCCAGGCACCGAAGGCGAGGCACACCGTATCGGTGGATGCGGACTACCCGGTGGTGGTCGCGCAGAGCGGCTTCGTGTCGTGGGGATTCCGGGCGCCGGTGGGAGCGCCTCCTCGGGGAGGGCGGGCGCCCTGGGTGCGTGAGCTGCACGGCGGCTTGTTCCTGACGCAGGTGCCGGATTTCGCCTGGATGACGCTCGAGCCGCGAGGAGAGACGCCGAAGGCGCTGCGTACGCGGCTGGAGCGGATTGCCAGGGAAGACCTCGACGCGAGGCGGAAGCTGGATCCCTCGAACACGTATCGATTCGATCTGCAGGAGGCGGACGGGCCGAATCCGTCGCTGAAGCTCGTCGTGCACGGCACTTCGGTGCACGCGTCGGTCGCGGAGCAGGGGCACAATGCCCTCTGGCCATTGGCTGCGATCGCGACGAAGGCGGGAATCGCCGCGGGAGGGGCGCGCGATGTGCTCGCGTCGATTGCGGGCGAGCTCGACGGCGACCACCACGGTGCGCGATTGGGCGTCGCTTGCAAGGACTCGTTCATGGGCAAGCTCGTCGTGGCTCCCACGCTGCTGCGGATGGAGCAGGGGTGGGTGTCGCTGGGCGTGAACATGAGGCGTCCGCGGGGCAAGACGAAGGAGCAGTTCGAGGCCTCGCTGCGCGATGCGCTCCAGGGGCTCCGCAAGAAGCACGGTGCGTCGATCGAGGCGAACCCGAAACAGTACGTCGGGGAGCCCGTCGCGGTCGACGCGTCATCGGAGCTGGTGACGAGTCTCATGGGGATCTACCGGGAGCTGACCGGCATGGCCGGGGAGCCGAGGGCCCTTCGCGGGGGAACCTATGCGCGGCTATTCGAAGGCGCCGTGGACTTCGGTCCCGGGATGGTGGGAAGGCCCTACACGGGGCACGGCGCCGACGAGTACGTCGCCCTCGACGCCCTCGGGCTCACGGTACGCGCGATGGGAGAGGTGCTGTTGCGGCTCGGGGGGCTCGGGGAACGAGGGATGTGACGGGGAGGGCAAATCACCCGCGCAGGCTGGTGCGGGGCCTCAGCGCACGGCGCAAGGCAGAAGCTCCCTCAGGTGGCGCCCCGCTTCGATCTCTTCTTGAGCACACGGCGGAAGTTCGAACGGTCCAGGCCGCTCTGACGCGCCGCCTCCGAGATGTTCCCCCGCGCCCGCTCGATCGTCGCGGCCAGATACGCCCTCTCGAACAGATCCACCGCCTGCGTCTTGGCTTCCGCGAACGGCAGCTCGGTGATCTCCGCCGGCCACCCGATCCGCTCCGCAGGCGCCGCGCTCTCGTCGTCCCTCTCGAACGACACGTCCGACGGGAGAATCGTCGCGCCCCGCGCGGTGATCACCGCGCGCTCCACCACGCTCTCGAGCTCCCGCAGGTTCCCCGGCCAAGCGTGCTCCCTCAGCTTGCGCATCGCCTCGCGGCTGATGCGCGTCACGTCGCGCTCGAGCCTCCGCGCGCTGCGGTTCATCACCTCGTAGGCGATCACCGGGAGGTCGTCCTTGCGACGCCTCAGCGGCGGCACCTCGATCACCATCACCCCGAGCCGATAGAGCAGATCCGCGCGCACCTCGCCGGCCTCCGCCAACGCCTTCGGCGTTCCACTCACCGTCGCTATCACCCGCGCAGCCGTCCCGGCTTCTAGCCGCTGCAGCAGCGATGCCTGCTCGATCGGATCCATCGACGAAAGCTCGTCGATCACCAACGTGCCTCCGGCTGCGCGCTCGAGCGCAGCCCCCTCCAGGAGCGCGTGTCGCACCGCTTCGCGGGGCAGGGCTGCGCAGTCGACCACCACGAGGGGACGCGCGGATCGTGGGCTGCGGTCGTGGATCCACCGGGCAGTCTCCTTGCGCCCGGTCCCTTGCTCGCCCACGAGCAGGACGGGCACGTCGGCCGACGCGGCCGCGGTGGCGAGGCGGAGCGTGCGCCGCATCGCGGGGGAGCGCTCCCACTGTGTTGACCGTGACTCATTGTTCAGGGAGGGCGTCTGGGCTCTGGAGCGCTCGGCACGCAAGGAGGCGAGCTCGGCAGCGCGGGACACGGTGCAGACCACCAGCTCCTGGGACACGAACGGCTTGGAGAGCAGGCCGAACGCGCCCCTTCGAAGACCGAGCGCGGCGCGCTCGAGCTGAGCAGCGGAGGCCATCACCACGATCTCGAGGCCGGGACGCTGCCGAGCGGCGAGGTCGGCGAGGGGCTCGCCGGCGGTGGAGCGGAGCCCGAAGTCCACGAGTGCGACGCTCACCGGATGGCCGGGGAGCAATCCGAGGGCCGCGTCAACGCCCTCGGCCGTCAGCACCTCGAACCCCCACGCCATCAGCACGCGCGCAAGCGATCGCCGCAGCAGCGCTTCGTCGGAGGCAACCAGGACGCTGGTGCCGCGTCCGAGATCGGGATCGGGAGGCGACGATGCGGGCGGTGGGGCCGCGCTCGGGCTCGCGGGTTGCGGAGAGGCATCGGAGGGCGGGCTGGATCGGGGGACGTCGCCTTCCTCGATCATGCCGAGCCGTCTCCGCTACCCTTCGGCGTCGCGCCGTCCGCTTGCGGCGAGTAGATCGTCCCCTGCTGCTGGTACACGCAGATCCGGTCCCCTCCTTCGCGTTTCGCCCAGCTCAAGGCGGTGTCTGCCGCGCGCAGCAGAGCGCTCTTCGTCTTGACATCGGGCGACGGGAACAACGCCACGCCGATCGTCACCGCGACACGGAGCGGGGCGCCGTCTCGCTCGCTGGCGAAGGAGCGTGCGCGCACGTCGCGACGGATGCGTTCGGCCACCGCGATGGACCCGGCCAAGTGCGTGGACGGGAGGATGAGCAGGAACTCCTCGCCGCCGTAGCGCGCCACGACATCGACTTCGCGAACGCACTTGCGAATGATGTCAGCGACGCCCTTGATGACGGCATCGCCGAGTTGCTCGCCGCCTGCTTCGTTGAGGCGTTGGAGGTGGTCGACATCGACGACGCAGCAGGCCAGCGGCTCGTGATAGCGTTCTGCGCGTTTGAACTCCTCGGTGAGTCGCGTGTGCAGGTAGCGGTAGTTGTAGGCGCCGGTGAGCTCGTCGTAGACGCTGAGGCGCTCGAGCTTCTGCCGCACTGCCACGAGGTGATCGTGCACGCGCTTGATGCGCATCATCGATTCGAGGCGCGCGAGCAGCTCCCGGTTCTCGAACGGTTTGACCACGTACTCGTCGGCGCCGATCTTCAGCCCCTCGACTCGGCTCGCCGTGTCGCTCTTGACCGTCACCAGCACCACGGGAACGAAGGACTCCCCGCTCATCGCCTTGATGATCCGGCAGGCGTCGATCCCCGAGAGGCGGGGCATTACGACGTCGAGCAGTACCAGATCGACCCCGCCTCGCGCGACGAGATCCACGGCCTCCTGACCATCGCAGGCGGGCTCCGCGCGGTAGCCGTTCTCCCGGAGCACGCGGCAGATGTGCTCGCGCATCACGCGGTCATCGTCGGCCACAACGACCAGGGGGATCCGTGGAACTCCCGGGTCGCTCAAGCGCGGCGACGAGGCCGCAGGGGGTCTGGGGCGTTCGCTGTCTGACACGAAACGCAAGGGTCTTCGATCGCGCGCGGCGGTGCAATGGGCAACCGATGACGCGGCAGGGTTTCGACGCGGGCGTGTCTCGGCGCGCTGCCGTGGCCGCGTTTCTGGTACAGTGACGCCTCCCATGCGGGACCGGTTCGCGGTGGAGCGCTCCGGCTGCTCCGCATGCCCTTGGGCTCTGTCGTGACTCGCATCTCCGATCCCCCGAGCTCCCAGCCTCCCAGCGGGGATCCGTCGCGCCTTCGCCGCAAGCGTTCCCCCGGGTCCAGCCAGGGAAGGGTGCGCGTCTCGCGCTACGCCGGACGCTACGAGCTGGTCGGCCTGCTCGGAGTCGGAGGCATGGGATCGGTCTACCGCGTCAAGGACCGCTTCCTCGACGAGGAGGTCGCCCTCAAGATCCTCCGAAAGGACCTCGCCGCAAGCAAGCTCTCGGTCGCGCGCTTCTACCGGGAGGTGAAGCTCGCCCGGAAGATCCAGCACCACAACGTCGTGCGCATCTTCGACGCCGGCGAGTTCGAAGGCGAGCACTACTTCACCATGGAGTGCGTCATCGGTGACACCGCATCGGCCCTGTTCGAACGCGGTCCGATGGAGGTCGGCGCAGCCATCGACGTCGCCATCCAGATCGCCTCCGCGCTCTCCGCCTCGCATGCTGCGGGGGTCGTGCATCGCGACCTCAAACCCGAGAACGTGCTCGTGAGCCGTGAAGGCCGCGCGGTGCTCACCGACTTTGGGGTGGCGTTCGCCCGCGACGAGCCCGGCGATGCCCCGCTGCCCATGCAGGGCGCTGGCACGCCGAAGTACATGTCGCCGGAGCAGATCGAAGGGCGTGCGCTCGACGAGCGCACCGATCTGTACGCGCTCGGCTTGATGCTCTTCGAGATGCTGACGGGCACCATGCCGTGGGGGCGCGACAACGAATCGCAGCGGCACCTGGCACGCCTTGCGGTCCCCGCTGCGACCCTGCGCTCCGTGTCCCCCCACGCCCCAGAGTCCCTCTCCAACCTCGTCGCACGCATGCTCGAGCGCGAGCCCGAGAACCGCGTCCCGTCCGCCGATGAACTCCTGCGTCAGCTCATCGCTTGCCGCGACGAGCTGCAGGGGCGCGAGCTGCAGCCTCCTCCCTCATCCAGCTCCGGCTTCCCGAGTCGCCCGGAGCTGCCCCTCATCGCCACCACCAGCTCGCCCCACGTGCGAGGTCTCGCCGTGCTGCCCATGCGCAACCTCGGACGCGAGGCCGACGACTACCTCGCAGAGGCCATGACCGGGGCCATCACCGACCGGCTTGCCCTCTGCCCCGGCGTGCGCATCGCCTCGATCGCCTCCCTGCAGCTGCAGCCGGGCGACGACCTCTTGGGCGTCGGTCGTCGCGCAGGCGTCGATGTCGTCGTCGAGAGCACCCTGCAGCGACGCGCCAACGGCGCCCTGCGCGTGCGCGTCCGAATGCTCGAAATGGAGCGCGGCTTCGTCCTGTGGTCCTCTCGCTTCGAAGGCCCCACTTCCGAGCTCTTCGCTCTGCAGTCCCAGATCGCAAGGCAGCTCGCGCGGGCCCTCACCGTCGAGATGGCCGGCGGCCACGACAGCGGCCCTGCAGATCGCGAGAACGTCGACGTGTTCCTGCGCGCACGGCACGCCTATGCCGAGTGGATGCCGCGCGCCTGCGAGGATGCTCTCGACCTTCTCTCCCAGGCACTGCGTCGCAGCCCCGGCGATCCCACGCTGCTCGTCCAGCAGTCCCTCGTGCAGCTTCGCCTGTGGCACATCGATCCGCACGCGTCCTCGAGTCTCGCAAGCTCCGCTCAGTCCCTTGCGCGCACCGTCCTCGAGCAATCCCCCCATGTCGGTGAGGCCCACCTCGCCCTCGGCATCCACGCGCTGCTGCACGCCAACTGGATTGTCGCCGCGCGCAGACTGGAAGAAGCCGTCCGCTGCAGCCCCGGCCTCGCCAACGCCCACGCGTGGCTCGGACAGATGCACTGCTGGACCGGGTCGGTCGAGCAGGGGATGCGCATGATCGACGTCGCCCTGCGTCTCGATCCGCACGACTTCGTCGCCCTCTGGGCTGCCTCCTACGCCATGGGACTCCACGGCGAGCCGGGAAAAGCCTTCGAGTTCCTCGATCGGGCCGACGCCTTCGTCGCTCGGCACCCAGCCACCGTCACGGCGCGCCTGCGCATCGCCATCTGGAACGGCGATCGCACAACGCTCGCCTCCACCTATGGCGCCGTCTCCCCAGCCATGCTCCCCTCCGACCACCTGCACACCAGCATGGCGCGCCTCGTCCTCGATCCGCAACCCGACCGGGAGATCGGCGCCCTGACCGCCTACGCGGCCTCCTCCGACGCTCCCCCGTATTGCCGTGGAAGAGTCATGCAAGCCGTCGCCGAGCGCGCCGCCTTGGGAGGCATGACCGAGGACGCCTGGAGCGCCATCCGCGCCGCTGCCCCCAACTCCATCGACGCCGTCTGGTTCCTCCGCTGCCCGGCCCTCGTGCGGCTCGCGCGCACCCCAGCCTTCCTGTCGCTGCGATCCCATGTCGCCGCACGCGCCGCCCACGTCTTCGCATCGCCCGGCGCGTCGTCCCGCTCCCCGGGCGCCCCCTTCTCTCCCTCCGCGTGATCCCTGCCGTCGCTCGTGTATGCTTCACCCCCATGGCACAGCAACCCCCCGCTCCCCCGACCGGC
>CAYMUE010000036.1:0-27066 GCA_964393505.1 uncultured Polyangiaceae bacterium
AGACGCTCGGCAGCCGCCCGCTGGTCCGCTGCATCAGCCCCGTGGGGTTGGTCGACGTCCAGACGGCAGAGGATGAGATCCGCGAGATCGCGGCCAAGCGAGGCGTGCGGGTGGGGCTCATGCGCACCGTCGAAAAGCAGAGCTACAACCTCACCGTCGAGGGCGATGTCCTCCTGGGCGCGGCTGCCGACACGGATGCCGCGCGGGTCGCGTGGCTCGTCCGCAAGGTGGTCGAAGACGCCGACGCTCTCGAGCTCGCGCTCCTGCCCGGTCACGACGAACCCCTTGGGGCGTTCCGGAAGGGCCTGCAAGGCGAGGTGACCGATGGCGACTGAGTGGAGACGCTTCTGCAAGCCGAGGGACCTCGCGGTGGACGGGGGGGAGATCACCGTCCAGCTCGCCGAGGGCCGCCATCATGTGATCTCGGTCGAGGAGACCGATGACGGCCTGCGCCTGCTCGGCATTGTCACCAAGCAGGCGCGGACATCCGAGATCGAGAACCTGCTGCCGATCATCTGGGAAAAGAACCGCGCGCTACAGCTCGTCGGCTTCAGGGTCGACCGGCGGGGGCGTCTCGTTGGCGAAGTGCTGGTCCCGCGGGCCGGGATCGATGCCGATGAATTCCAGTTGTGCGTCCGTACGCTGGCCGCGGAGTGCGACCGGATGGAGTACCTGCTGACGGGGAAGGATGTGGAGTAGATGGCCGGCGGGAACAATGGGCGGCCGACGTTGATTGGTGCGAGCGAGAGTTGCACGCCGTTGTCGACGTCTTGTCGCCTTGCCTGTGCAGACGCGGAGGAAGACATGCAGCGCGACAGTGATGCCCTGACCAAGCGACCGTACAAGGCATTCGATGGGTCAAGATCGGTATCGAAGAACGTTGTTATTGCGTAACCGCCCGGTCAGCAGCATCTCGCCCGTTGTCCGAAGCTAGTGTAGCGGCGTGCGCTCGCGGTCTGCGTCCTTCGTCGCCGCCGGCTGACGTGGGCGTGGACATTGACGTGGACGGCGACCTGGACGTGGACGCCCGGATTGACCGGGCGCACGTCGTCAAGGGTTTCTGCCTTCGCATCGCTACGCCACCGTGGCCAGAATCGCGAGCGGCAAGACCACGGCGCTCGAGGCGGTGCTGCTCGGGCTCGGAATGGACTCGTTGATCGTTCGCGACCTGGAGCGGGTCGGTCGCGAGGAGCACTGGCGCGTCACGGTGCCGGAGCGCGCTCGGATCACCATCGACTTCGAGACAGACGAGATCGACCGGCCAGATTCGCTTGCGAGACAGCAGCGTCCGCCGGAACATGTGCCCTCCGCATGCCCACGAAGCCCTCGTCGAAGAAGCGCACTCCGACGCCCGCCGCCACCCAAGCGACGGTGCAAGCTGTTGCCCGATCCAGAGCGGATGCTGAGCGTGGCGACGAAACCAACCGCGCGTCTCTCGTCCGTTCCTCAGCGGCGGAGTACCTGACCTTCGTGGCCGCTAGCGGCACGGCTGGAGTCGAAACCGTCTACGCCGACGAGACCGTGTGGCTGAGCCAGAAGATGATGGCTCAGCTCTACGACGTCGACGTGCGGACCATCAACTACCACCTGAAGACCATCTTCGCGGACAGCGAGTTGGAGGAGCACTCAGTTATCCGAAGTTTTCGGATAACTGCTTCCGACGCCAAGAGCTACGACACGAAGCACTACGACCTCTCGGCCATCATCGCCGTCGGGTACAAGGTCAACTCCGAACGCGCTGTGCAGTTCCGCAAGTGGGCCACGCGCGTCGTCGAGGAGTTCACGATCAAGGGCTTTGCGATGGACGACGAACGCCTCAAGCGAGGCGGCTCCATCCTGAGCGATCGATACTTTGAAGAGCAGCTCCAGCGCGTTCGCGAAATCCGGCTGTCGGAGCGCAAGTTCTACCAGAAGATCACCGACATCTACGCCACAGCCGTCGACTACGACGTGACGGCGCAGGCCACGAAGCGATTCTTCGCCACGGTGCAGAACAAGCTGCACTGGGCCATCCACGGGCAGACCGCAGCCGAGGTCATCGTCGACCGCGCCGACGCGACCAGGACGCACATGGGCCTTCACACCTGGACCGACGCGCCCTCGGGAAAGATCCAGAAGTTCGACGTGGTCGTGGCCAAGAACTACCTGACCGAGTCGGAGTTCGCGCAGCTCTCGCGACTGGTGAACGCCTATCTGGACGTGGCCGAAGACATGGCGCTCCGCAAGATCCCGATGACCATGCAGGACTGGGAGACGCGGCTGAACCGCTTCCTGGCCGCGACCGATCGCGAGGTGCTGCAGGACGCCGGCAAGGTGACCGCCGAGATCGCCAAGGCGCATGCAGAGACGGAGTTCGAGAAGTACCGCATCGTGCAGGACCGCCTGTTCGAGAGCGACTTCGATCGCGTGGTGGCCGCGACCAGGCGCCTCGGCGAGAGAGCCGAGAAGGCCACGTCGCGCAAGAAGCCATGATGCCCTCTCAGACCGATGACGCAGGCGCCCTCGTCGAGTTCGAAGCGTCGGCGCGCGCCGACGTCCTCCTTCCCGCCGACGCCCACGTCATCGGCGAGCCCATCACGGTCATGCAGATCCGTTACTCGGGGTTCTCGCGTGCGGGCCTGCTCGCGACCTGTCGGCGTGGTGACCTCACCTACGAACTGAGTCTCGCGGACGTGGTATTTCCAGCGGCGAGTGCGGGCGCAGCCCTCGTAGCGCGCTACCGCACATGGCTCGGTCTCGCGCCGTTCGTGGCGCCAGGAATCGAGGTTGCCCGTCCGCACAAGGTCGAAGGCGACGACCTCGTCGTCGGCAGACCCGTCGATCTCGTGGTGCTTGCATGCAAGTCGAACGCGTTGCGTTGCCGTCTCTTCAGTTCTGCCCGTGAGGTCACGCTCCGGACTGCGGTGCGTGACGAGATCCCGGGCTCGATCATCACGGTGACGCCGAGGAAGCAGTGGACGCACGCTCGGCATCCGTACATCTCGGGCGACGTGTCGGCGATACGGATCGACGCGTCCGTGCTCGGACTCGTGCCTCTCTCGCTGCACTGTGAGGATGCGCCGCGTGACTCCGAAGCGGGCGCAGCAGCCGGCGAGGGGCTCCCCACGTACCGGTTGGCGCAGGTAGCGCCTGCCAGCGATGATCCAGGCGCGGATCTCCTCCTCGAAGCGCAGGACTGCATGGCTGCGCGCGACTACGCCGAGGCCGATGAGCTGCTCCACAAGGTGCTCGCTCTCGACCTTCGGCATCTCGACGCGCACGCACTGCTCGGCGAGCGCAATCTCTCGAGCTGGCCCAGGCTCGCCGTCCATCACTTCGAGCTGGGCGTAGCCATCGGCTCGCTCACCGTGCCGGAGAGCTTCGAGGGGGTCCTGCCGTGGGGGGTCGTGGAGAACCGTCCCTTCCTCCGCTGCCTGTACGGGCTCTCGCGTGCGCTCCTGCGTTGCGATCGGCGCGAAGACGCTGCCGCAGCGTTGCGACGGCTCCTTCGTCTCGAGCCGGCCGACCACCTCGGTGCGGGCGCGACCCTGGCCGCGATCGAGGCAGGGAAGACGTGGCGAGAGCTGGAGACGACGCCGTGAGCAAGTGCGGCAAGTCGACCCCCGACGAGAAAGCACGATGAGCTTGAATCGCCGTCGCGCGCCGCGCGTGAAGCTCCCCTCGGAGACTCCGCTCGACGACGGGACACGCAACGGCACGGAGTCGTGGCGCGTCGTCGATGGCATCGAGTTCTGCCACTGGGATCGCTGGCTCCTGCGGCTGTCGCTCGAAGAGCCGGATGGTCTCGCGACCATCGCACGCGAATTCCGGCGCCGATCGCGGAGTCACAGCGGCCAGCATGATGTCTCTGAGGCCATGCTCGCGCAGCTCGCAGATCTCGCGTCGCGCCTCGCTACGATCGGCCGCGCGCCGTCCGACGTGCTCGACGCCGTGGAGCGCGAGAGCACCTGGCTGCGCGACAAGGCGTTTCGCAGGGTGTGGCACGCGACCTCGATCTCAAAAACCAGAGCAATGACGCTGACGCCACGCAAGATGCTCGAAGCTCGCGCGCGCGAAGGCAACTGGGGGGCGTTCCCGGTGTCCCCGCGTCCGTACTTCGACCGCCTCGACGCCCTCTATCGCGGCGGCTACTTCGATTATCGCGGTGTCGGTTTCGTGGTGCTCCAGCTGGAAATCGAGGGCGACCGCATGCTGGCGATGGCGACTTGCGACGACGAGCGCCTGGCCGTTCGCCGGGCGATCCTCGGCGCGTGCGTCGAGGCAGCCGCGCACGTCGATGATTCCGGCCGAGATCTCTGCGACCATTTCCGAGAGCGCGAACAACAGTACCTCGCCGAAGTGCAACCCTACGTCGAAATCCGCGGCATCCTGCGCGACCTCCTCGAGCTCGCCACATGGGAGGACTACGGCCTGTTTCGGCACGTCTACTCCTTCCTCGGTCAGCTGCCCGAAGCCGTGGCGGACCTGGCGGTCAGCGAGCTCGCGCAGATCATCGGCGAGCTGCGGGAGGCAGCCCTCGAATACCAGCTCGGAAAGGCCCGGCGAATCCGCAAGCGCGTGCTCGCGTCGGCGGCAGGAGACGACGCGGGCCCTGCCGTTGGGCTCGACTCCGAGTGAGGTCATCCATGTCGATCCACAGAGCGGTCTCACGTGTGCCGCCCCGTCCGCGCCTGGACGGCGCGAGCGAACAAAGAACGGCCACTCATTCGAGGGTCTTTTCGGCTGGTCTGGCCTTGGTCGGCCACCGCGATGCAAGTTGGCGTGGCCGAAGTTCTCTCGTAGAAACGGCCTCGTAAGCGCTCGCAGACCCCGAGCCACTGGTCCTCCTGGGCCAACTGGAAAGCCCCGTTGGTGAACGCACCGCGGGGCGGCCGGCCGAGCCCGCCTGGGCTATTCGCTGAATGACCTCACGTTCGTTCTCATTCAACTCGGTTTCCATGCGCCAGCTCCGTGTTGCGCCCGTCGTTCCATCCGGACGGTAGTGCAAGGCGCGATCGACGTACTGCGTCGCGTTCGTCGCGTCGCCCCCACGGCTCCACCGACATCCGCGCCTGCCCAAGCAGCGTCGCCGCCCCGCTCCCGGCTCTCTGCTCCACCCCGACCAGCCACTCCCCTCCCCCGCTTCCGCCCCAGGTCAGCAGCGCTCCGAAGTACGGGCTGCGATGCCCGCTGCGCGCCACCGCAAGAGGCTTCGTCGGAGTGTGGCGGTTCTCGCGTGTGCCCTCACGCGGGGAACCTCACATCCCACCGCCCCCTCGGCTCACCTTCGCCGCGAGGGACCTCACCTCCCGCCGCCGCTACTTCGCAGTGAAGATCTCGGTCTCGCGATTTGCGTCCGTGTTCACGTACCCCCATCCCGTGACCAGCACGCTCCCATCGCGCAGGACCACGGCCGCCTCGGAGCCGTTGTGATGGAAGCTCGGTCTGCCGGAGTCGATCCATTCAGCACTCGCGGCCCTGCCGAGGCGTGCGAAGGGCTCTTGGTTGCTGTCGCCAAACAGCAGCATTCGCCCCCCGGGCATGCACACCAGTTGGCCGCTTCGCGGCGGCCCAGCGGCGCTCGACGCTACCCATCGATTCGTGTCAGGGTCGTACTCGGCGCTGCCCGACTCGCCGTACGCAAGGCCCCGCCCATCATCGGTCCGCATTCCGGCGAGGCCCGCATTGGTCGACAGCTCCGAAGGCCACTCCACACCGCTCCAAGCGTTGGTGTCAGGGTCGTACAGCTCCGACGTGACAGGCGCTTGATCGACGGTCATGTCGCCCAGCACGAGGAACCCTCCGGAGCTCAGGACCAGTCCTCGGAAGTACGCGACGGGGGTCCGGCGGCCGCTCGCCGGAATCGAACAGCTCCGCGGACGCGGTGAGCGTCGCGTCATACGCAAGCTTCCGGACTTCGGGAGCATTCGGGGCAGCAGGCACCCCTTCGCCTTCCCCTTCCCATTCCTTCTCCCGGCTCCCCTGCGTCACCCCCTCTCCTCCGGCCCTTCGCCTTGCTGCTTCCTGCCTTCTCCTGCGTCGCTTGACTCCATCTCCCTTCCGCCGCTAGCCCTTGAGGATGCTTCGCTCCCTCGTACTCATCACGCTTGCGGCTTCTCTCTCCGGTTGCTGCAAGCCTCCCAAGGCAGGCGATGCCTGCAAGACCGACAACGAGGAGCGCTGCGTCGATGCGACGAACGCGCTCGTGTGCCACGCGAAGAAGTACGAGCCCATGAAGTGCGAGGGGCCCAAGGGCTGCATCAAGCAGGGCACCGAATCCGACTGCGACGAGTCCGTCGGCTCCGAGGGAGCTCGCTGCAACGTCGATGGCAAGTCCTCGTGCAGTGTCGACCACAAGGCGATGCTCCTCTGCACCGCAAATCAGTGGAAGGTCGCGTCGAACTGCCGCGGTCCCGAGGCCTGCAAAATCAACGGCACCACGATCACGTGCGACGCCTCGCTCTCGCAAGCGGGGGATCCCTGCGAGGCGACGAACGAAGGCAAGTCCGTCTGCCAGATCGACGGCAAGGCCATGCTCGCGTGCAAAGGCGGCTCGTTCCAGATCACGAACCAGTGCCTCGGCGCCAAGGGCTGCAGAGTCGACGGCACGAAGATTCGTTGCGACATGTCGATTGGCAAGGCCGGCGACGCCTGCAGTCACACCGGTCACGCCTGCTCGACCGACGGCAAGTTCGTCCTCGAGTGCAAGGGCGGCAAGCTCGTCGTCGACAAGGACTGCAAGTCGAAGAAGTGCGTCGTCGATCCGAACGACGAGACCTTGAGCTGCAAGTAGCTTCTCTCGCCTCCGATCAATCGCCTTCGCCCTCCCGGTTCCCTCAGGCCGCATCCGCGAGCTTCTCACACACGATGCTGTCGCCCTCTCGTTTCGTGCGATGGGCGCGGAGACCTCGACGGCCTTCTCGTGCGCGCCCGCACCGGCTTGCAGACGTCGCTCGACCGTGCTGCACTGCCGGCCGGGAAGGGAGGAAGCCCGTCCCGACGGTTCGACCGAGGACGAGCCGGAGTCTTGCGATGAGTCGTGAGCTGCCATGACTGCACTTCGCTTCGACCGCGTGGTTCGTTCGGCCGGATGGATCCGCCGGATGAAGACGTACTCCGTGATATTCGAAAACGGCACGCTGTACCTGCTGGCGGTGGGTCCGGCCATGCGTGCGACACGGGCCTACGACCCGCTGACCCAGGCAGCGTTGGGCCCGATGGCGTCCCGCTACGAAGCCGCCGTTCGAGCGGGCGAGCAACGTCTCGCGCAGGAGGGCCTCGACCCGCTGAGCGCCGGGAAGGACTGCTTCAAGCTGGCGCGGAACGACATCGTGGCTCTCGAGCTCAGAAAGGATCTGTATGGTCTTCCCCGCCTGGTCCTTCGCACGACGCAAGGCAAGATCCGGTTCCAGTTTCCGAGCCACTCGCTGGAGCAGGTCCAGGTGCTGGTCGAGGCGCTGCAGCAGGGTTGACCGTGGACGCTCGCGGTGATGCGCGGGAATCGAATCACTCATTGCCGCTCGCGCCTACGGCAGACGACGGTCGAGCTGACGGCCACGGTGCTCGGCGACCCCGCCGTCCTGGCCAAGACGGTCGTCGAGTCTCAGGGCATCAGCCGGCGCAAGACCGGTCCCGCGCCCGATCAGCGCTCACACGGCCGGAATCACGCCTCTCAAGCGCCTTTCGGCCGCACCTCGGCGCAGGCGCGAGCACCTCACAGGGACCGATCGTGTCCCAGACGCGGCTGCCGCGACTCCCATATTGGTGGGTTCTTGGCGACAGCCAAGCCTCTCTACTCCACCCCGACCAGCCTCTCCCCTCCCCCGCCTCCGCCCCAAACCAGCAGGGCCCCTGCGTACGCGCTGCGATGCCCGCTGCGCGCCACCGCAAGAGGGGGAATCCTTGCCCACGCATCGGTCGCGGAATCAAAGCGCGCCCCCAACGCCGTCAGGCCCCCCGCCCAGGCCACGTCCCCGCCCCCCGCCCACACCCTCCCCTCCCCCCACACCGCGGTGTGTCCTCGCCCCGGCGCATACCCCGTCAACGCCAGCTCCGGCAGCATCTCCCAGCGATTCGTCGATGGTTCGTAGGCCGCACCATCGCCGCGAGGCCCGCCCCAGGCGCCGTCCTCTCCCATCAGCACGAGCATGCGCGACGAGGCGGCATCCCAGAAGGCAACGGCACGGCGGCGACGAATCGGCGCGTCCGCAATCGGCGTCCACGTGTCCATCACCGGGTCATACGCAGCCCCGCTTCGCTGCGGGACACTCACGTCGTCGTCGGCGCCCCCCCACACGATCATCCGCGCATGCGCCTCGTCCCACACGGCCACGTGACCGACGCGCGCCGCGAACGGCGCGTTCGAGACTGCGCTCCACGCGTCGTCCGAAGGCGCGTAGCAGCCACCACCCGCGGCGGCAGCGCCGTACTTGCCCGCGCCGCCCCACACGATCACTCTTCCGGCCGACGGCGACCACACCGCGCTGGCGCCCAGCCTGGCGGACGGCGCCCCCTGCGTCGAGATCGCGGACCACCCGGTCGCCTGAGCCCATCGCGCCCCCACGCCCGAGACTGCATCGTCCGCGCCGCGCCCCCCGAACAGCACGATCTCCGAGCCGGTCCAGACCGCCGCCACATCGGTTCGTCCCACGAACGCTCCCGCGCCGGCATCGACCCCGCCATCGGCGTCGTCCCAGGCGGGCGCCGGGATCGGCTCCCATGCGTCGGTCGCGGGGTCGAAGAGCGCACCGTCGTCGAGGTACCCGGACGCACCAAGGCCTCCCCAGATGAACCACCGGTCCGCGGCGACGACGGAGACGAAGTCCCTGCGCGGAGCGATGGGCGCTTCGGGCAATGGCTCCCAGCGCGGCCCCTTCTCGCACACGCCCGACGTTCCCCATTGGCACGCGCTGGTGCACCAGCGCACGCGTACAAGGCCGGTGCCGCAACCGGTCGCGTCGGCTTCGTAGTCGCCCGCCACGCACGCACCGGCTTGCACGCACGTGCCGAGAGTCCACCGGCACACCTGCTGGCTCGTCTCGCAGGTGACAGGACGCTTTCCGCAGAAGCCGCACGACACCTCGGCGGCCTCGCACTGCGTGCACACCGCGAGTTCGTCTTCGAGGCAGTCAGACCATGGCTTCCACGCGCCGTCGTTGCCGCAGAAGCGCTGTCTGCGCCCGCAGGCTCCGCACCACTCGCGCTCGACCTGCCCGGCGGAGCAGGAGCCGTCGCCCGCATCCGACTCCCCGAAGGGAACGCACACGTCCGGCGCCGCGTCTGCGCTGGAGGCGTCGGCCGAGTCGGTGGGCGCATCGGCCGCATCGGGATCGATCGCGGCGTCGTGAACGGCGTCGCTCTTCGCATCCGACGGGGCGTCGGAGGAAACCTCCGCGGACGCATCCTGCACAGGAGGCTCGAGCGAGGGGGAAGGGCTCTGGGTCTGCGCGCACGATACGACGAGGAGCGGCAGGACCGATCCGAAGCTCGCTGGACTGCGCCGCGACCCGTTCATCGGTCCCATGGTAGCCGAGAGGGGGCGAGGATGCCGCAGCGGCCTTCACCGCGCGTCTCGCACGGGCTACGCTGCTTGCGTGCGTCCTCCTCCGCGTGTCGCGTCTCCCCTGATCCTCGCCTGCCTGCTCGGCGTGGCGTGCGACGGCACGCCCAGGGAGCCGATCGCCGACGGGTGCGCGTTCGCCGCCGATCCCGGGAGCTGCTGGCGCTCCCTGGCCGGGGAGATCCTGGCGTGCATGGCGGCGTCGAAGCCCACGATCCAGGCGCGGCTGTCGTCCGACGGTCTCACGTGCACGTCGTTCCAGGGGCCCTATGCGGACTTCGTCTCGGCGCTTCCCGTCGGCATCGATGCTTCGTATGCCGATGTGACCCTCGGCTTCGGCTCCGAGGAGTGCGCGAGGATCGTGCGCAACCGTGGGGCTGGGACGCTGGAGCTCTCGATGCCCGACGGCAGGACGCTGCGGGAGCGATTCGACGCCGACACGCGGACGTCGGAGATCACCTGCCCGGATCTGAGCGTGCACGTGATCACGAACGACGAGGTGACGAGCACGTGCTTCGCCGAAGCGATGGGCGGAGGGATTCCATCGGTGCTGATGGAGCGGGACACGGACGGGCTGACGATCGCGCTTTCGGGCTACGAAGGGCCGCTGATCGTGTGCAAGCCCTGAGGGGAAGCGGGGGGCGAGGCGAGCGCGCTACTGGCACACCCAGCCGAGGAACGAGAGGCACGTGCAGAAGCTGGCGCCGTAGTAGCAAGTGTCGCTGCCGGTGCAGGGGTCACCTGTGGTGGGCATCGCAGGGGGGCAGACGGTGGGATTGACCCACGGACGGGACGCGGCGGCGAGCTGCCAGTCGGTGGCCTTGAACGCGGGATAGGCGCCCGCGTAGGCGATCCGGGAGTAGGCGTGGCTCTGCTCGTTGGCCTGCGTGATCCCGGTGACGGGCGCGGGGGTGAAGGTGATGCCGGCCGGGGGAGAAGGCGGCTGCGCGCCGGATGCGTGGGAAAAGAAGTCGAGCACGACACCCGACGAGCAGGGGCCCTTGCACAGCGAGACGGTCTCGCCGGACTGATAGGTCATCGAGATGTTCTGCCCCTGCGGGATGGCGATGTCGCCGGGCTTCGCGCCTGCCGGATCGATCACGTACACCCGCTCGTTGGGGCCCAACGTCATCGCGGGGACGTCGAAGTCGAAGTCGTAGGTGGAGTCGATCGAGTCGATGCGGATCCAAAGGGCATCGAGCTGCGCGGGGCAACTGCCGCGGTTCTGAAGGACGATGTAATCGTCGGTGCCGATGTACAGCTCGACCATGCGGACAGCATCGGGCGCGATGCCGCCCGGAGCGCAGCCGACACACGCGCCGTTGGAGCACGAATTGCCCTGGGCAGCGCAATCGACGCCTCCTGGATCGAAGCCGGTGCCCGAGGCGTTGCACTTGGTGGCGAAGTTGCCCTGGCAGGCCGGCTGGCCCGGCGTGCACACCAGATTCGCGCAGGCCGTGGTGAACGGGTCGCAGTACTGTCCCGGGGAGCAGGTCATCAGCAACTGCGAGCCAGTGCCCGAGGCGTTGCACTGCCGGATCTGCGAACCGTCGCAGAAGGTGGCGTTGGGCGAGCAGACGAGCGAAGAGCACGCGCCGCCGGCGCAGTGCAGCCCCTGGGAGGCGCAATCGACACTCGAGGCGATCGACGTGCCGTCGCTCGAGCAGGTCACCAGGTTGTCGCCCTGGCAGACCACGGAGTCGGGGGTGCACAGCAGCATGGCGCAGCCGGCCTGGGCGTCGATGAGCTTGCACACCGCGCCCGACGGGCAGGGCTGGGGCGGTCCCCACGAAGCGCCGTCTGCAGAGCAGGGGACGACGGCGTTGTTCTCGCACTTGGACGTGCCGGGCTGACAAGCGGAGCTGACGCAGAGGCCCGATGCGAGGTGGCAGATGGGGGTGGCGCCGGAGCAGTCGTCGGACGACTTGCAGCCGGAGCCCGCGGCGCCCGCGGAGCCGGAGGTTCCGCCCTGTCCGGGGTTGCCAGCGCTCCCGGCTGCGCCCGCGCTTCCGGTGCTACCCGCGGTGCCGGCAGAGCCTTCGAGCAGCGAGCTGTGATCGGAGCCGCAGGCGCAGACGCAACCTGCGACGAGGGCGATCAGGCTCACGGCGATCGATTCCGAAGTGCGCAACAGCATGGGACGACTCCTGGCGGGGAGGGGGGCGCGCAGAACGCGATGCTCAGGATGATACGCGCCTGCGAGGGGGATTTCCCTCGCTATGGAAGGATGCGACCGCCGGGGGCGCCGCCCGAGCCGCTGGGGATCGGATTGGGCTCGCGCTCGAGATATCGGAAGATCGTGCGTGGATCGACGCCGAGATCGCGAGCGGTCTGGGTGCGGTTGCCGCCGTTCTTCTCGAGGACCTTCATGACGTAGTCACGCTGCCACTCTTCCTTGGCGCGTTCGAGGGGCAGTATGGGCGAGGTCTCGGCGCGTCCGAGGTCGAGATCGTCTTCGCTCAGCAGCGTGCGATCGCAGAGCACGAGGGCCTTCTTGAGGCGGTTCTCGAGCTGGCGGACGTTGCCCGGCCAGTCGTAGCGCTTGATGGCAGTGATGGCGCCCGGGGTGAAGCCCTTGACGGGGCTGTGCAGCTCGTCGGCGAACTTGGTGAGCAGGGCGCGGGCGATGATGACGGTGTCCTCGCCGCGCTCGCGCAGAGGGGGGAGCCAGAGGTTGACGACGTTGAGGCGGTAGTAGAGGTCTTCGCGGAAGCGGCCGGCGGCGGTTTCCTCTTCGAGCTTCTTGTTGGTGGCGGCGACGATCCGGATGTCGACCTTTTCGGGTCGTGCATCGCCGACGCGGTGCACGACGCGCTCCTGCAGGGCGCGCAGGAGCTTGACCTGCAGGTTGAGGGGGAGCTCGCCGATCTCGTCGAGGAACAGCGTGCCTTTGTCGGCGATCTGGAACTTGCCGGGGCGGCTGGCGATGGCGCCGGTGAAGGCTCCCTTGACGTGGCCGAACAGCTCGCTCTCGATGAGGTTCTCGGGGATAGCGCCGCAGTTGATGGTGATGAAGGGGCCGTCGACGCGGTGGCTCCTGCGGTGCAGCTCGCGCGCGATGAGCTCCTTGCCGGTTCCGGTCTCGCCGGTGATGAGCACGCTGATGTCGGTGGCGGCGACCTTGGTGAGCTTGCGGAAGACCTCCATCATGGAGGGGCAAGTGCCGATGATCTCGCCGAAGCGCTTGTCGGCGAGCTCCTCGGAGAGCTTCTGCTTGTCGGCTCGCAGCGTGGTCACGAGCATCGCGTTCTGCAGGATCAGCGAGGCCTGCGCGGCGAAGATGGTGAGCAGCTCGAGCTGGGGGCGCTCGAACAGCTCCTTGACGCGGTCGTTGCCGACATACAGGGCGCCCAGGGGCACGCCTTGCGAGAGCATCGGCACGCACATGACGCTGGAGAGCTTGAGGGCCAGCACGCTCTCGCTGCGTCCGAAGGTGGTGTCGGCGAGGGCGTCGCTCACGATCACGGGCTGTCCCGACGTGAGGACCTTGTGCACGATGGAGTCCGAGATGCCACCATGCTCGTCGGCGATGATCTCGCGGCGCACGTTCTTGGAGGCGCGCACCGAGACACGCCTCTCGGTCTCCGCATCGCGGTTGTCGGGCTCCACCAGAAGCACGGCGCCGCGGTCGGCGCCGGTGAGCTCCACCACCGCCTCGAGCAGATCGGTGAGCAGATCGTCGACCGAGCCACGCTGCATGAGCCGCTCGCTGAAGCCGTGGAGCTGGCGCATGCCCGCGAGGTCGAAGCGCCGCGGCTTGGGCTCGGCGCCGGGGTCGGCGTCGGCATCCGCGGAGGGAGCGACGAGCGCGGGGTCACCGAGGAGGCTGAAGGCGATCTCGGCGGAACCGAGCTCGATCCTGTCGTTGTGCGCAAGGCGGGCCCGACGCTTCTTCTTGCCGTTGATGAGGATCTCGGCCTCGCGGTCCACCTCTTCGAGGTTGAAGAACCGGCCGTCGAAGAGGATCTGCACGTGGGTGGGCGCCACACCGGGGGCGGCGATGACCACGTCGTTGCCCATCGTCTTGCCGATGGTGGTAATCGGCTTGTGGACGTTGAAGACCTTGGGGAGGCCTTGGGAGGGGAAGTATCGAAGGGTCGGCATGCGACGGGGACCTGCGGCTGATCCTCCCTGGGCACCGCGACGGGGCCACGGGGCGGGGGCACGTTCATTCGTGCCGTGGCGCTGGCCCACGCCAGCGCAGCGGATACCCTAGTCCAAATTCGCAGTCCTGCGGCCTGTATTCGACAAGTGCTTCGGGAGCGCCTGCGGTCGGCGGGGAAGGCGGACAACGTCACGAGCGGAGCGTGCGTTCGCCGCCTCGCTTGACACGTCCCGACCGAGCGTCGTAACCGGAAGCTCTGCGCGCTCCCCCTTTCCGGTTGCGCGCAGGGAGGAGTGTCATGAAGCAGATCGCGTGCGTGCTCGGAGCGTTCGCGCTCATCATCGCGGGCCTGGTTGCGTGCGGAGGCGAGGCGAAGCCCGCCATGAACCCCGAGAACCCGGTGGGCAGCGCCGCCGTGCCGGAGGCGCCGAGCGCCCCGGTTCCCGTCTCTACAGCCACTCCGTGAGGGCTACTTCGCGCTCACCCGAGGAAACCGCCAGGCCTCTTTCGCCGCCTCGCTCGGATCGCCGGTCGTGTCGAGCCGGGCAGCGTTCGCCTCGGAGAACACGATCATCGTGGTCTTGCCGGGCTCCATCGTGACCTTCGCGTTCGTGCGCCAGATCTCGCCACCGGGTTCCCTCGAGGCCGAGTAGCAGTCCCCAGCCTGCTTGAACACCGCGTAGGCGTAGCCGGAACCATCGACGATCGAGCGCTCCTCGGTCTGCCCGGACTTGAGGATGGGCGACATGAAGTAGTACCCGCGTCCGTAGGGCGCGTTCTCGGCGTCGTCGAACCAGGCAGCCTCCACCATGCACAGGTCGGTGTCGTTGCGGACCTGGGCCTTGGGGACGCCGTCTCCGCTTGCACACCCCTGGACGAGGACGACAGCGGCGAAGGCGACGATGGGAAGGCGATGACGAGCGTTCATGCAGGGCTCCCTTTGGCGGAGCAATCTATCAGGAGGGCGGGGGGAGAGGAAAGCGCAGAACGCGAGGGCAAGCGCAGCGTGGGCGGGAGGCGAGGCGCGCCGTCCCCTAGGGCTTCTCGGCGCGCAGCGCGGCGCGGCCCGACTCGTCGCCGGAGAGCAGGGTCTCGATGCGCGCCAGCAGCTCGGCCAGACGCACCGGCTTCTGCATGAAGGAATCCGCAGGGAACTGCTGCCCGAACAGCGAGGCCAGCACCTTGGCCCGGGTCTCCTTCTCGACGTTGAAACCCGAGAGCATGATGATCGGGATCCCGCGCGTGGGATCGTCGGTCTTCAGGGCGCTCGCGAAGACCATCCCCTCCTCGTCGTAGTCCATCATGACATCCAGGACGATCAGATCGGGGCGGCGCTCGATGATCCGCTTGTAGGCTTCCTTGCCGTTGTGCGCCGTAGCGACGTCGAAGCCGCGCGAAGACAGGTAGACCTTCATCGACATCACGAGGTCGACGTCGTCATCGACCAGGAGGATCTTCTTGCCTTCCATGGACACTCCGGGGGGTGCGGGTGAACGTTGCTGTGGCACTTGGATGCTAGACGGAGCGGCAGGGTGCGGCAACCGGGCGCTGTGGCACGAATTGCCACGGCGCCCCCTCGCCCGCCTCGCCTCGGGGCGATGCGAGGGAGGGCGGGGGAGTCGGCGGGGGTTCGGCTACTTGACGCGATTCGCAGCGGAGCACTGGGCCGAGACGGGTGGACCGCTGCCCTTGCAGGACTCACGCGGGTTTCCTACCGTGGTCCCATGATCGAGACGCTCCGCTCCTCGCTCTCGTACCTGGCGGCGATTGTAGTGACTGTCTCCTGCACCGCCGACTGCTCTCCGCAACCATCGTCCCGTCAGCAGCCGGGGCCGGTCACCGGCTTGGGCATGCCGCCCGGCGTCGGCATCATCGAGTGCGGCACGATTCCCTGCGACACGAGGACGGGGGCGTGCGTGCACTTCGGCGGCAAGCCCCCGCAGTGCGTGCCGAAGGCGCAGCGCGACGGCTACGCTCGCGGTGGCCGAATGGAGGACGCGGTGCTCGACTGCGATCAGGATGCGGACTGTGGTCCGGGAGAGCGCTGCTGTGCGGGACAATACTGGGGAGGGACTGGACCGCACATGCACATGTGCGTCCGCGAGCGCTGCCAGGACGCAATCGCGTGCAGGCCGGCGACCGGCTGTCCGGCCGGCCTGGCTTGCGCCGCGGAGGGGGCCTCGGGCGACATGCACTGCGTGCCAGCGATGAGAGGAGTCGCCTGCGGCAACGGGCGTTGCGGAGGGGCGACACCGGTCTGTTGCTGGGACTACACGAGAAACCGCGGTGGGTGCATGGCGGAGCCCGGGCGGAGCGCGGTATGCACGGGAGACGACGAGAATCGGATTCGGTGTCGGGGTCGGAGTGACTGCGGAGGATACGATTGCTGCCAGTACATGGCGCGCTCGTCGGACTGCGCGAGCAGTTGTCCGGGAGCGGCGATTGGAGTGCTGTGCCAGACGATGGCGGATTGCCCTCCAGAGGGGCCCGGCCCGGGCGGAGCGCGACAACGATACGATCGCTGCGAGAACGGCTATTGCACCGGGAAGCTGTGCAACATGACCGGAGCGTGGGAGCCGTGTGACGGGATGTGACCCGTCCCCTCCGCTGCCCCTCGCCCCAACTCAGGGACTCTCGCGAGACCATGCTCGAATGCGCTCTGACGACGCGGTTGGCAACGCGGAACCACTGAAGTACGTTCTCGATCCATGTCGTCGAATCGTATGCCCTCTGGGTCCCAAGAGCTTCCGCACCCACCCATCGAGGTGTCGCGCCGGCAGATGCTGCTGGGAATCCTTCCCGCCGCAGGGCTGATGGCGCCGGGGGTGTACGTCCAGGAGACCCCGGCCGGGCGTCAACCGATCCAGGCGGCGGACTGCACGACCACGGGTTTCGTTGGGCTCACGGCCCTCAACTACCTCGCGGGGGCGGGCAAGACGATCGCGATTCCTGCGGACCGGTCCGTGGGGAGCTATGCGGAGCTCTCGGCTGTCTATGGGACACTTCCGCAGCAGGCCTCGGGCATGAATCCCGATCAGTACCAGCGCGTGCGAGCCTTTCACCTCGCCGTTCGAGGGTACTTCGACAACGGCGGAAGCCGGGCATGGATTGCGCCTGCCAGGACTGCGGCGGCAGGGGACGTCCGCGCGGCCCTGTTGCGGCTCACGAGCAGGCGCGACGTCTCCGTGGTGGCGGCGCCGGGGCTGGTTTCCTCCGACGTCAGGACTGCGATCCACGACTGCTGCAGCGCAGCCGATGCGGTGGGGATCATCGACGGGCTCGAGGCTCCGTCATCGTGGAACAGGCGCGAGGCGGTTCTTGGTTCTCCTTGCTCGAGCCCTGCTCTCGCGGTCTTCGTCCCCTGGCTGCGCGTCCTCGACCCCGCGAGCGGCAAGCCCGTCTCGCAGCCTCCCAGCGGGCACGTGTGCGGCCTGCTTGCGAAGACTGCCTCCCAGCGCGGAGTGTGGGAGGCGGCCGCAGGACTGACCGCTTCGCTCAGCGGCATCACCGGATTGACCACCACGCTGACCTCCGCACAAAAGGACCAACTCGGTCCCCTCGGGCTCAATCCGCTCGTGACTGCGACGAGCGGAGGCCCAATCGTCGTGTGGGGCGGCCGCACCCTGGCCGACGATCCGGAGCGCAAGTATCTCGCCGTGGTCCGGCTGCGGAATCACGTTCGCCGCTCGATCATCCAGAGCACGGGATGGGCGGTCTTCGAGCCCAGCAACGCCGCGACGCACGCAATGCTGGTGCAGGTCGTCACGGACTTCCTGACGGGGCTTCACCGAAGCGGAGCGTTGATGGGGGCAGCCGCGCGAGAGGCGTTCTTCGTGAAGTGCGGAGTCGGGACCACGATGACGAGCGCCGATGTCGCCAGCGGCCACAAGATCCTGGAGCTGGGCATCGCACCGCTGAAGCCCGCAGAGTTCATGATTGTCCGGATCCGGTGGACCTCGGCCGGAGCGGGGACCTGATCCGCGGGGAGCGTTCGAAACGGGGCCCCGGCAGGGCGCGGCTCACGCGTCGAGGTGCTTCATCTGCCGCAGGCGTGCCGATGCCGCGGCGCGGACTTCGGGGTTCGTGTCGGGGCCGTTCACGGTCATCCGAAGCTCGGGTCGCAGCAGCAGCGCCACCAGGGGCACGCCGATATCGGCAGGGGTGTAGGGGTTGAGCACGATGGCGACGCGCACGCGTCGGCGCACGTTCCAACGCGGGTGCCGGATGATCTCCCGGATGATCTCGAGCCGCAGGGGACGCCGCGCTGCGAGGCGCACGATGTCGTCCTCGGTGGTCATCGGATTGGCCAGCACGTTGCGCAGGACTGCCGGGTGCGGATCGAGCAGCAGCTTGTCGAACATGCGTCGATCGGGACGCCGTGCGAGGGCCTTGCGCTCGCCGAGGGTCAGGAGTCTGCCCGCGCCGTAGTCCGGAACGCGAGGCGCCTCGACGGGGTCCTCTTCGGGAGGACCGCTGCGGTCGGCGACATGGAGCAGCGCGCGCACGGGGGATGCGGACTCCCCGGCGAGACAACGGCGCATGCCGTCGAGCAGTGTCTGATTCGCGGGGTCCTGGACCAGGGCCGACAGGGCGACGAGCAGGGTTCGCGCGGGCTCTGCGCCGCCGCGCGCGCGTGCGCCGATCCGCTCGAGCATACGAACGGCGGTGAGGGGGGTCACCGAAGCGAGCTGGTCGCGCAGGTACGCGATGCGCAGGGTCTGGCTCGAGAGCGACGAGAGGGTCCGGAGCAGGCCGTCGGCCAGGCGCGCATCCAGTGGGTCTCGCTCGCTGCTCGGTTCCACCGGGCAAGTCTAGGCGAAGGGAGACCGGAAGCACCACACCCCTCGAGAAGCGCTCGCCTCGAGCCGGAATCCCGATATAGTTGGATCGTGTGGTCCGTCCCCTCCGCCATACCGTCCGTGCCGCAACACGCGCGGGTGGCGAAGCAGTCCGTTCAACACGCCGTGAGACAGCTCGCCTCCGAGGGGAAGGAAGCGACGGCGTCTCACCTGGCCTCGGAGCTCACCCGGTTCGAGGCAAGACAACCCTTCGTGGGGCGCACCGTCGTCGAACGGTTGGCGCTGCCGCTCGACGATGTCGCCCGCGGGCTCGGGGTGCATCTGGGGCTGACGATCTTCCTGGCGTTCGAGCACGCGTTCGGGGGCCGGCTCCGGGTGGTGAGCGAAGCGGATTGGGAGCGGGCGGAGCTGCTGTGGACGACGGACGAGGGACTTCGCAAGGCGGATCCGACGGCCTGTCTGGAGTCCGACGACGTGGTCGCGACGTTCCAGCCGGAGCTCACGGGGTACGCGCGGGGGCTGTTGGAGGAGACGATCGCGCAGCAGGATGACGCCGTCGATCTCGACGATCTGGACGGGGTGTACCGGCTCGCGCTGATCGAGGTGATCGCCCTGTCGTATGCGGTCGATCCGCCGGAAGCGGGCGAGGCGGACGGCGAGACGAGCGTCTGCTAGGGTGCCGTGACCGTCAGGTCTTGGTGGTGCCCGCCGTCGCGATGATGAATACTGGCGCCGCATGACGGACCGACGCTCGCTGCTGCGCTCGATCAGGCTCGCGGACTGGCGGCTCCGCGCGTCGTGGTCCTGGCGCGGAGCGCTCGTCGTGGGGGCGGGGCTCTCGGTGTTCTTCACCCTGAGCATCGTGTACCTCGCCGTGCGGGGACACGGAGCGTCGGTGGGCAACGTGCCCGCACGCGCAGCGTTGTGGATCGGATGGGCCGCCGGGGCGCTGATCGCCTGGTGGAACGCCACGGATCGTTCGCGTGCCGACCGATCCGAAGGGATCTCCGCCCTCGCCCGGTGTCACGGGCTGAACGAGCGGCTGCTGCCTGCGGCGCGGGCGATCGCCGCGTGGTGGCGTCTGTCGCTCCTGGTCGGCGCTGCGCTGCTGCCGGTCGCGATCGCTTCGATCGCCGCCGC
Source organism: uncultured Polyangiaceae bacterium (assembly GCA_964393505.1). Classification (GTDB taxonomy): domain Bacteria; phylum Myxococcota_A; class Polyangia; order Polyangiales; family Polyangiaceae; genus JACRCQ01. Next base: position 19,583 of record CAYMUE010000036.1, read on the forward strand.
TCCGGACCGCGCTCTTCTCATCGCGCGCGTCGGGGCGCTCGCCGTGCTCGCGCTGTTCGCGTTGGTGACGGGCCTGGTGGGCGGAGCGGTTGCCTCGTTGTGCGGGGCAGCGAGCCCGCGTCACGGCCGCTCGCTGCTGCTGCTCGTCGTGCTGCTGCCGTGGGCGATGGACGGGGTGGTGACGCAGGGGCGTGCGGGAGCGGGCTCACTGCCGGGGCTGCTGTCCGCGATCGCGGCGATGGCGAGCCGGCTGGGGTCGGGCGCATGAGCGACGGCACTGTGGTGCAAGCCCTGGGGCTGCGTGGGCACGATGCGCACGGCGCGTTGACGGGGCTCGATCTGTCGTTGCCTGCGGGGACGGTGGGGTGTCTGGTGGGGGGACGCGCCGACGGGACCTGCGTGCTGGCGAGGATGCTGGCGGGCAGCGAGCGCCCCTCGCACGGGCACCTGATCGTGGGCGGGCTTCCGCCGTGGTGGTCGGCCTCGACGCGAGCGAGGATCGGGGCGTTGCTCGACGAGCCGGAGCTTGCCGACGTGGGGACAGTGCGTGAGCTGCTGGCGCTGGCGCGCAGGCTGCGTGGCGATTCGCCCGAACGCGAGAGCTGGTTCGAGGCGATCGGAGCGTCGTCGCTGCTGCGCCGCCCGATCGACGGACTCGATCGCAGGGAAGTGCGGACTGTGGCGCTCGCGCTTGCGTTGTCGGCGCCTGCGCCGCTCCTGGTGGTGCTTCACGAGCCGCTGGCCGACGTCGTGAAGGCCGACGCGACGGTGCTGCGCGAGGTGTTGCACCGTCGCGCACGCGAGGGGGCGTGCGTGCTGGTGCTGACGGCATCGGCGGCCGATGCAGCGGCGCTGGCGGACGACGTGGCGACACTGAAGCAGGGGCGAGTCGATCGGGCGATCGGGGCGCCGGACACGGACGAGCTGGTGCCTGGGGCGGAGATCGAGCTGAGGGTGTGGACGGACAAGCCGCGACAGGTCGCGGCCGCGCTCGCGGGGGAGGAGTCGGTGACGGCGTTGTCGTTCTCGGCGCGTGACGACGCGGTGCCGGTGGCGGTGCGGAGCAAGGAGGTGGCAGCGAGCGCGAAGGCCGTGGCGCGGGTATGTCTGGAGTGCGGCGCGGAGCTGCGGGCGATGCAGGCCGTAGCGCCCGGAGGCCGCGCGATGCACGACGCGGGCGGGCAATCCCCGCGGAAGGCGGCGCCATGAGCGCGGCGTCGGCGAGCTTTCGGGCGGGCACGTGGTTGGCGCTGCGACGGGTTGGGCGGCGGCACGCGATGGGGATCACGGCTGCGGCGGTGGCCTTCGCAGCGATTGCTTCGTATGCCGAACGAAAGGCCGTGGTCTCCGACGCCGCGAGCCGCGCGCTCCAGGGACCGGGGTTCGGGCTCGCGCTGCCCATCGCCGCGTTCGCCGTGCTGTCCTGCTCCCTGGGACGAGGGCGTCTGGAGACCGGGGTGAGCCCTGCCGCGGCGCTGGGCGCCCATCGACGCCTCGCCGCCCTCGGTGCCCTGGTCGGCGCCGCCGTGGTCGCCGCGGCGATCGGTGCGCTGATTGCGTGCGTGACGGCCCTCGCGGGGCACGGCCCGCCTTCGGCCGCATCCATCTCCGACGCGCTCACCTCGTCGTGGATCGGCGCGCTCACGGCGGCCTGCTACACGTTCTACTTCGGCGCCGGAGCCAGCTTCGGAGCGCAGGGCGGCGGACGCCTGATCGCCCTCGGACTCGATCTGTTCATCGGTCCCCTCGCCACGCCCGTGGCGGTGCTCTTCCCGCGTGCGCACGCGCTGAACCTTCTTGGACGTCCGGAAGCGGTGCCGGGGTGGAGCCAGGCTGCGAGCACGATCGGGCTGCTGTCCCTCGCCTGCTTCTTCGCCCTGATGGCCGTGCGGCGCACCCCCGATTGAGCGCCATCGCGACCGTCGGGAACTTTTCCGCGCCCCCTGCGTGTAAGCTGGTGAGAGCGTCATGGCAGCAGCCCCGGACACACCGGGCCTCGGCGTCGTCGCGCCGCGCCCCGAAGAGATCGACGCGGCCACCCTCGAGCGGTGCCGCAAGCGGGATCGGGCTTCGCTGCAGCGGTTCGTCCTGACCTACCAGCGAACGGTGTTCGCCTTTCTTTCGAGAATGCTCGGGCACGGCCCGCACGTGGAGGACGTGGCGCAGGAGGTGTTCGTGAAGGCGTGCGGAGGATTGCCGCGCTTCGATCCATCGGGCCCGGCCCGGGTGTCGACCTGGCTTCTGGGGATCGCGAGCCATGCGGCGATCGATCATCGCAGGCGCAATCGACGGAAGCTGGTGTCGCTCGACGAGGTGGCGCCTCGGGCGGACGCGAGGACGCCGGAGCTCGAGCAGCAGCGCAGGGAGTTGTTGGGAGCGTTCGAGCGGGCGGCGGCGCGGCTCGACGATGATCAGCGTGCGGTGTTCGTGCTGGCGGAGTATCACGAGCTGGGGATGGCGGAGATCGCGCGCACGCTCGGAGTGCCGGAGAACACGGTGAAGACGCGGCTGTTCCGAGCGCGTGAGCGGATGCGCGCCCTGCTCGAAGGCGTACGGGAGGAGTAGATGACTCTGCAGGACTGGAAGCAGTGGCCGGCACAAGACCCCCCCGCGGACTTCGCGGAGCGGACGGTCGAGGAGATGCTGCGCGCTTCCGCTTCTTCTCGCGCGCGCAGGCTCGATCGGAAGTGGGCCTTCGGGCTGGCGTTCGCGGCGACCCTCGCGGCGGCGGGAGCCTGGGCCGCGGTCGAGCTGACGCGGCCGCGGGCGACGGTTTCGATGCCGGCGGCTCCCCCGGCGCCTGCAGCGTGTGCCCAGACTCCGGAAGCGACGGCCGCTCGCGTGTCGGGTCCCGCTGTGGTCGTATCCTCCGCGCCGAGCGTCGTGCCGCCTGCTCCGATCGTGCGGCCCAGGCCGAACGCATCGGCGTCCGCGCCGCCCCCTGCGCCGTCGGCGTCCGCGCCCGGGATCAGAAACATCCGGACGCCTCGGTGCGAGTGCGCGCCGAATGCCGGTTTCTGCACCTGCGTCGATTGAGCCCGCAGACGGCGGGAGAAGCAACGAACTGCCCCCAAGACTTCGCGGGCGACAACCCTGCCGCCTGGCGGCAGCAAGGAGGAGTCCATGATTCGCAAGCTGATGACGATGGGATGCGCAATGGTGTCATTGAGTCTCGTGGCCGGTACGGCGGTCGCCGAGGACTTCCAGTCTCGCGCAGAAACGCAGATCGTGACAGACCCGAACAACCGCGGCTACGGCTACGTCTTCCGGGACGATCCGCTCAACGCAGACGGGATCGGATCGACCTCGGCGTCGATTGTCGTCCGCCCCCGAGCGGGACATGCTTTGCTCATCCGCCCTCGAATGCAGTTCGTCACCGAGATGCTCAAGAGCGTCGAGAACCTGTGAATGCCATGCACCGCCATCTGCTGATCCTCGTTCCGATTCTCGGTCTGGCCGTCGCGGGCTGCCCCACGCCGACGCAGTACGGCGGGCCGATCGCGGTGGACACCGAAGGGTTCGCGGCGCGCATGGCGTGGCTGTGCCGGTGGGGAGTCCACGACGGCAACGATCAGGGCTGCTTCGATCCGAAGGCGAAGGGCGCGGAGCGTGCGGCGGAGCAGGAGGCGGACGCCGGAGGGCCGATCGAGAGCGATCGGTCGGAGCGCCGAAGCGCAACGCGCACGGTGCGGATCGAGGGTGTGGACGCGGGCGTCGCGGAGCGCCGGGGGGAAGATGCCGGCGCGATGGAGACGCAGGCCGCGGCGCCGGAGGCGAGTGTCGAGATGCCGTCCGCCGAGCCGGAGCCGGACCCGTACCCCGAGGAGCCGCAGGAGCCGGAGCCGCCCGCCCCCCCGGACAGTCCGGGGGAAGACCAGGAGCGGAGTCGATAGCGAGCCGCAGCGCGGGACTCAGCCGCCTGCGACGCGTACGATCGCATCGAGGAAGCGCTTCTCGGCCCGCGCATCGCAGGGCAGGTCGAGGCGCAAGACAGCGCGTTCCGGGATGTCGAGGCGACGCAGGATGTCGGGCAGCACGTCGCGTCTCGCGCTCGCCAGCAGGAGCCCCTGCTCATGCGTGCGGAGCGCGGAGGCGATCGCGTCGAAGTGGCCGGCTCCCTTCGACTCGAGCGCACCCCACGAATCGATGACACAGACGCGCGCGTCGCTGCGCTCCTTCTCGATCCATGCGCGTGCGGTGGCGAAGGCTTCGTCGTCGAAGCGGAACGCGGCGAAGCCCTCGCGGGAGGAGGCGGAGCGACGGGCGAGCGCATGAGTGCCGGCCTTGCCGATGCGAGTCAGGTCGTAGCCAGCGAGCTTGCCTTGGGTCTTGTGGGGGAGCTGGACGCAGCCGCACACGCCGATTCCACAGGCGACAAGGGCGCGCACGAGGCGAAGGATGCGGGGGCTGGCGTCCTGGCCGTGGCCGCGAGTGACGATGGCGCAGCGAATCGGGGGGCGTGTGCGCGCAGCGGCGGACTGGGAGTGGGGCGAGGCGCGCAGCGGGGGTTTGGGTGCGCCCGGGAAGCTGTCGCTGGCGCAGGAGAGATAGCGGATCTCTCCCGAGCCTTCTGCGTCGTAGCCGGGCAACGATCGCATCGCGTCGCGGAAAGCTTCCGATTGCAGCACCTGCCAGCAACGGATGAGGCTCGGGTGCCCGAGGGAGTCGGCGCGCGCGACGAGGGCGAGGGAGCGGGAAGCGAGGGGGAGGAACGGCAGGGCAAAGCGATCGGCCCAGGAGGCGGAGGTCCAGGCGAGATCGGCGCGTCGGGCGACGACGGCGGCGATGGCGTCGGCGTGCGAGAGGAACTCGAGGGCGCGGGAGTGTACGCGGACCGGATCGATCCCTTCGCGTTCGAGGACGCCTTCGAGGATGGAGCGCGGGTCGGAGCCGGAGCTCCAGGAGGCGAGGCGTTGGCGTTGGGTGGAGAGCAGGGCGAGGGAGGGGACGGGCCCGCCGGAGCCTGCGGCGAGGCCGAGCTGGACATGAGCGAGGTGGATGCGCGCGAGAGGGATCGAGGGTGGGTCGGGGAGATCTCCGAGGACCGCGACGGCGAGGACGGAGCCGTCGAGGAGCAGCTCGAGGGGATTGCGCCGGTTGCGGGACACGCGACCGAGCAGCGGCGCGCGATCGCGGTGGAGCAGCGAGAGCAGCAGATCGACGGCGAGGTCGTCGTCGGTCCCGAGGAACCCCGGGAGCCCCTGTGTGGCACTTTGTTTCTCTTCGTTACCCCCGCGTCCGCTGCGGCTCCAGGAGGCAAGCTCGGTGGACTGGAAGCGCCACTGGCCGCCGACCCTCGAAGCGGGTAATCCCTGCTTGAGGAGCCTGTACATGTGCTTCGGATGCACGCGAAGGAGGGCGGCTGCCTCCTTGGTGGTGAGCCAGCGCCCGGCAACGTCGGTAGCCATCGCGGCCCGCAAGCTTTCACAACCACCCACAACGTGCAACACCCATCGCAGACGAGGTCCAACCTCGCGATACCGCCTCCGCTATGTTTGTTGCGCCTTCCCGCACGCAATCTCTGCGAGAGCCGCCGTCCACCGCGCGCGACTCGACCGGACAGCAGCCCACGCAGTAGGAGCGGGACCCGAGTCCGCCTTCGCGGCGCGGGAAGGCTGTCTTTGCCCCTCCAACAGTCCGTGCCCCAAGCAGGAACCACCATGCGCATCGAGCGTCTGCTTCGCCTCCTCCCTGCCATCTGCGTTGGCCTGGCAGCTCTCGCCGGAGCCTGCTCCGACGACTCCGACGACGGCGGCGCGACGAGCAGCCCGCAGACGTCCTCGCGCTCGTACAAGGGGCACGAGAACGACAAGGACTCGAACGCGCTGGTGACGGTGTACCGCAACACGCTCGGCACGCGGCTCGACGACTGCCGCACCTGTCACAAGGGGGGCGAGTTCACCTCGGGCAGCGCGAAGATCACGCAGAACGCGTGCGACTACTGCCACCTCATCCTGCACCCTGCCTCCGGCTACGCCGAGCCGCAGCCCACGGCCTTCGCCGACACCCTCAACCCGTTCGGCAAGGACTACGTCGCAGCGGGTCGCAGCGAGGCGGCGTTGCAGGCGATCGCCTCCAAGGACAGCGACGGCGACACGTACACGAACCAGCAGGAGATCGACGCGCTGATGTACCCGGGCGATCCGGCGAGCATGCCGGGGCAGCCCGTAGCCCTGGGCAAAACCTTCACGACCGCGCAGCTCCAGGGCCTCGCGACCCACACCCAGTTCCAGCTCGCCAACTCCACCAAGCAGCAGTTCGACAACTACGTCACCTACAAGGGCGTCAAGGTCGTCGACCTGCTCTCCGCCGCCGGCGTCGATCCCGCCAGCCCAGAAGTCCAGGGCATCACGATCATCGCGATCGACGGCTACCTCAAGTCGTTCACGATCGCGCAGGTGACCGGGCAGTATCCGGCCGGGCTGTTCTACGGCGGGCTCGACACCGCGACCCTCGGGACTGCGTGCGGCTTCGTGCAGTATCCCGACTCGATGCCGGCGGGGCTGTCGGACGGCGCGCCGATTCCGGGAGAGCAGTGGCTGATCCTGGCCTACGAGCGCGACGGGGTGAAGATGGATCCCTCGACGCTGGATCCGACTTCCGGCAAGATCAACGGCGAGGGACCGTTGCGGATCGTGGTGCCGCAGTTCAAGCCGGGCAAGCCGGATCGGGGATCGCAGTACTCGCCGACCAACTGCAACGACGGCAACGACTTTGACGGCACCAAGGATCACAACGCCGGAGAGATGGTGCGCGGTGCGATCGCGATCCGGGTCGATCCGCTCCCGGCGGGCTACGAGGACTTCGACTATCGCAACGACGGATGGGCGTACATCGGCAACGGCTCCGTCCTGGTCTACGGGCAGGGCGTCAAGTAGGCTCCGCCGCCATGCGGAACCCGTTGCGCGTCGCTGTCGCGGCGGTAGTGCTCTTCACGAGCGCTCCGGCGGCCGCCTACGAGGTTGCCGATCACACTGAAGTCTACGCGTACTTCAAGCAATGGTACGCATTGTCCGAGGGGATGCCGGAGGCCAAGGGGAACCTGCAGAGCCCGAGCCGTGACGAGGCGGTCGACGAGGCGAGCGGGTTCCGTTTCGCAGCGGTGCGCGCGGGAATCCGCACCAGCACCAAGGACAACCGCTTCGGATTCGAGGCCCAGCTCCGCCTCGAGCGGGACCCGCAGCTGCTCGAGTGCGAGGGGCGTGTCACCATCGCTCCCTGGCTGTCGCTGCACGCCGGGCAGATGAAGATCCCGAGCGTGTACGAGAACCTGATGAGCGACACGGTCATCGACTTCATGGTGCGCTCTCAGATGGCCAGCGCCGCGGCGGACTACGCCCTGTCGCGCACGACCTACGCCTCCTCGCTGTTCTACGGCAACCTCTCGCAGCTGCGCGATCTGGGAATCGCGGCGAAGGGCGAGATCAAGCTCGGCCCGGTGCCCCTGCGCTACTTCGGAATGATCGGCAACGGCCTCGGCGCCA
>CAYMUE010000036.1:27166-46478 GCA_964393505.1 uncultured Polyangiaceae bacterium
CTCGGCCCGGTGCCCCTGCGCTACTTCGGAATGATCGGCAACGGCCTCGGCGCCAACCTCTACATCGGCGGCAACAGCGGCAAGGAATACGTCATCACCAACAGCCCCGGCGACGTGTACCTCGGACTGCGCACCGAGGTCGATCCGTGGCCCGGGGTGCTGCGCCTCGGAGGCTTTGCCTCCCACAACCGCCACGATGACATGCTGTTCAACAGCGGGCGCGCGGTCATCGACGTACACCGTCACGCCTGGGGGAGCGACCTGCAGCTCGACCTCGCGCGTTCGGGGATGCGGGCGTCGGGAGCGTACTCGCGCGGCACGACGCTCGACGACTTCGACGACAACGGCAAGAAGGACCTGATGTGGTCGGGCTGGGAGTGGAGAGTGGTCTGGAGGCTCAATCCCATGCTCCGCCTGCTGGTACCGTGTCGCATGCTCGAGGCTCACGCGTTCGAGATCGGCTTACGCCACGACGAGCTATCGACCGAGAGCGACGAGTCCGGGGTGGTGGTGCGTCGCACGGCGAACACGGTGGGGGTCAACTACCTGTACCGGAGCTGGATGAAGGTCCAGATGAACTACGTGCAGCGGCGGACTGACGACGCGTTCGAGCCGGATCTGGCGGGCAACGCGTGGCTCATGAGCCTGCAAGTGAAGCTCTGAGCGGAGGGCTCCCGCGGGGACTCAGAACCCGTGCGCGGCCTTGTAGCAGGGGCCATATGACGCCATCGCCGAGGTGAACGCAGCCTCCTCTGCGGTGCACACCTCTTCGCTCTTGCCCAGCGCGTTCGTGCAGTCCGCCGCACGACAATCGTAGAACGCTTTCCACGCGTCGCGCACGTGCGCCTTCGCGTCGCACGTCGGATCGATCCACGACAGCTCGTTTCTCATCGCCTTCTTGCACCCCAGCAGGGTCGCATCGGGATACCGCGGCGGATTGGAGACGTTCTCGTTCACGCACGCCGCGGTCTTCTCGCACAACCCGTCCATCGAGGCGGTGTACGCGTCGTCGGCGTACAGCGACGCCCCGGCGTAGTCGGGCTCGTGCGCGTTGGCCTGCAGCCCCATCGTCGGCCCGGCATTGATGAAGGTCCCTACCGAGCACTTGATGCGCAAGGGCTGGAACCCCACGCCGGCCTTGGTCCCGGTGACGACGTAGTCCCCCGGCGGCACGTGGCGATAGAACGCGCCGCCGTCCACCGTGGTGGCCGAGATCCCCTCGTCGGGCAGCACGCTCTCGTTGAAGTAGATCGGCCCCGACTCCGCAGGCACCGCAGGGAGGATCGCGAGCTGGGAGCCGGCCTCGCCCTGGCGGTGCTTCATGAACAGCGAGCCGCCGAGGCGGGTGACGGTGGTGACGATGGCGCAGTACTTGTCGAACTGGGGATCACCGACGATGAACAGCATGCCGCCGAAGATGAGCGACGACGGCATCTGGATGCTGAACGGATCGATCCCGCGGGGTCCGAGCTTGAAGGTCGCGGTCTGCGTGGTCACGTAGCCGGTGCGCGAGGCCACCAGCGTCACATCGGTCCCCTCCTCGAGCCCGTCGATCTCGAAGTGCGCATCCGCACCCGCGATCGCGAAGAACTCCGGGTGCTCCATCACATTCACCGTCACGCCATCGAGCCGCTCGCCCTGGACTTCGCTCATGAACGCGAACACGTCCCCCCGCACCGCCACGAGCTTCGGCATCGCCGAGCAGTCCGCTCGGCAGTGCCCATAGGTCCCGTTGTCGATCCCTTCGTCGCACTTCTCCGCGCCTTCGGTCACACCGTTGCCGCACTCCCCCGTGAGAGGTGCTTCGGCTTCCGAAGCATCCACCGGAGCGGCAGCCTCTGCCTCCGTCGCCACGTCGGGCTCGGCCGCAGCGTCGAGCGGCGACGCTGCTTCCTTCTCCTGGCTGGCGTCCTTCGGCGACGTCGCGTCCTTGGAGTGGCTCGCGTCGGCGGGGGGCGCGGCGTCGGCCGCGGGCGCCTCGCCGTCCGACTCTGCGCTGTCGCAGGCAGTGAGGACGAGCAGACAGGTCGCGGCAGGGACGAGGCGGAGCGCGGAGCCGAGCGTGGGCAGGAGCTTCAGGACGGGACGCATCGTGTCGCGAGGGTAGCGCACCCGGAGCGCTGGGCGGCGAAAGACTTCGAGCGCCTCGGCGAGCGAATCACCCGGAACGCTTCTTCGAAGGCTTACGAGGGAGTGCACGCGCCGCAGCGCACGTTCGAGACGGATCCTGAACGCCGCGTTCGACGTAGTCCGGCAGGCGCCGCGCGCGGACGGCGTCGAACATCAGCGCGGTCTGCAGGTGCGCGATCTCGGGGCGGGAGGTCAACGCGTCGAGGGCGAAGTCGCGCAGGTGCGCGGCATCGGCAACGGCGACGTGGATGAGGAAGTCGTCGGGGCCTGCGACGTGGTAGACGGCGACGACCTCGGGCAGGGCGAGCAGGTGGGCTCGCAGGGCATCGACGTCGCTGCGGGTGTGCTGGCGCAATCGCACGGCGATCATCGCCTCCATCTCGATTCCGAGCACCCACGGGGCGACGTCGGCGTGGAAGCCTCGCAGAACATCGTTCGCTATGAGTCGTCGCACGCGTTGCAGGCAGCTCGAGGGGGCGAGGCCGATCTGGGCGGCGAGCTCCTTGTTGGAGAGGCGAGCATTGTTCTGGAGCGCGGCGACGATCCGTCGATCGATTCGGTCCAGGGGCCTTCGAGCGGGCTCGTTCGGCATTTGATTTCGTTTCGATGCCATGGTCCGCAGATTATGCTCTGCAGCGTCTCTCGTGACGAACAAAGAAAGGAATCTCGTGATGCAGCCCTTTGATCCCGCTGCCGCCTATGCTGCGAGCCGCCACACCTTCGGGGAGCACGGGGGCGTGAACATGAGCATCGAGGCCAGCTCGACCTTCACGGTGATGGCCGCCTCGACGATGCCCGCGATCTTCTCCGGGGATCGCACACCGGACCGCGACGGATGCTTCCTGTATGGCCGTCACTTCAACCCGACGGTCTACGCGCTCGCCTCCGAGCTGGCGGCCTTCGAGGCCACGCAGGCAGCCTACTGCACGGCGAGCGGGCTCTCCGCCATCGGCGCCGTGATCACCCAACTGTGCAACTCCGGCGACCACGTCGTCGCCTCCAACACCCTGTACGGCGGGACCCATGCGCTGCTCGGCGAGTACCTCCCGGCCAAGGCAGGGGTTCACACCACGTTCGTGCCCATCTCGGATCTCGATGCGGTCGAGGCGGCGTTCACCCCCAACACTCGCCTTCTGTACACCGAGACCCTCGCCAACCCCACGCTCGTGGTCGCCGACCTGCCCCGTCTCGCCGAGATCGCTCACCGGCACGGAGTGCCCCTGGTCGTGGACAACACCTTCTGCCCGATCTTCATCACCCCCGCGCGCTTTGGCGCCGACGTCGTGGTGCACAGCCTCACCAAGTACATCAGCGGCGCCTCGGACCTCATTGCCGGCGCGGTCTGCGGCTCCTCCGAGCTGATCGCGAAGATGATGGACCTGCACATGGGCTCCCTCATGCTGCTCGGCGCCACGATGGATTCGCGCATTGCCTTCGAGCTTGCGCTCCGTCTGCCTCACCTCCCCCTGCGAATGGCCGAGCACGGACGCCGCACCCTGGAGATCTGCTCGCGGCTCGAGAAGGCCGGCGCGCACGTGCGCTACCCTGGTCTCGAGAGCCACCCGCAGCACGCGCTCATCCGTTCCCTTTCCAACCCGGGCTACGGCTTCGGGGCGATCTTCACGGTGGACCTCGGCACCACGCAGCGCGCCAACACCTTCATGGAGCGCATGCAGAACCAGCACCACGCCGGCTTCATGGCCGTCAGCCTCGGCTACGCCGAGACCCTGATGACCTGCTCGGCAATCTCCACGTCGAGCGAGCTCGACGACGCGTCGATGCGCGCGGCGGGCATCAGCCCCGGACTCGTGCGCCTGTCCCTCGGCTACACCGGCACCGTCGATGATCGCTACGAGCAGATCCGCGAGTCGCTGCAGTTCGTGGGCGCGCTGGGCTGACAGGGCCATCGGACCTCTGCTCGAAGAGGGGACCCAAGCCGATAACACGCCGACAGCGAGCGGCTCAGGACCTCCCGATTCAGCCCCATCGTGCTAGGATCTGAGCATGTCGGCCTCTGCTCCCGCCAAGAAGGTCATACGCGCCGAACGCGCCGGAGGGACGCGGCGACCGACCTCCATCGACGAGCGAATCGAGGCCGTCTGGCAGCTCACACTCCTGTGCCTCGCCTGGAGGGAAGGCGGCCGTGAACCAAGACTTGATCGATCTGTTGCGCGCGTTCGCCGACCAACGAGTTGAGTACCTCGTCGTTGGAGCGCACGCGCTCGCGGCGCACGGCCACGTGCGGGCGACCAAGGACTTGGACGTTTGGATCCGTCCGACGCCAGACAACGCCGAGCGGGCGTTCCGAGCGCTGGCGGTGTTCGGCGCCCCGCTATCGGAGCTGACGGCCGTCGATCTCGCTACACCGGGCACCGTGTTTCAGATCGGCGTCGCGCCGGTGCGCATCGACATCCTCACGCACATTGACGGCGTCGGCTTCGAGGAGGCCTGGTCCGCCCGGGTCAGCGCATCGTTCGGCCCGGTCGCGAGCCAGGTGCTCTCGCGGGAGCATCTCATCCGAAACAAGCGGGCATCTGGGAGGCTGCAGGATCTCGCGGACCTCGAGCGGCTCGAGCGCGGCGACCAGGACGACTGAAGGAACTCGCCATGGCGCACAGGATCGGTCTCCCCTACGGCACGACCACCGGGAAGTCCTGCCCCTGCATGCTGGTGATGGGGAACTGCCTTCTCCGAAGATGGGTGTCCGACAGGGTCGCAACCTCGTCGCTCACATACGACAGCAGGTTGAACACCGTCACCGAGCTTCCGACCCGCGGAGCCTTGCCCGCGAGCCCCTGCAGCAACGCGTAGGTGAACACCCCGTGGCCCAGCGCCGGCACCTCGCCGGCGTACTCCTTGGCCTGCGCCGCCGCGATGATCGCCATCCCTTCGGCACGCGAAAGCCGCTTGATCGCGTCCACATCGGCCGCACCGCGCATCGCCACCAGCATGTTCTCGGTCGCCGCCGCCCCTGCGTGACACGTGTCGAGGATGACCAGCTTCTTGCGCGCCGGAATGGGACGAAGCTGGCTGCTGAGCACTTCGTCGGTCACGCCGCGGGAGCACAGCGACGTGTCGCTGCGCAGGGAAGCGTCGTAGGGCACGAGCATGTAGTGCATGTCCTTTGCACCGGGGCACTGCACGACGGTGCCGTGTCCGGCTGCATAGAACACGAACACGTCCTGCTGCTCCACGCCCTTGGTGAGCCCTGCGGCTGCCTCCGCGAGCTTCTCCCGGGTGACGGCGGAATCCTTGAGGCGGACCACCTGGACCTTGCCGTACAGCTTCCCCTCCTGCGCCTGGAACGCCCGCACCACCGCGTCGCCGTCCGCGTTCGCAAAGGAGAGCTTCAAGCTCGGATCCTGATAGTCGTCCACGCTCACGGCGAGCAAGTGAAGATTCGGACGCCCCGTCGCGGCGGCGTCGAGCGCGACCTTCGCCTTCGCCCGCGTGCTGCGGACCTTGCCGATCACGCTGTACGCCTCCGCCACGATCTCGTTGTCACCAGGACCGAGCAGGACGTCGATCGAACGATCGAGCCAGGAGGCACTCGGGCCGTCGAGCTCCAATCCGCGTCCGGCGTCCACGCGCACGCCATTGACGAAGACCCGGAGCTCCGAGATCCCGCCGCCGGCGTCGGTGGCGCGCACCCGCACGGTGAGCTTCGGGTCCGAGACCTTCGCGGAGAAACTGTCGGAGAACTCGACGCGGGGAGGCAGTCCGATCCCCTGCTGGGCGTCGGGACGCGGCGCGAGCGATCGGCCCGCGATGAGGTCCGCGACCAGATTCGGGTGGTGGAACCTCTCGAACAACTGATCCGCGGACACCATCGGCGAGCGGAGCCGATCGGCGCCGACCCGGAACCAGATCCGCCCGAACGCCTTGTCGTCGCCGTCGAACTGACCGTCGTCCGTGTAGGCGATCGAGCCGTCTTCCTTCGAGCCGTGCAACGACACCGACGCACCGTCGGTCACCCGGAAGAGGTGGATCTCGTCACTCGTGGAAGCGAGAATGGCCTTGTCGCCCGCGGCCCACTTCATCCACGAGATCGCATGGGGCAGGGGGAACCGGCTGCGCTGCTGACCGTTCCTGTCCCAGACCACGATCTCCTTGGTGGGCCGGACGGTTCGAGCGGCGATCGACTTGCCGTCGTGGCTCCAGTCCATGTCCCACAGCTCATCGTCGGGCCGGGGTGTGAGCTTCGCGGTGACCTTTCCGGTCGCGACATCGACGACGACCATGCTCTTGGCCTTGAACGTGTTGGCGATGCGACACTCCACGACGACGGCGTCACCTTGGGGAGAGACGAGCTGATTGCCCTGGACGCAGTCGCCGGTCTGCAGACGCACGGTTCGCAGGTGTCGCCCGTCGGAAAGACGCCAGATGTCGAGCACGCGACCCTTGTCCGAATGAGCGAGGATCACCTCGCCCGACGGCGTCACGGTGGTCGCCGATGCGACATCGTATCGGTGCTTGCCGAACGTGCGGACCGTGCGTCCCGAGGCGACGTCGAGCACCGCGTACTGCGCGTCCCGGTCCTTCGGAAGGGGCTTGCCGGGCTTCGAGGCTTCGGTGTACCGCGCTACGATCAGCTTGCCGTCCGGGCTCCAGACCGCTTCGTCGAAGTACTGACCTTGGGGCGCCGCGAAGCTCTTGCGCTTCTCACCGGTGTTCGAGTCGTAGACTTCGACTCCGTCCGGCAATCCCATGACGAGCGATCCGTCCGGGCTCATGAACGACTTCGAAACGTAGCCGGGACGAATCCTCGACCGAAGACGCCCCGCGGCGAGATCCCACACCAGCGCGCCACTCGACACCGTCATGCCGTCGCGACTCGCGCTGCTGTGCGCCCCGGGACGCCGGCTTCCCGTCTGCTCCCACAACCATTCGTTCCCCGACACATCCAGCACGCGCACCACTGCGACGTCTTCGCCGGTCGTGTCGTGCTTTCCCCGTGTGCTGAGAGCCAGCTTCGTTCCATCCGGGCTCCAGCGCACCGCCCCCCCCGCGAACCACTCGTTCAGCGGCCGCACCTTCTGCCACGTGGTCGCGTCCGCGACATGGGGATCCCGCCCGGAGACCGCGGCAAGCTTGCCGTCGACGCTCCAATCCACGCGAACCGCTCCCGGCAGCTCCTTGCGCACGGCACCCGTCGCCGCATCGACCACGACCGCGGAGCCCTGCAGGGTGCTGACGGAGAGCAGCCCGTCGGGCCCCCACGCGAGCCACGGACGTCCGTTTGCCTCGCCGTCCTGGACCCGGACCACGCGTGGCGCGCCCTTGCCCACCTCCCACGCGTACACCTTGGTCTTCCCCGCGTCGAACCCCGACCAGGCGACCCATCGTCCCTTCGCCCCCAACACCGGGTAGACCCAGCGCCCGTCGCCCGGAACGGCAGTCTCCGCGACCGGCTTGCGTCCCTGCAGATCGAAAACCACGATCTTCTTGGAACCCGTCTTCGTGTCGCTGAAGAGCTGCGGCACGCGCGTCCCATCCACGCTCCCAGCCGCAGCGAACGAAAGGTCCGGTCCGACCTCGATCGGGTGCGCCGCGACTTCGCCCGTCACACCATTCCAGGCCTTCTGAGCGGGCCAGAGAGCCAGCGCGGTCTCGCCGATCCACGCACCCCAGGTTTCCGAGCTCAATCCTTCAGAATACGACGCGCGCTCCAGACCAGTCTTCGCATCGAGGATTCTCACGCTGGGGCCGGACATGGACACAGCGAGGAAGGAGCCGTCGGGACTCCACTGGACGTCGTTCACGCTGTCGGAGAGCCCGGCTTGCATGACGAAGACCGGCTTGCCCGCCACGGTGGGCGCAGGCGCCGGGGGAGCGACCGCACGCGTGGCTCCGGAGGCGGCAGAGGAGGCGGGCGCCGTTACCGGGGCCGGCGGGCTGCCGCACGCGGCGGCGATTGCGGACAGGGACACGGCCAGCGCGGACAAGCGGATACGAAGCATGCGATCGCACTGCAGGAGCGGCCGCGCCGAGTCAAGGGACGCGGCGCGAGCACGTCTCCACCTACCTATCTGCGCCCGCGCACGAACGGCAGTCCCAGCCCCGCCGGTGCCCCCAGCCTCCTGCGGAACGACTCCCGCGCCCCCACGATCAGCACGACAATCGTGAACAGGTACGGAAGCATGTTGAGGAAGTAGCCGAGATTCGGATTGCGAAACAACGGAAGGTCGGGCACGCCCTGCAGATCGAGCGGCAATCGCCGGATCGCTCCGAACAGCCACGCACCGATCGCCGCGCGCACCGGATCCCATCCCGCGAAGATGACCAGCCCCACCGCGATCCACCCCTGCCCCGCCGTCATCCCCTCCACCCATCCCGGCGTCACCGCCAGGCTCAGGCTGGCCCCGGCCATTCCCGCAAAGACCCCGCCGACTGCCACGTAGGCGATACGCTGCGACACGACTCCGATTCCCACCGAATCCGCTGCAGCCGGGTGCTCGCCAATCGCGCGCAGGTGCAGCCCGGCGCGCGTCCGGTAGAGGTAGAACCACACGAGCGGGACCACGAGGAATCCGAGGATCACGATGATGTTCTGATCGAACAGCACGGGGCCGACGACCGGAATCCCTCGCAGGCCGGGGATCGATGCGGACGGCAGGCGCGCGGCTGCGGCCTTGCTGTCCACCAGCGGCGCGCCGATCACCGCGCTCAAGCCGGTGCCCAGGAAGGTGACGGCCAGTCCGCTGACGACCTGATCGGCGCGCAGAACCACCACGGCGATGGCGTGCACCAGGCTCAGCGCCGCTGCCGCTCCCATGGCGGCAAGCACCCCGAGCCACGCGCTCCCCGTCGCGTCGGCCACGCCGTAGCCTGTCATCGCGCCCACGAGCATCATCCCCTCGACGCCGAGGTTCAACACGCCGGCGCGCTCCGTGATGAGCTCTCCCAGAGTCGCAAACAGGATCGGAGTTCCGCGAGCCACTCCCGCGGCCAGCAACCCCACTACGAACGCGTACCAGCCCGCAGCGTTCATGCCCGCGCCTCCGCGCGGCTCACGCGCAAGCGATACCGGGCAATCCCCTCGGCACCGACGATGACGAGCAGCACGAGGCCCTGAAGCATCTGCGGGATCCCGGCGGGCTGGATCTCCTTGCCGCCGACCAGCAAGCCGCCAAAGAGCACCGACACGACGACGACCGCCCAGGGGCGCAGCCCCGCGAGCCACGCGACGATGATCGCGGTGAAGCCGAAGCCGGGAGAGAAGCGGTCCTGCAGGCGGTGCACCACGCCGGCGACCTCGCTCATGCCCGCGAGTCCCGACAGCGCACCGGTCAGGGCCAGGGCCAGCACGGTGTTGCGGGCGATCGGCATCCCCGCGTGCTGCGCCGCACGCGGCCCGTCACCCGTGACCCTCACCTCGAATCCCCATCGGCTGCGGTCCATCAGCAGCGACACGACCACCGCTGCGATCAGCGCGATCCCGATGCCCGCGTGAACGGTCAGCCCGGAGAATGAAGGAGACAGGTGCGCCGCGTCGCTCAGCCGCGGCAGCCAGGCGCTGGGCGGAAACTGCGGTGTGAGCTGGAATCCTCGCTCGCTCCAGGGGCCGAATACGAACCAGCAGACCCACTGGAATGCGACGTAGTTGAGCATCAGCGTGGTGATGATCTCGCTGACACCCATTCGCGCCTTGAGCCAACCGGGGATCGCGCCCCAGGCGGCGCCCGCAGCCATCGCGGCCAATGCCATGACGGCGAGCATGACGGGGCGCGCGGTGCTGGCAGGGAGCCAGCCGAGCGCCACGCCGGATGCGGCCCAGGCCCCCATCCACAACTGGCCCTCCGAGCCGATGTTCCACAAGCGCATCCGGAAGGCCACCGCCACGCCGAGCCCGCAGAGCATGATCGGCGTCGCCTTCACCAGCGTGTCGCTCCATCCCCACGCGCTGCCGAAGGCGGTGCGCAGGATGTGCCCGTAGATCTGCAGTGGATCGAGCCCGGCCGAGGCGATCAGCACGGCACCCAGGAGGAATGCGGCCACGATCGCAACCACGGAACGCATCCAGCGCCGTCGGGCTCCGCTCTCGAGCCGCTCCTCGAGCCGCACCTGCCAGCCCCCGGCCGTCATGCGTCCCCCGGTGCGGCGCCGCCCATCATCAGTCCAATCACCTCGGGGCTCGCATCCTGCGCCCCCAGCGTCCCTGTCGCACGCCCCTGGCACATCACCACGATTCGATCGCTCAGCGACAGGATCTCCTCGAGATCCTCGGAGATCAGCAGGACGCCGACCCCCTTGTCGCGCAGCCCGAGGAGCAGCTTGTGCACCGTCTCGGTGGCGCCGATGTCGAGCCCTCGCGTGGGCTGCGCGGCGACGAGCGCCCTCGGCCCCGCGGACAGCTCGCGCGCAAGGATCACCTTCTGCAGATTCCCGCCCGACAGCGTGCCGGCTGCAGTCGAAGGCCCGGGCGCCGCGATGTCGAACTCCCGGATCCGCTCCTTCGCAATCTGCGCCATCTTGTCGCGATCGATCTGCCACCCTCTCGCCAACGGGGGCTTCCGATACGCTTTGAGCGCGAGGTTCTCGTCGATGCCCAGCGCACCGACCGCACCTTCGATCGCCCGATCCTCGGGCACGTACCCGAGCCCTGCGTCGATCCGCTCGCGCGTGGTCCAGCGCGTCGCCTCGCGACCACCGAGCTCCACGGCGCCCGACTCCACGGGGCGCAATCCTGCGAGGGCTTCGGAGAGCTCGCGCTGCCCGCTGCCCGCGACGCCGGCGATGCCGACGATTTCGCCGGCGCGGACCTCGAGGTCCAGGTCGCGAACGGACAGCAGGCCCTTGTCGCCGCGCACGGCCAGGTGCGAGGTGCGCAGTACCGCGTCGCCCGGGGAGGCGGGCCTCTTCTGCAGGTCGAGCAGGACGGGGCGGCCAACCATGGTGCGAGCGAGTTCCTCGCGGGTGGTCCACCGCGCGGGCATGCCCGACGCCACGATTCGGCCGAGCCGCATGACCGTGAGGCGATCGGCTGCGCGCAACACCTCGTCGAGCTTGTGGCTGATCAGCACCACGGAGCGGCCTTCATCGACGAGCGCCCGCAGGGCCTCGAACATGGAGGCGACCTCCTGCGGAGAGAGCACTGCGGTGGGCTCGTCGAGCACGAGCACACGCGCGCCGCGGTGCAGGGCCTTGAGGATCTCGACGCGCTGCTGCTCGCCGACGGACAATTGCCAGACGAAGGCGGAGGGGTCCACGTGCAGGCCATGGCGCTCGGACAGGGCGCGGACTTCGCGCTCGATGCGTGTGCGCGAGACGACAAAGCGGGGCTCGGGCATGCCGAGCACGATGTTCTCGGCGACGGTGAGGGTGGGCACGAGCATGAACTGCTGGTGGACCATGCCGACGCCGCGGGCGATTGCATCGCGAGGCGAACGAAATCGGACGAGCTCGCCGTCCAGACGGATGGATCCGGAATCGGGCTGACAGAGGCCCGCGAGGATGCTCATCAACGTGGACTTGCCCGCGCCGTTCTCCCCGAGCAGCGCGTGGATCTCGCCCTCGCGCAGGTCGAAGTCGACGTCGTCGTTGGCGACGACGCCGGGGAAGCGCTTGCAGATGCCGCGCAGCGCGACGGCGGCGGGTTGCTGCGGCTCGGGGCGATCGGACGGCAGGGCCACGTCTGGGAGCTACCTCTTCGCGGGGATTTCGCCCACGATTCCCTTGGCGAGCCAGCTCATGCACACGGTGCAGCCGGGCAGCCCCTCGAGGTCCTGCTGGGTGAGCTTCTTGCCCGCAGGCACGACCTCCTTGCCCTTGTTGTCCTCGATGGGACCGGCGAAGACGTCGAAGCGGGTGAACTTGCCCGCCTTCATCATGGCCAGCTTCTCACGCACGAGCGGCACCACGCTCTCCGGCACGCCGGGAGCAGGCGTCGCGCCGTCTTCGAAGCCGTACAGCCCCAGGATCCCGGTGTCGGGCTCACCGTAGTACGACGACGGCTTCCAGCTTCCGCCGCGGATGTCCCTGACCAGACCCTGGTAGTACACGCCCCAGTTCCAGTAGGGCGTCGTCAGACACCGGGCCTTGTCCGCGTCGCACGCGTTGTTCGAGTCGTACCCGATCGCCCACTTCTTCTTCTGCCCGGCGACCACGATCGGACCGGTCGTGTCGGCGCCCGTGATCACCACATCGACGCCAGCGTTGAACATCGACTCGGCGGCTTCCTGCTCCTTGCCCGGATCGAACCACGAGTTCATCCAGCGGATCTCCAGAGTGCATTCGGGGCACGTCTGCCGCGCACCGATCATCAGCGCGTTGCCGAGACGGATCACCTCCGGGATGGGGAACGGGGCGATGTAGCCCAGCCGCGGAACCCCATCGGCCTTGGCCCGGGCCCCGGCGATCATGCCGGCCAGATACTTCATGTCCTCCATCGCGCCGAAGGCGTTGCCAAAGTTCGGCGCTGCGGTCTTGTGCCCGGAGACGTGCACGAACCGGATCTTGGGGAACTCCTTGGCGACGGCCTCGGTGGCGTCCATGAAGCCGAAGGAGGTCGTGACGATCAGGTCGAACCCCTTGCGCGCCAGCGCCCGGATCACCTGCTCGGCATCCGCACCCTCGGCCACGCTCTCCACGTACGCCGTGTGGACGTCGGGCATCGCCTTCTCGAGCTCGCGCCGCCCCTGATCGTGGGCGTAGGTCCAACCGCCGTCACCCACCGGTCCGACGTAGACGAGCGCCATGTTGAACTTGCCCTGCTGCACCACCGGGATGCCGTACTTGCCTTCCTTCTCGGGCTCGGAAGAGGTGGTGGAGCGACGGCAGCCCGTGACGGTGAGGCAGGCCGCGAGGGCAGCAAGCGTGACCGTTCGGAGCGAGTGTCGGCGGAGCATGGACGACATGGGTGGCCTCCAGGCGACGGAGCTTAGGCGGCGCATGCGCTCGCTTCAAGATCCGCAACGGCCGCTCACGGGAATCCGGCGCGAGACGTGCAGAAGCAGGACCGACGGGAGAGGAGCGCAGGCCATGCCGACGCGTTGGGCCCCATTCGCCGAGATCGCCAGCGCGCTGCATCGGCGCCGATCGAGCCTTTCCGGACGCCATCGACTCGCGATCGACGTCAGCGAGGACAAGGAGTGCTGCTACGTCAAGGCGAGCGTCCCTGGTTTCCTTCCCGAGCAGCTTCGCGTGGAGATCCAGGACAACGTGCTGACGATCCGCGGCGAGCCGCGAGCGGTTGACACCGCACACGACGCAGGAGCGCAAGACGGCGAGCGAAGCGGTGAGCACTTCGCACGGTCATTCGTGCTCCCTCCAGAAGCGGCCTGCGAGCTCGCGGAGGCAACGCTCGACGACGGCGTGCTGACGATTCGTATTCCGAAGCGATCGAGAGGCAAGGGGCGACGGATCGAGATCCGGCTCGGGCAGGAGAGCGGCAAGGGCCGCGACACCGCGTGACGCGGTCCGCGGGCACTCGCGCGGAGGCTCGTCCCGTGCCGCAGCCCCCAATGCGGAACGCGGCGGGATGTCGGCCAACGCTGCTACTTGGGCCCTGCGCAATGGGCCTTCCCCGAAGCCGGACCGTTGTTGTCGGGACGGCACTCGTGTACTTCGGCCGGGATCTCGATTGTGACGTAGGCGCCGACTGTACCGTTTGCGAGCCCCCCGGAAGGCGCAGCCAACGTGAGTATGACCTGCTCGGACTGCGCCGAATACAGGGGCTTCTTGGTCGCGGTCTGGCCCAGGGCCACGCCGGTCGGGGCGTCGCCTTCGAAGAAGCTGACGATCAGCCCCGCGGGGAGTGCGGCCTGTCCGAGGTTGCGCACGGTCGCCACGAGCTGTTGGGCGCCACACGGTATGGCCAGCTCCAGCACGGCATCGGGCGCTGCGAACTCGCTGCCGGGCTGCTTGTTCTGACGGAAGTTGTTCAGCCCCGGTTGCTTCCAGTTCGGCAGCTCGTTGACCGGGATGGTCCCGTCTTCTTCCACGTTGGTCACGTGGTAGGCATGCTCGTTCCACACACGGCGCGTGCGCACCCACGACTTCGTGGGGCTCGAGAACACCCGGAGCCCGGACTGCTTCGTGCCGTTGCAGCTGTAGGCGTAGGCGTTGGACACCACGATGATGTTGGCCTGACCGTCGTTGTCCACGTCCGCAACGACCGGATACTCGATCAGCGTCCCCGTGGTGTTGCACGTCTCGAACAACACATCGCCCGTGTCGCCCTGGTAGATCCGGAGGAAGTACTCGTCGGAATAGACCACTTCCGCGCGACCGTCGCCGTTGAAGTCGAAGATCGAGCTGCCCGTGGCCGCCGAAGAGCAGTCGTGGGTCGGCTTGACCCAGAGGAACGTCGAGGGCCCGGGCACCGAAGCGTCCATGAGCTTCTTGCCGTCGAACACCGCATAGCCCACGCCGCCTGCGAGAGCGACATCCGCATGGCCGTCGCCGTTGAAGTCCGCGACCGTCGGGGGACCGCCCCCTTTGGTGTTGCCCGACGAGCCTCCGGGGCAAAGCGAGGGGTCGAGCGAGCCGTTGATGTCGACTGCATCCCGCACGATCTTGAACTTGCCAGGCTCGGCTGCGTCGTGGTGCCACAGCCACATCGTGTGGGACCCGTAGTCCACCGCGACCACCTCGGGCACTCCATCCTTGTCGAAGTCGCCGATCGCCGGCGAGCTGCCCGGCTTCCCGGTGTCGACAAACAACGTGCCGTCTGCGTGGTACGCTCGACTCGAGCTCACGACGTCGAGCTTGCCGTCGTTGTCCAGGTCGCTGATGACCTGTTGATACGCTGGTGAGAAGGGGTGGAGCACCTTTCCGGTCTTGCCCTCGATCACGCCCCCCTCTACGACCACCTCCACGTTGCCGTCGCCGTCCAGATCCGCAATCCCAGGCATGCGGCAGCTCACCGATTCCGCCGTCGTCCAGAGCACCGAGCCGTCCGCCTTGAGCGCCGTCACTCCTGGAGCGCTGCACCCGACAATCTCGTTGCCGGCGGTCCCGTCGATGTTGCCCGCCGCCAGCTCGCCCGCTGCATTCCACACCCCCGGCACGGCCCACTTCTCGATCACCTGTCCGCCCACGATCGAGATCGCGTGCGCCGTGCCTGGTGCGGTGTACGCGCCACCGGAGAACGTCGAGAAGACGATCTCCGGAATGTCGTTGGCAGTCACCTTTCCATCGCAGTCGTCGTCATCAAGCTGAATCACGATGGGAGTCATCATGATGTCCGAGTCGTACGGAGGCGAAGTCTTGCCACCCCAGCTGAACGCCTCGACCGCCTGGAAGTCCGACGCTGGAGGCTTGTACTCGCACGACTCCAGGCACGTGATCGCGCCGCCGTCGTTTGCCCCCGCGTCCGTCTCGGCGCAGTCGGGCGGCCTCGGAAGGCACTTGCCGGTCACCGTATGGGCGCCGCCCGTGCAAGCCCCTCCGTCGTCGCCCGCGTCCGATACCACGCCAGCATCGACGGGCTCGCCCAGGGAGTATTCGCAGTACTCTGCTGCGGGACAGTCGGTCGAGTCGTGACACTCGGCGCCAGCCGTGACGCACTTCTGGAACGAACAGACCTGATCGGACGGGCAGCAAGCGTCGCCGCACGCATGGTCCGCGGTGCAGCACTCCCCCCCTGCACAGACGCCGCCGTCGCCGCACGCCTCGCCGGTCTTGCACGCCGCAGCGTCCGGCTGCACGTTCCAGTCGGTTCCCGCATCCACGGGCGGCTGCGAGACGTCACCGTCCACGGCGGCGTCGGTGGAGTGGCCGTGAGAGGGGTTGGACGCGGTCTCGTCGCTCGAGCAGGCAGCAAGGAACGCTGGGGCGACGGAGATGAGCAGGACAGAGCGGTTCATACCGGGATGGTACAGCAGTCTGGAAGGTCGGACGCTGCGAAACAGGAGCGTTCACCTCTCGATCCGAACCCGCCGCAAGCCGGCTTGCTCGTGACGTCGGGACACGATTCTATTCTTCACTATCCCCAGAGTCTTCCGATTGCCCCAATTCCCCGCACTTCACTGCGGCGTACTTCAAGGGAGTCGCCCCCCGAGCACCCCCTGCAACCAGACTCTCCTCCACACTTCGATCATCCCCCGCACGCACTCCACGAGGTCCGTCAGTCGAACCACACCAGCGGAAGATCCTTGTTCATCGCCAGGTGCTTGAACGAGCCCTCCACCCGGGCAATCGCCTCGATCGTGTGCTGCCCCTGCGACAGTCCCGTGGCCAGATAGCTCGCTCCGACTGTGCGCTGGCTCACCGAGTCCGGCGCTTTCAACTGCTGGATTCCCACGTTCCCTACCGGCTTGCCGTCCAGCGACAGCCGCAGGCTCACCGTGCCCCCCGCATCCGCCTGGTCCCCCTGCACGCGATTGCGTGTCAGGAACATCACCACTCCCGAATGCCCCGCAGGCACCACGAAGCTTGCCGAGGCGACCACGACATCGGTTCCGACCGGCGGAACACCGGGCCAGTTCTCGTCGGTGCCGATTCCCACGTAGTCGACCGTGTTGTCGAGCGCCTGGCTGATGGGCGCGCTTCCGCGCACCGCCAGACTGCCGCGCAGCACCACCAGCCTCGATCCGGCCCCGACCTTGTAGATCACAGAGTCTTCCTGCCCGCCCCACGGAAACTCGCTGGCGTCGAGCGAGATCACGTGAACCCCATCCAGCGCAGGGAAGAACGCGTGCGCGAACATCGGCGCCTGCGTCTCCGCCCCAGTCCAGATGTCGTTCACCGTCCAGGTCGACCGGTCATTGCCCGGGTTCTTGCCGTCCAGATAAACGCCGAGCATCGCGTCGCCGTACGTGCCCGCTCCCGTTCCGGCGTGATACGCCCGCGCTGAGGCCAGGGCCACCACGTCTTCCGCCGATGCCGGTGACACGCTCGTCGAGAGCAGCGGATCGTGCGGTGTCGGAATCCCGGGGTCCTTGCCGAGCGTGGTGTAGTCGAAGCTCTGAGAATCCTGGGCAAGAGACAGCGAATCCACCTGATCCGCGGGATGCACCATCACCACCAGATTCGACCCCGCACCCACGAAGAACGAGCCGGCGACTTCGTCTGCGACGAGCTTCACCTCGTGATGGCCCGCGCCCAGGGATACCGCCCCCAGCGCGTTGAAGCAGTGCTGCTGCGCATTCGTGCTCTTGCTCCAGTCGATGTAGCTGTCGTTGCTCGCCTTCTGCCCGTCGACTTCGATATGCACGTTCGCCCCGCTGCCGCCCGCCGGCCCGAACCGTCCGTCGGAATGCACCAGCACCCAGGCTGCTTCCGGCAAGTCGAACGAGATCGTGAGCAGGGCAGTGTCCGCGGACACGGTGACATCCGTTGGCAGCGACGAGTACGACGACTGCGGCCAGGCGCCGATCAAGGGCAGCGCTGTCTCCGCGACCACGTCGAAAGGAGCATCCAGGGAGGAATCGACAGCCGAATCCGCGGACGCCTCCGGTGTGCCCGGCCCGTCTCCCGAAGCATCCTCTGGTATCTCGGAATCCATCCCCGCGTCTGCCGTCGATGCTTCCCCCCCAGTCTCCTGCAACCCGGCTTCGGCTGAATCAGCAGCCGCATCTCTCGGGACCCACGGGGTCTCGCTCTCGTTCGACGAGCAGCCGGATGAGAGCACGAGAAACAGGCCGGGAAGGGCAAGGCAGTGCTGTCGCATGGCGGCATCATAGCCCCGTCGGGCGACCCGAGCCCCGGCTTCTTCCCCTGCGACACTCGACCCCGAGCTCCACGCCGACCCGACGGCCCTCCGCCCACCTTGCCTCGTCCCATCCGCCAGCATCGACCTCTCGGTCCTCGAACCGGCCCTGCGTCCCGTGCGAGTCGCTTTCGAAGCGCGGCCACTGCTCGGCACCGACCCTGCTCGCCGCAGCCTCGCTCCAGCAACGACAGCGATGAGCCCCCCCTCGACGGCAAGACGCTCGCGCCCGTGACCGGGCGTTGGTAGAGCTCAAGGCAGAGGTCGATGGAACGACTGGCCCGCAGACCGCCACCGATATTGCCGCCCAGCATGCGGGCCACCGAATCCGTCGAGAGCCGGGCGGCATGAACAACTCCCGCGATGCCCGGGCGCCCGCGCCCGCGGGCCTCGGGCCGAGCTTCACCCGAAGAGCACGAAGGCGTGAAGCGCCAACGGGATGAGGGCGAGGATCAGCGCCCATACTCCACGCTTGAGCTCCCGCTTTGCGATCTTCTCGAACAACTCCGGCGGGGCAGGATCCTCCACCGGACGCGCCGGCGCGCTGCGATAGGCACCTGCCCCTGCCTGAGGCTCGACCTGTCCTGGCGAGGCTCGAAGCCAGTGCTGCTGGGCAATCAGCACGTAGGCCACGAGCAGCACGCACGCGAGCGCGACCCACGAACCTACGCTCGTCAGCGGAGACTTCGTGTGGCGCCCCATCGCCGGCTCCAGTGCAAGGAAGTTCGCGATCCAGAGAGTCGATGCGATGCTGCGCCACGGGCCGAGAGCCACCGCCTTGCGGACGCGCGACCCCGGCGGCACTTCCCCGCCCTCCGCGGCGCGCGACCCTTGGAACATCCCGGCGACCCCCCAGGGGAGCAGCACGAAAAAACCGCCGCCGAGGAGTGCTGCAAGCAGGCTCTTCACCCAGTCTCCAGCGGCCGCTCCGCGGTCCAGGTCGTAGGCCACCACCACGAGCAGCACCGCGAGCTCCAGCAGGGCCCACGGCTCGATGAACAAGTTCAGGTCCGTCTGGGGGTTCTTTCGAATCGTCTCCCGCATGCGCCGCACCGCCCACGCCCCGGCAACCGTCATCACCATCGCCACGGCTGCCCCGAACGGGAAGGCGACCTCGACGAACCAGGCCCCGTCCATGGCCAGCACGAACGCGAACGCGGCCAGAGCGCCTGCGTGATCCACAGGCGGATGCGGGCGGGCTATGGTTGGCTCGTACTTCGAGTTGGTTCGGGGGATGATGACGACTGGCACGGCGGGAAGAATGCGCCTCGGCCACTTCGACGATCAAGGGGTGGGCGTTCGCGCAGTTCACCCGTCGACCCGCGCGCGGGCGACACCGGCGTTGCCTAGGGGGACGCGACGCATCTTCGACCCCCCAGCATCGCGCCCGCTCCCGCGTCCGATCAACGCTCGCATGGTTGGAATCGCGACCGCTGGGCGTCCTTCAGGCACACCTCGACTCGGCCGTGCCCGTCTCCGCGCAGCCGCGACCGATCGCCGCAGCTCTGCGTTCATCTCCCGCTCCGCGCC
>CAYMUE010000037.1:0-17927 GCA_964393505.1 uncultured Polyangiaceae bacterium
TGGTTTCTCTCATGCGGACCACCCAGGAAGCCTTCAAGGCCTACGCGGCCCTCATGGCCATGGGCCACGTGGCGGTGTTCGGCCTTGGCGTCTTCATGATGATCGCGCCGACGTTCGACTCCTCCAAGGCGTCCGACATCCTTCCAGCCGCCGTCATGGGGGGCCTGTACGCGACCGCAGCCCTGCTATTCGGGGTGCCGTTCGTGCTCTCCCTCGTGCTGCGCCCCAAGAAGTGGGTCCACACGCTGCACATGGTGCTCATCGCCATCGGCTTCCTGAGCTGCTGGTGCTGGCCCTTCTCGATTCCGTTGATCATCGCGTACAGCAAGCCCGAGGTGAAGGCCTGGTTCGAGACCGGATAGCCACGACGGTCCCGGAACCTGGAGAGCGTCTGTCGGAATCCTCGCCGTAGCGAGGAGCCTGGCTGCCGCGGTATGGTGCGCGTTGCATGGCTTCACACCAGGATCCTCTCCAGGTACTGCTCGAGCTGACCCGCCAGATGACGACCGATCGACCGGTCCAGGAGACACTCGACGAGGTGGTTCGAGCGGCGCTCCGCCTGCTTCCGGGGACGCACGCGTCGCTGCGGCTGCTCGACGAGACGTGCAGCGGGCTGGTGGCGGGGGCGCGCGCGGGGCAAGGAGCGGAAGAAGCCCCGGTGACCTTCGAGAAGGGACAGGGGGTCATCGGCTGGGTCGCACGGCACGGCAAGGTGGCACGGATCGCGGACTGCTCGCAGGACCCGCGGTTTATGCCGTCGCCGTCGCAAAGCTTCGTGATCCGATCCATGCTCGCGGTGCCGTTGATGGAGGACAGCGAGGTGATGGGGGTGCTGGCGATCAGCGCGCCGGAGCCCGGGACCTACGACGCAGATCACGAGCTGCTGGCTCGACTGCTGGCCAACTGCAGCCTCCCCGCCCTGGAGCGCGCGCGCAGCCAGCGCCTCGCTCTCACCGATCCCCTGACCGGCGTGTACAACCACCGCTACCTCATGCTGCGCCTGGCCGAGGAGTTCGAGCGCGCCCGGCGCACCGGCGCACCGCTCAGCCTGCTGCTCATCGACCTCGATCGCTTCAAGCAGATCAACCTTACCTACCAGCGCAGCGTGGGCGACCTTGCGCTCGCCCACTTCGCCGAGCGCACCCGGCAGGTCGTGCGACGCTACGACGTGCTCGTGCGGCGCGGCGGCGAGGAGTTCGTGCTCCTGATGCCCGGCACCACGATCGCCGACGCCATCGACGTCGGAACGAGGATCCGCGAGGTCACCAGCTCGTTGCCCCTCACGGTCGGCGACGGTGTCAACGTGCGCCTCACGGTGTCGATCGGCGCGGTGGAGTGGGACCGGATCGAGACACCGGAGCAGCTCGATCGTCGGGCGACGATCGCGATGAACGGGGCCCAGGTCAACGGAGGGAACCGGCTGGTGGTCGGCGCTCCGTGCGAGGGGTGATCGCGGCCGACGTCTGAGCCGTCGAGGGGGTGGAGCGCGTCAGCTCACGACGTCGGCGTCGTCTTGCGCGTCACGTAGAAGAAGTCGCGGAAGGAGGGGTTCTTCACGTAGTCGCCCTGCTTGAACGTGAAGCCGGGGATCAACCCGCTCGCCACCAGATCCTGGGATCCGCCTGCCTTCTTGTCGTAGAACATGAACCGGGGGAACGAGTGGTTCACGTCGAGCTGCGCCACGTCGTAGGCGCCGGCGGCCACCATCGCGTCGGCCGCTGACTTCGCGGTCAGCGCGTCGCCCATGCCGAAGAACAGGGTGCGCCCATCGGCGCTCACGCCGATGACCGATCGACGGATCACAGTCCCGCCGCCGACGGCGGCGCCCCAGTGCGTGTTGTCGGAGTGCAGGGCGGGGTTCGTCTTGCCCTGCTCCACGAGGCACTGGGGGGTCTGACGGAAGGACTGCATCTGCGGCTCGCTGGGCTCCAACTCGGGCCACGATCGCACGCGCACCGAGCCGTCCTTGTACAGAGCGACCGTGCACGACGTGGGCCGCGGGTCACCGAGGCGAACGCCGTCCACCATCATACCGTAGTGGCCATGGATGGTGAGAAAACCGCCGTTGAACGCGGCGAGCAGGTTGTCGACATCGGCGGGGTCGACGACGCCGGTGCGCTGCTCCTTGGCGATCGGGTTTTTCGTGCGGGGCTCGGCGGTGCCGGCGACGGCGCGGAGGCGGACGGCATGCAGGTCCATGGCGACGATCGCGACCGCAGCGAAGGGGCGCTTGGGGTCGGGGTGGACCATGGTCTTGAGCATCACGCCGCGCGCATCGGCAGAATCGCTTGCGGGGATCCAGACGCCGTCGCCGGGGGCGGCGACGCGGTCGTGGGGCGGAGAGAAGGAGGCGAGGGAGAATCCTGGTGCGGCGGGCGGGGCATCGGGAGCGGGGGCGGAGCCGGATTCGACCGGGGGCGGGAGCGGGGCAGTGGCCGACGGAGCCGCCCAATACGAGACCGGGGCCGAGTCGCCGTGGCGCCAACGGTTCCAACGATCCTGGGCGCCGTACAGCGTATCCTCGAGCCACGCGACAGCGCGGGGCCCGACCACAGCGCGCGCGCCGTCGGCGAGGGCGGGGCCCATCCAGGTGGTGTGATGGATCCCGAACCAGATCGCGCCCGCTCCCGCCAGCAGGGCGCCGAGACCGACAGCGGAGCCGAGAGCCAGACCGCGACGGGACCTTCGGTTGGAGGTACTGCCGAGTTTCACGGACGGCCAGGGTAGCGCGTCCGGGGCGGGCGGGCGAACCTTCGTGACGACATTTTCCGCCGCGCAGCGGAACGACGGCGGATTTCCCTGCGTGCGGGGCAGGCGAGCGCTCCCGGCGGGCGGGGAGAGCGTCTGGCTCGCCTACTTGCGCACGAAGACCGCGGCCGCGTCGGCTCGATCCAGATCGAACTGGGCCCCCTGGGCCGAGACCCGCAACGCACGACCGTCGGACGTTGCGCGGGTGATCTCGAGGCGAACATTGGGCAGG
Source organism: uncultured Polyangiaceae bacterium (assembly GCA_964393505.1). GTDB lineage: Bacteria > Myxococcota_A > Polyangia > Polyangiales > Polyangiaceae > JACRCQ01. The sequence continues at coordinate 2,981 of CAYMUE010000037.1, forward strand.
AAACCGGCATCGACGAGGCGCTCGCGCAGGGGCGAGCCGACGCCGAGGCGCACGAGAGTGCCGGACTCACCGGGCTGCAGCGACGTGAGGGGAACGACGTGGGGATCGGGAGGGGAGGCGTCGTCGCCATCCCGCATGGGACACGGCTTGTCGCAGGCCTGGCAGCCGGCGGAGCGTGCGCCCGAGGAGCAACAGGATGCGAAGGCCTCGAGGAAGCCGGGGCCGGCCATGGGGCAGGAGTTGACGAACTGGTAGAACGACGCGAGCCGCTCGAGGGTTTCGGAGCTCACCTGGTGCTCGATGGCGCAGGCATCGGTTTCCGCGGTTTCGGCGGAGACCTGCAGAACATCGCGCAAGAACGACACGAGGAACTCGTGACGAAGCAGCACGCGTCGAGCGAGCTCTTCGCCGCGCGGCGTGAGCTCCACGAACTCGTGGGCTTCGTGGCGCACGAAGCCGTCGCGGTCGAGGCGCGCCAGGGCGTTGGACACGCTGGCGTTCGAGACGCCCTTACGCAGGGCGATGTCGCGCACGCGGGCGACGCGCTTCTCCTGCTGGAGCTGGAGGATGATCTCGAGGTAGTCCTCCAGGCTCTCGGAGAGCGTACCGACGGGTGTCGCGCCGCGCGTGGAGCTGTTGGACATGCACGGCGAGTATTGGCCGTGCCACCGGGGCGTCAAGCCAAATGACCCGCACACGACGCGCGCGGCACGGCAGCGTCGGCGGTCCGACACGCCGTTTGACCGCGCGCTTTCGCCGGCGTAAGCGCGCGACATGAGCAGCGGGGTCCGCGAGCGCGAGGCAGGCTTCCGCGATCCGACGTTCTGGGTGCTGGTCGTCGCCGTGGTGCTGTTGGCTCGGGTCAGCGCGTGGCAGTCGGAGCTGTACCGCCACAACGTGTTGGACGACGCGTACATCTCGATGCAGTACGCGAAGAACCTGTCGCTGGGGCGGGGGCTGGTGTTCAACCCCGGGGAGTACGTCGAGGGCTACTCCAACTTCCTGTGGGTGATGCTGCTGACTCCGATCATGGCGGCAACGCGCGCGCTGCACTGGGATCCCACGCGCGCAGCCATCGGGCTCAATCTGATCGTCGCAATCGGCGGCGTGGTGCTGGTGTACCTCGTCGGACGCCGCCTGCGCCGCGACAGGTGGCTCGCGACGTCGATCGCGCTCGTGCTGTGCACGCTGGACAACGCCTTCCAGTGGTACGCGGTGAGCGGGATGGAGAACCATCTGCTCGCCGTGTGCATGCTGCTGGCCGTGGTCGCCTGGAGCGCCCGAGGGGCGCGGAGCTGGCTGTGGACCGGCACGGCCCTGGGCCTGGCCAGCCTCGCGCGTCCCGACGCCAGCCTGTTCGCGTTGGCCTTCGCCCTGTCGATGGGAATCGACATCGCGCGGCCCTCGGAGGACGAAGGCGGTACGCGAGGCGAGCGTGCGAGGCGCGCCGGGCTGGCGCTGCTCGTCTGGCTCGCGATCACGGCCACCTGGTTCTTCTGGCGCTGGCGATACTACGGCGCGGCGCTCCCCAACACGTTCCACCTCAAGGTGGGGGGAACGTTCGACGCCGTGCGACGCGGCTGGGCCTACACCGTCGGCTTCGTCGAGGACCGGTACTTCGTACCGCTTGCCGCGCTGCCCGCGCTGGTCTGGATCCGTCGCCCCATCGAGCGCTGGGTCCTGCTCTTCGTGCTTCTTCACGTCGCGTGGATCACGTACGTCGGAGGGGACTTCTATCCGGGCCACCGCTTCTACGTCGCGCTGCTGCCGCTGGTGTACCTGCTGGTGGGAGCGGTCTGCGACGGAGCTGTCCGGTGGGTCGTGGGGCGCGAGCGTGTTGCCTGGGTGCTGCGCTCGCGGACGATCCGGCGAGCGCTGCTCGCCGCGGTGGCGGTGGCGGTGGCGTTCGGGCTGTTCGAGTTCACGCTGCGCGGCATGGAGCGGGGCCCCTACACGAGGGAGATCCAGCGATGGGGGGCGCTGGCGGACGCGAACGTGCGGTACATGAAGTGGCTGGCGACGCGTGTGAAACCCGGCGAGAGCATGGTGCTCGGAGACATCGGGGCTGCTGGATTCTTCGCGGATGTGCGCGTGGTGGACGTACTCGGCGTGGTGGATCCGCGGATCGCGGGGATGACGGTACCGGGGTTCGGCAGGGGGAAGCCGGGGCACGAGAAGGTCGCATCGCCGGAGTACCTGCTGGCGAAGGGGCCGACGTACGTGAAGTGGGGGTGGATCCCGGGGGATCTGAGCCGTCACGGGTACTACGCGTTCACGGAGTTTCCGAAGGGGATCGAGGCCGATGGGCTGTGGGTCCGGGAGGACATGGGAGAGGGACGGTGGCTGGAGCAGACGGCGATGCACTTCGACCCGGGGGAGATGACCGCGTGGGAGCGGCGCGGCGAGGCGTTTTCTGCGATCCCGACGTCGGCGCCAGTGCAGAGGGGAGGCCCGGTTCTGGGGAGCGCGGGGTGGTACTTGAGCTCGTTCGACGAGCGGCTGGGTGACGCGGCGACGGGGAAGCTGAGGTCGCCGGAGTTCGGGCTGGTCGGAGACAGGCTGGTGGTGCGGGTCGGAGGGGGACGAGATCCGATTCGCCTGCGGGTGTCGCTGCTGGTGTCGGGGGGAGAGGTTGCATGGGCGACGGGGCATGACCGGGAGGTGCTGGGGCGCAGGGTCTGGGACATCTCGGGGTGGAAGGGGAAGTCAGGGAGGATCGAGGTAGTGGACGAGGCGACGGGAGTATGGGGACACGTTCTGATCGACGAGGTGGTACAGTGGAGCCGGGAGTGATGGTCACATCACGGAGGGGACATGAGAGGCGGCGAGCACTGTCCGAGGGAGGCAGGGGGATCGGGTGCGCCGGGGCGGCGCTGGCGCGCGGAGCCGGAGGGACGACGCCTTCGGCGACTTCGTTCGTATGACGAACGACCCTGGGAGGCGTCCGCATACGCGGACCTTACGGGTGAACCGTGAAGGCGGTAACAGCCGGCCCGATGCCGCGCCAGCCCCCCCAGACGCCCGACGACAAGAGCGTTCGTCGATGCGCGCGCATGTGGCAGCTTCCCTTGCGTCATGCGAAAGTGGCGGCCTGTCTGCTGCTCGCGATGAGTGACAAGGAGATCTCCGCGGTCACGGGGCTGACGCTCGCCACCGTTCGAACCTACGTCAAGGCGATCTACAAGGCTGCGGGAGTGCACAGCCGCGTCGCGCTCATGAGGGCCTCGATGGCCCCCAGGAGGCGCGCACCATGAGCCACGTCATGCCGATCCCCGCCCTCTTCCGAGCGGCCGCTCCGCTGCGCATTGCGCTGGTCGAAGCGGACTACCCCGTCCCTTCGCCCGCGCGCGAAGCTCTCCGCTGCCTGCCGTCGGTCTTGACGGTCGAGCCGAGCGACGACGATTCGCCGTTGGCGATCGTGGTGGATGTGGGGCGCGATCTGCGTGGAGGGTGCACGCTGTTGCGGGCGATGGCATCGGCGTTCCCGAGGCTGCCGATCCTTGCGCTGCTCGATCCCTGCGACGGGCGCAGGACGACGGCTGCGCTGGAGTCCGGGGCGCACGCGTGTCTTCTGGCGCGTTCCGGTCCCGAGGTTCTGCTCGCCGCGCTCGAAGGGATCTGTGAGCGCGTGTTGCTGCCGCACACATGCCGGGCGGGCTGCGTGCCGGAGCTCAGCGCGCGGGAGCTCGACGTGCTCACGGGGATCGCCCGAGGCTCGACCTACAAGCAGATCGCGGACTTGCTGCGCATCAGCCCGCACACGGTGCACACGCATGTGCGCAAGCTGTACGAGAAGCTCGATGCGAGCTGCCGCGAGGAGGCGCTGGAGGCTGCCCGTCGCTTCGGAATCCTCACGCTGTCAGTGCGGTAGGCCCCACTCCGAGGCGCGCTCGCCCAGCACCTCACCGGGCAGTTGCACGAGCAGGGGGTGACGCTGCGGGTCCATCCATGCGAGCAGCGCGACGAGGGAAGAAGCGGCCATGCCGGTGCACCCCTGGGTTGGTGTGGAGGCGTTCATCCACGGGTGCAGCAGCACGCAGGAGCCTGCGCCGCGCACGGTCGACGCGGCGTTGTGATTCACGAACACGAACCGTTCGAACACGATGTCACGCCGCACGCCGTCCCATGCGGTGCTGGGGGCAACCGCGAAAGGCGCGTCCGGTAGGACCATCGTGTTGTACTGCCCCTGCCGCGGGTGATCGATGCACTTCCACCCTTCGGTCAGACGTCGATACGGCCAGCGTGCCCCTTCGGGGGGCCCGTCTGCGTAGCCATACGCGCTCGCCAGCTCGAAGACACCGGCCGGTGATCGGTAGTCGCCCTCGCGTTTGACCGGGCCGGGGAGTCCTTCGGGGTGCAGTCCCCTGCCCCAGGCCATGCCACGACGTCCGATCGCGACGCCCAGGGGCTCTCCGACTTTCTGCCACGGGTTCGAGCCGTGACGTTCCCAGCGCTGGAGCGAGCCGGCGAAGTCCTGCCATGAGGGGGTGGAGACGACGATGGCTTGGGCGCAATGGGAGGGAAGGATCGAAGGAGTCGGAGGAGCGGACGGAGCCGCGGGGGGGGACGGCGCAGGGGGCGGAGAGGAGTCGGGGGCGGCGGGAGCGCTCGAGGAAGAATGGCTGGTCGCCGCGTCGTTCCGCGAGTCCTGCGAGCAACCGCAGCCCCACGCGAGGGCGAGGACAGCGGTGGCGAGGAGGGATCGCGGGCACATTCGTGGACTACCCACCACGAATGGCGGGGCTGGTCAAGGAAGCGGCCCTACTTCCCGGCCGAGTTCTTCTCCTCGTCGGGCGGCGGAGGCGGGGGGTTGGAAATGGGAATGACGGCCTGCGGGCGTGGCGTAGTGAAGCTCTGCGCGGGCTGGTGCTCCTGTTGTCGCTGCCACGGGTACTTGATCCGAGCGTGGTAGACGTTCACGAGGGTCGTGGCGAGGCGGTGGATGAGGATGCGCAGGTCGTCCATGCGCAGGCCGCAGTCGTCGAGCTGGCCGGCGGCGAGCTTGGTGAAGATGACGCGTCGGATCATCTCCTCGAACTTGTCGTACTCGGCGGGAGAGACGGTTCTGGAGGCGGCCTCGACGGAGTCCACGAGCATGAGGATGGCAGTCTCCTTGGTCTGCGGCTTCATGCCCGGGTAGCGGAAGTGGTCTTCGGTCTTGCGGGAAGGTCTGTCAACGGACTGGTCGGCGGGCAGGTCCTTGAGGCCGTGTTCTTCGAGGTACTTGTTCCAGAAGAACTCGACGAGCTGGGTGCCGTGGTGGGTGTAGCAGAACTCGACGACGGGTTCGGGGACGCCGGCTTCGCGGAGCATGCGGGTGCCGAGCACGACGTGGGCCATGATGGCGTCGGCGGAAACTTCGGGGGCGAGGTCGTTGTGAGGGGAGGCTTCGCCCGGGGTGAGGTTTTCGACGAAGTACTTGGGTTGCACGGTCTTGCCGACGTCGTGGTAGTAGGCGCCGACGCGGGTGAGCAGGGGATCGGCGCCGATGGCGGCGGCGGCGGCCTCGGCGAGGTTGGCCATGGAGCGCGAGTGCTCCCAGGTGCCTGGAGCCTCGCTGGACAACCGCTGCAGCAGGGGGCTCTCGATGTCGGTCAGGTCGAGCAGCTTCTCGCGCGGCACCTGGCCGAGGATGCGCTCACCGGGGTCGCGGAGCAGCGCGGAGAGCAGGCCGGCGAGGGTGCCACCGCCGACGCAGGCGATGAGCCTGGAGTTGGCGAGCAGGGACAGGTCCGCCAGGGGGTGGAACTTGCCCTCGAACACGACGTCGATGGCGACGAAGCTGATGGCAGCGGCGATGCCGGCAAGCGTGCCCGAGAGCATGAGCTGCTTGGGTCGTCGTCGGTTGAACAGCAGCAGAGTGAGGGTCATGCCGCGCACGAGCACGACGGTGAGCAGGACGAGGTCGAAGCGGAGCAGGGATGCGGCCATGAAGGCGAGCATCAGGTTGACCAGCAGGGCGGTGCGCCGGTCGAAGCTCATGGCGACCCAGATGGGCACGGCGCCTACGGGGATCCAGTACTCGGGCAGTCCGGTGAAGAGCAGGACCGCCTTGGCAGCGGCGGTGAGCAGGAAGATCAGCGCGAAGACACCGAAGTGGGTGCGCAGCAGGCGAACCCGGCTCTGGCCGAGCCGTCGCATGTAGGACGACAGCATGAAGGCCAGGGTGCCGTAGATGACCATGTACCCGGCGAGGCGCAGGGGCGCAGGGGGACGTCGCAGCGACTCGTAGGCGAACGCCTCGCGGTGGTCGTCCTGGTTCTCGTCGAGCACGGTGAACGGCGGGATCGTCACGCGCCGGGTCTGGTAGTTCAGGCGCGACTCGCCCTCCGAAAGGCCGCCGAGGACCACACGCGAGCCGTAGGGGATGCGGATGGCGACGCGAGTCGGCTGTCCGAGCTGGGGGGCCCACTGGTCGACGAACAGGTCGAAGCAGGTGACGCTCGTGGCCATGACGGCGAAGACGATGCTCACCACGAGGCTTGCGAGGGCGCCTGTTCGTACGCGTGTTCGAAGCATCGTCGGGTGTGCCTGGAGAGCGCCGTCCGCGGAGACGGTTCGGTTCCTGAACGCGGCCCGAAGCTAGAACGCGCAGCTGGACAAGGCAAGCTTCACCGGGGCATGCCAGCGGCCGATCGCGCCGCTCGGATCGATGTGCACCGCTCGTTGGAACGGAAGTTGCCGGCGGCGGCGTGCCCTGCTACCCGTAGGCTGTGAACGCGCGTTCGAGCCCGATCCAACCTTGGACCATGCCGGGCCCAACGCTGCTCATGGGGGTGATCAACGTCACACCGGACTCGTTCTCCGACGGCGGAACAATGTTCGATGTCGGGCGAGCGTGTGCGCGGGTGGACGAGCTGCTCGAGGAGGGCGCGGCGATCATCGACGTGGGCGGGGAGTCGACGCGACCTGGTTTCGAGCCTGTCCCGGCAGCGGAGCAGATCCGACGCACCGGGCCGGTGATCCGGCACGCGGTCGCGCGTGGGGCGACGGTATCGGTCGACACGACCGAGCCGGAGGCAGCGCGGGCGGCGCTCGACGCGGGCGCGGCGATCGTGAACGACGTGTCGTGTCTGGGTGAAGGCGACGAGCTGGCGCGGGTGGCTGCGCAGGCGGAGGGGTGGTTGCTGCTGATGCACGCGCGCGAGCGGATGACGTCGTCGCACGGCTACGGCGGCACGCCCGAGCAGGCCTATGGGGACATCGTCGAGGAGGTGACCGCGGAGTGGTTGCGCGCGGCCAACAGGGCGGAGGACGCCGGGCTTTCGCGGGACCGTCTGCTGTTCGATCCCGGCCTGGGATTCAACAAGACCGCGCAGCACTCGGCGGAAGTGGTGCGACGTCTGGCGGAGTTCTCGTCGATCGGGGCGCCGATCGTCGTGGGCCCGAGCCGCAAGTCGTTCCTGGCCGCGGAGGTGCCCGCAGCGCCGGCGAGGCGCGTCGCGGCCACGGCCGCTGCGTGCATCGCGTGCGTCGCGCGCGGAGCTCGCGTGCTGCGTGTGCACGACGTTCTCGAGGTACGCCAGGCCCTCGCGGTCGCACGTTCAGTCGGGCTGCTGCAGCCCGGGGAGGCCTGCCGTGCTTGAAGGCTTCCTGCAGCTCTTCTCGCGCCGTCCGGTGGGCCAGCTCCTGATCGATCTGCTCGACCTGATCGTCGTGGCCGCCATCATCTACCGCGTGCTGCTCGTGCTCAAGGGCACCCGCGCCGTGCAGATGGGACTCGGCCTCGGCCTCATGTTCCTCGTCTATGTCGGCGCCAAGTGGATCGGCCTCATCACCCTGCAGAACATCTTCGCGTCCTTGCTCTCCTCGTTCGTGCTCATCGTCGTCGTGGTCTTCCAGAACGACATCCGCCGTGCCTTGATGCGCATCGGCTCCAACGCCCTGTTCGGCGGGTTGGGGCAGGCGATGGAGACGCGCGTAGTGGACGAGGTCGTGGCAGCCACGACCGAGATCGCGCGCCATCGCATCGGCGCGCTCATCGCGTTCGAGCAGGACGCCAACCTCGACGAGTTCGTGGTGGGCCAGGGGATCGACCTGGACGCGTCGGTCTCCAAGGACCTTCTGCTGACGCTGTTCATCCCGGAGAGCGGGAACAAGCTGCACGACGGTGCGGTGATCATCCGGAACCTGCGGATCGCCAAGGCGGGGGTGTTCTTCCCGATGCCGGAGGCGCGCAACATCGATCCCGCGTTGGGGTCACGCCACAGGGCGGCCATCGGCATCACGGAGGAGACGGACGCGGTGGTGATCGTGGTGAGCGAGGAGCGCGCGACGATCAGCTTCTGCTTCAACGGCAACATCGTGACCAACCTCGATCCCGACGAGCTGCGCACCACGCTGCTACGGATCTTCGGACGTCCGCAGCCGACCAAGAAGCCGAAGAAGCCCGGGGCTGCGGTCTCGGGCCGTGTGGCCATCGCCACGCCGCCGCCGCCTCGCGTCTCCACGCTGCCCAAGGTCGCCGTCCCCGCCGCGGTGGCCACCCCCAAGAGCTCGCCGATGCCTGCTGCCGAGACCCCTCGCCCCAAGGACGTCGCTACTCCCCTGCCGAGCAAGGCCCTGGACGACCGCGAGCCGCACGGAGGAGCGGAATGAAGGTGCCGCTCCCCCTTCGCCCCCGGATCAACCTGCGCGCGCTCAAGCCCGCCCTGCTCGACAACGTCGGGCTCAAGCTCCTCGCCCTGCTCTGCTCCTTCGTCATCTACGGATTCGTCCACGGCGCCCAGGAGGCGCAGCGCAACATGGCCGTGGACCTCGTGGCGCTGCTGCCACCCGACGCGGCCAACCGCATCCTGGTGACACCGCTGCCTCCGACAGTTCGGGTCACGATCCATGGTCCTCGCACGCTGCTCGACGGCCTCCGCCCGGAGGAGCTCGGCACCTTCCAGGTGGACCTGCGCTCGGCCCGTTCCGGGCGCGTGCCCCTCGAGCCTTCGATGATCGGCTCTCCCCCCGGCACCACCATCACGATGATCGACCCGCAGTCCCTCGACGTCGTCTGGGACGATCTCGTGGAGCGGGAGATCCCCCTGCAGATCACCGTGGCCGGCGAGCCCGCCGAGGGCTTCGTCGTCAAAGGCTCGCCCGACTTCAACCCCCGCACGGTCCACGCCCGCGGTCCCAAGCAGGTCTTCGACGGCCTGCAGGCGGCGCGCGCCGAGCCCTTCGACGTGACCGGCCTCGCCGAGGGCGTGCACCAGCGCACTATCGCGATCGATCGGCCGCCCCAGCGCGTGTCCTTCGACACCAACTCCACAACCGTCACCCTCGAGATCGCCCGCAGGCTTGCCGACCGCGTGTTCCGCGCCGTCCAGGTCCACGTCATCGGCGCCCCGCGCGCCGTCGCCTTCCCCGCCCGCGTCGATGTCCGCGTCGTCGGCCCCCCCGACCTCGTCAAGCCGCTGCGCCAGGAGCAGATCGTCCCCCGAATCGACCTCAAGGAGATCGGCGCCGACCTGTCCCGCCCCAACTCCATGGCCGTCCCCATCACCTTCGACGTCGAGGGCTGCAAGACCTCGATCACCCCGGCCTCCGTCATCGTCAAGTGGTGAGCCCCTGCTCCCGCTTGCGAATCGCTCCCCCGCTGCGGCTACAATCGCACCCATGGAGTCGATCTCGTCCGGCGCGCTGATCCGTCTGCTCGACCAGCACTGCAACGCCAACCCCGGAGCGATGATCGCCACCGACGCGGACGGCACGCTCTGGTCGGGGGATGTCGGAATCGACACCTTCGAGCACCTGATGACGGCGCGGGGGGTCCTGGCGGACGCGGCGGAGGCGCTGCGCGGCGACGCGCTGGAGGCCGGCCTCGCGCCCGTCGGAGACGTCAACGACACTGCGCTCGCGCTCTTCCACGCCTGCGAGAACGGTGCGTGGTCCGAGAAGCGTACCTACGAGATGATGGCCTGGGCCTTCGCCGGCTGGGAGGTGCTGCGGGTCGGAGCCTTCGCGCGCGAGGCGCTTCAGGCAGCAAACCTCGCCGACCGCCTGCACCGGGAGCTGATCGCCGTGCTGTCCTGGGCCACCCGTGCCGGAATCCTCGTGCGCGTCGTGTCCGCATCCCCCCTCCCCGTCGTGCAGCAGGCCGTCGCGTGGACCGGGCTCGACCCCGCCAGCGTCATCGCGGCAACCCCCGCCATGCGGGATGGATGCGTGCTCGCGCACATGGGTGCGCCGATCCCGTACGGCCCGGGCAAGGTCCACGCGCTGCGAGACGCCGACCCCGATTGCCGCATCGCCGCGGCGTTCGGCGACAACGTCTTCGACCTCGAGATGCTCCAAATCTCCGCGATCCCGATCGCCGTGCGGCCAAAGACGAGGCTGCTCGAGCGCGGGGGCGAGGTGCCGGGACTGCGGCTGCTCGAGCGGGCGTGACCGGGTCAGGGCTGGCAGTTGTCGGTGGCAGCCTGAGGAGTTCCGAAGGACGTTCCGAGGCCGTAGGTCTTTTTGGAGACGCACCAGGTGGAGGCGAAGTCGTTGGAGGTAGCGCTCGGGGGCGCTGCGGTGTGCTGCATCGTCTTGGCCTCGACGGCGTAGAGTGAAGCCCCGAAGCCGGTGGTCCAGTTGACGGTGTCGATGATGGTGTCGTTGGGGAGCATCACCTTGAGCAGGTCGCCGCTGTTGGACAGCTCGATACTGGAGCCGGTCCAGGCGTGGTCGGCGACGAAGCCGCCGAGCAGGCCGGAGTCGAGGGAGGAGCCGAAGACGGCATAGACGCCGGGCCAAAGGATGAACTCGGGGTTGGCGATGACGTGGTTGGCGCTGTTGTCGCCGATCTTGCACCCGTCGAGGGTCACGGGCACTGCGGCGGCGTTGTAGACCTCGAACCACTCCTTGCCCGCCTCGGGAGTGCTCAGGGCGTTGACCATGACCTCGGTGATCACGATCTCCGGAACACCCCCTTCGGCGGAGCCGGCCAGCGGGAGGCGGATGTCGGGCTTGTAGGGGGAGGCCAGCGCCGTGCTCTGCTGCGACGACTTCTGCGTGGTGGCATCGGTTCCGTACACGTACGTGGTGCTGTAGTCCGCGGGGTTCAGCGGCACGACCTCGATGTAGTAGCGGAACGTGCCGATGGGGCGCGCGGGCATCGGGAACTTGGCAACGTAGTACTGGTTGTTGCCGTTGTAGGAATCGTGGACAAACGCGACCTCCTGCGGCGTGCTCTGCCCGGACCACCACCAGAACAGCTTCGCGCTCGCGACCAGATCCTTGGGCTGGACGCCGAAGTAGATGTACGCGTCCTTGCCCGCCTCAGGGATCTGCGGGTTGCGCATGTACACCGTCGGAGGCTCGGGATTCACGGGGATGTGCCACACGTTCAGCAGCGGCTTCGTGGGGCCGTCGGGCAGCGCGTCCGCGGGAGCGTCGGGTGCGACATCCGGTGGCGCATCCGACGGCGCATCCGTTGCGTCGGCCAGCACGTCGTCCTGAGCGTCGTCCAGGGAATCGGGCGCCACGTCGGGCGGGGCATCGGCTTCGGGAGCCGCGTCGGCGTCACCGCCTTCCGGGGGCACGTAGGGCGAGTCCTCGGAGACGACGTCCGTCGAAGGGGCATCGGCCTTGTCCGTGGCGGCGTCGTGCACCGGCTTGTCGGGCGCGAAACCGTAGTCGTCTTCGGGGAACGAGCAGGCAGCAAACCCGGCGGCGACGGCCAGCGGAGCCACGGCAAGCCACAGGCGCATGCGATGACGCGAGACACTCTCGAGCGCGGACATGCCGTATCTATACTGCGTCGCGCGCGGCGTGTCAGGCTAGTTCACCCGCAGAGCGTCAGTAGGATCCCCGGACCGACAGACCGGTTCCCCACGACGACAGCGAGACGGAAGGAGTTGTGTCGCGCTGCGGCGCGCGGGCGGGCGCCGTCGCCCAGAGCAGCGTGCCCACGCCCACAAGGCCAAGCCCGGTCAGGGCAGTGACCGTGGCAATCCCGGACTGGTCGCGCGCCTCGCTCTCGAGGGCTACGTCGTTCGGATCACGACACGTAAACGCCGGACAGCGGTCGACGGCATCGTTCCAGGTCGAGCGGGCCTTCATCCAGTAGACGGTCGCGGTACCGAAGCTCACCAAGCCGGCGACGCCCGCGCCGATGGCGATCCAGCGCTGCGCCCCGAGACCGGTGCTCGATGTGGCAGGGGCAGGGCCGGGGGTGACCTGGAACGCCGAGGGGTCGAGCCCCGTCGATTCCACGACCGGTCGCAACACGGGCACGAGCACCTCACCGCTCTCGCCTCCGGGGTTGACCCCGACCTCGAGGTGCCAGCGCTTGCGGCCAGGGGCGATTGCTTCGACGACGTGCTTGCCAGGGTCCACGGGGACCTCGGAGCCGAACATCGCCGGGTCCACAACGATCCCGTCGCGGCGCACCACGAGCCCCTGCACTCTGCTCTGGCTGGGGACGTCGATGCGCAGATGCACCAGCTTGGACTCGAGCGCTCCGTGACGACGTCGCGCTTCCACCTCGCGGGCAGGATCACCGGTGCGACGCGCCAGATCCTCGGCTTCGCGGAAGGCCCCCCAGGCACTGGCGGAGCGACCGTCCTGCTCGAAGCAGTCTCCCAGGTTCAGCGCCGTTCCGGCCGCAGGATCGAGCTTGTGGCTCGCCTCGAACTTGCGGCACGCGTCGGAGTACTTGTGCGCGGCCATCAGCTCCCTGGCCTCGCGGAACAACGCCTCGGCGACCGCCTTGTCGGCCGTGGACTGAGCCGAGGAATTCGGCGACGCAGCCATCAGGATCAGAAGGGCGGCGAACGCCGTCGCCGAGTGCGCGATTCTCCCGGATCGCAAGGGGCTACCTTCGGTTGCCATAGAGGTCGTTTCTCTTGCGGGGCTGCGGAAGAGGCACACTGCGAGCGGGAGGTTTCGCGGAGGACGCGGGAGAGGACGCGGAAGGAGGTATCGGGGGCGGCTCGAATGCGACGGACGACGAGGGAGCTGGTGTCGGGAGGAGGTCCGCGGAGGAGGACACGGGCGACGCGGCCGCCGTCGGGGTCGAGGACACCGCAGGCTCGGCGGACGTCGACCTTTCGGGATGCCGGTAGCCTTGCAGGAGCACGATGGTGATCAGGGCCGCGCCGACAGTGAGCACGAGAGCGCCGGGGATGGAGTACCGAAGCGGAAGTCCTCCGCGGGTGCGCTGGGGCAGCCGAGTCGTGGCCGAGGTCTGGGTCTCGCTCGAGGCGCGGCTCAGCAAGTCGAGGTTGGCCGCGGGATGCTCGGCCGAGATCGACAGCATCGGGTCCGAGGGTTCCGGCGGGGGCATGGTTGGGGAAGAGGAGTCGAGAACCACGCGGACCCGCCGCGCGTACTGGGACGCTCCCGGCCCGCCGAAGGGGGCCGCGGCCTCGGCGAAGTCGGCGATGGTCGAGAAGCGCCCATCGGGGTTCTTCTCGAGGCAGCAGTGCACGACGGCGGCGAAGCCGGGAGGGAGGTCCTCGACGAGGCTCGCCAACGGCCGAGGCGTGTCGCGCAACACCATTGCGCACGTCTCCGGGGCCGTCGAAGCGCAGAACGGCTGCTGACCCGAGACCAGCTCGTAGAGCATCACTCCCATCGACCAGATGTCGGTCCGCACATCCACATCGCGAGCCGAGCGAACCTGCTCGGGGGACATGTACGCGGGCGAGCCGAAGGTGACACTCGGCTGGGTCACGTCCGGAGGCTTGTCGTCCCCGCTCGAGGCCCCTGCCTTCGCCACGCCGAAGTCGAGCACCTTCACAACCGGTGCGCCGTCGGGCCTGCGCGTGAGGAAGAGGTTGTCGGGCTTGATGTCGCGATGGACGATCCCGTAGGCGTGGGCCTCGGCGATGGCTTCGCAAGCTTGCAGAAGCAGATCCACCGCCTCCGTCACGGGCAGCGGTCCGCGCTGCCGAAGCACCATCCCGAGATCGGCGCCCCGCAGGTACTCCATTACGAGGTACGGCAGTCCCGTGGCCAGCGTCCCCACGTCGACCACCCGCGCCACGTGCTCGGTCGACAGCCGTGCAGCAGCGCGAGCCTCCCGGAGGAACCGGATGACCACCTCGCCGGAACCGATGGCGGCTGGTTTGAGGATTTTCAAGGCCACCCGCCGCTCGAGCTGCAGATGACGCGCAGCCACGACGATGGCCATTCCTCCTTCGCCGATGAGTCCCTCCACGACGTACTTCCCGTCGATGACGTCGCCCTGACGGACGATGTCCTCGGTCGGAGCGTCGGGGGTGGGAACGTCGGATGACATCATTCCGCCGGAGAAATCAGCGTGGGCCGGGGAGCCGGCCGGTCCAGAGAACCTCGGCACGGGCCCTGGCGGCAGTGACGGGGTTGCGGATGTCCGGGAGACGGCGCGAGACTCCGCGATCTCGATTCCGGGTGCACGGAACCGAGTGTACAGGAAGCGTTCGGACGCGTCCATCGAGTGGCAGCAAAGCACACAGTTGCCAGCCTCGCGTCGAACCGGGACGCCCGAGCGAGTGCGTTCGTGCGAGGCCGAAGAACGGGGCTTTTTGGCCCATGCGCCCCTCGCCTGTTAGGAGGGGTTCGTGGCAAGAGTCGAGATCCGCAACCTCACCCGGCGCTATCAGGACAACGCCGCCCCTGCCCTGTCCCAGCTCGATCTGACAGTCGAGTCCGGCGAGTTCCTGGTGATCGTGGGGCCCTCGGGCTGCGGCAAGTCCACGGCGCTGCGTTTGGTGGCGGGGCTCGATCTGCCGGACACGGGAGAGATCGTCATCGACGGTCGCGCGATGGGGCAGGTTCCGCCGCAGGATCGCGACGTGGCGATGGTCTTCCAGGGATACGCGCTGTACCCGCACATGCGTGTGCGCGAGATCCTGGCGTTTCCGCTCAAGATGCGGCGCGCCCCGCGCGCCGAACGCGACAAGCTCGTGCAGGACACCGCGTCGATGCTGGGCATCGGCGGCCTGCTCGACCGCCGACCGGGCGAGCTGTCCGGAGGCGAGAGGCAGCG
>CAYMUE010000037.1:18027-45960 GCA_964393505.1 uncultured Polyangiaceae bacterium
ATGAACCTGAGCATGGCGAGACGCGACGGTGACGTCTACCGGGCGGGGAGTCTGACCCTGCGCGTGCCGGGACACGCGGATGCTCCGCAGGAGATCCGCGTGGGGGTGCGGCCCGAGCACCTGCGGCTTGGCGAGGCGCCGAGCGGGATGGCTGCGGCGACCGCGACGGTGACGGCGGTGGAGCCTCTAGGAGCGGAGACCTACTTGCACCTGGACGCGGGAGGGGTGGTGTTGCGTGCGCGGGTGCCCGGGTTCGACGCGCCTGCGCGCGGGGATCGGACTTCGCTTTGGTTCGACCCAGGGCAGGTCCACACCTTCGAGGGGACCGAACGAGGTGCGCGCATGAACTTGCGCCTGGAGGCAGCGGGATGACGCTGCTGAGCCGTCGCAGCTTCCTGGGCGCGGCCGCGTGTGCAGCGATGCCGCTGGCGGGCTGCGGAGCGACGAAGGTTCCTGCGGGCAGGCTCGGCATCCGGTTCTGGTTCAGCTACGGCGGGCGGAACCGGCAGGTGCTCGAGGGGCTGGTAGCGCGCTTCAACGCCTCGCAGGATCGCGTGTGGATCCTGCCGACGTACCAGGGGGAGTACTTCGAGTCGCTGACGAAGCTGCGTTCGGCGATCGCGGCGAACACCGAGCCGGTGATCACGCATGTGGTCGGGGAGGTGATTCCGTACTTCGCCGAGGCGGGAGTGCTCGAGGATCTGAGCGGCTATCCGGGCGTACGCGAGCTCGATCTGGTGCCGGCGCTCGCGCAGTCGGGCACGTGGATCGGTGGCGATCGCAAGCCGCTGATCGCGCTTCCGTTCAACCGCTCCACGCCGATTCTGTATGTGAACCAGGACATGCTCGACCGCGCGGGGCTCAGGCCTCCGGAGACGTGGGGGGAGCTGCGCGCGCACGCGAAGGCGTTGCAGCGTGTGCAGGGCGGCGAGGTGAAGACCTGGGGGCTGGTGTGCCCGATCAACTGGTGGTTCTGGGTGGCGCTGGTGGCGCAGGCGGGGGGCACGGTGGTGGAGGCCGACGGGACGCCGACGCTGGGCGGAGAGGCCGGGGTGAAGGCGCTGGAGTTGTGGCAGCAGATGGTGCATCGCGACGGCACGATGCGACCTCCTCCGGGGCGCGACTACAACGCGTGGGACATCGCGAAGGGGGACTTCCTGTCGGAGCGCACGGCGATGATCTACACGTCGACGGCGTTCGTGCGGTACCTGGACGACAACGCTCGATTTCGCGCGGTGGCGGCGCCGTTGCCGCGCGATGTGCGGCGGGCGGTACCGACGGGCGGGACGTTCTTCCTGATGATGAAGGACGCGCCGTCGGAGCAGAAGCTGGCGGCCTGGGAGTTCCTGCGCTGGATGTGCGAGCCGCAGCAGACGATGGAGTGGTCGACGGGGACGGGTTACATGCCGGTATCGGAGCGGGCGGTGAAGAAGCTCGAGGAGGAGGGGTGGTACGCCAAGCACCCGAACGACAGGGTGGCGATGGATTCACTCGCGCACGCAGTGCCGTGGCCCTGGGCCCCGAACCTGTTCCGGGTGGAGCGCGAGTGCATCGATCCGGTGCTCGAGCAGGCGGTGCTGCTCCATCGCGACTCGCGCGAGATGCTGGACCGCGCGCGCAGGCAGGCGATGGAGGACTGATCGCGCAGGAGAGTCGAGATGCTGCGACCGCGGAATGCCACCCATCCCTACCTGATGATCGCGCCGACGCTGCTGTTCCTGGTGGCGTTCTTCATCCTGCCCTTGGGGGTCGCGGCGTGGCGGAGCCTGTACCGCTGGGACCTGCTCACTCCGCCGCAGTTCGTCGGCGGTCAGAACTACGCCCGTTTGCTCGAGACCGGCGAGTTCGCCCGCGCCCTCGGCATCACCCTCACCTACTCCGTCGTCGTCGTGGCCGGCTGCCTCGTCCTCGGCCTGTTGCTCGCCCTGGCGGTCAACCGCCCCGGCAAGTTCGTGGGCTTCGTGCGCGCCTCGGTGTTCAGCGCCTACGTGGTGAGCTGGGTTTCGGTTGCGCTGCTGTTCGTGTGGATGCTCGACTCGAACGCGGGGCTGCTCGGCAGGGCGTTGCGGGGGATTGCGCCCGGCGGGATGCTGTCGAGTCCGGACACTGCGATTCACGCCCTGGCGGCGGTGACAATCTGGAAGATCACGGGCTACGCGATGGTGGTGTTCCTGGCGGGGCTGCAGGACATTCCCAAGGAGCTGTACGAGGCGGCGGCTCTCGACGGCGCGGGGCGGTGGTCGCGGTTCTGGAACGTGACCTGGCCGATGCTGCGGCCGACCACCGCGTTCGTGGGCACCTCCAGCCTGATCGTGAGCTTCCAGGCCTTCGACGTGGTCCGGGTGATGACGCAGGGAGGGCCTGCGAACTCGACGATGGTGTTCGTGTACGCGATCTACGAGCACGTGTTCCAGAACTTCAGGCTGGGGCGAGCGAGCGCGCTCATTATGTTGTTCTTCGCCCTGCTGCTGGTGCTTACCGGGCTGCAGCTCTGGGCGTGGAAGCTCGGGACGGGACGTCGGGAAGCCGCGCGCGGAGCTGGCGCGCGGGCGAGGGCATAAGATGGCTGCGGCATCGGGACGTACATCGAGGCTCATCGGCACCTGGGGGCTGAACCTGGCGCTGTTCGCCGTGGCCGCAGTGTGGCTGGGTCCGTACCTGTGGATGGTGCTGGGATCGTTCAAGTCTCTCGATGAGTTCCTGCACGCACCGCTTGCACCGCTTCCCGCCTCGTTCCAGCTCGGAGCGTATCGGGCGGTGTTCCAGTCGATACCGGTGGGGCGCTATCTGCTGAACTCGACGGTGATGGCGCTGTCGATTGCGGCGCTGCAGATCGCGTTGGTGCTGCCGGCGGGGTACGCGCTGGCGAAGCTGCGGTTCGTGGGGAGCCGCTTCGCGTTCGTGACGGTGATGGCGTGCCTTCTGGTACCGGCGCAGGTGACCTTCGTGCCGGTGTTCCTCATGCTCTCGAAGCTGCATCTGGTGAACACGATGGCCGCCCTGGTGCTCCCCTTCGGCGCCAGCGCGCTCGGCACGTTCATGGTGCGTCAGGCGTTGCTCTCGGTGCCCGACGAGCTGATCGAGGCTGCACGGATGGACGGGGCATCGGAGCTGACGATCATCTACCGCCTTCTGGCGCCGATGCTTGTTCCCACGCTGGTATCGCTGTTCCTGCTGAGCTTCGTGTTCCACTGGAACGACTACTTCTGGCCGCTGGTGATGACCACGGACGACGAGGTGCGGACGATGCCGCTGGCGGTAGCGCTGCTGCGCGAGCAGGGGACCGGCGTCCGCTGGCACATCGTGATGGCGTCGAACGTGATCCTGAGCGCTCCGGCGCTGGCGGTCTTCGCTTTCGCGCAGAGGCACCTGCTTCGCGCCGTGGCCGCCCGGCATTGAGCATCCCCCCCGGGGCGCGAGGTGCTAAAGACTCCCCGTGTCCATCCAGTGGTATCCGGGTCACATGAAGAAGGCGCGGCGTGTCCTCGAGGAGGCCATGCCGGGTCAGGACGTGGTCATCGAGCTGCTCGACGCGCGGATGCCGCGCGCCAGCGAGAACCCGGTCCTTGCCGAAATCCGCGGCAGAAAGCCTTGCGTCAAGGTGCTCAGTAAGGCCGACCTCGCGGACCCCGAGGTCACACGGTTGTGGCTCGCTCACTTCGAACGCCGCGAGTCCGCTCGCACGGACGACTCCGGACGCGTCGTCGCGATCGCCGTCAGCACCGACCGCGCTGCCGAAGCGCGCAAGCGCGTCGCAGATGCCTGCAGCGCCATCGCAGCGCCTCCTACTCGCGGGAGAAAGACGCCCCGCGCGATGATCGTGGGCATCCCGAACGTCGGCAAGTCCACGCTCGTCAACATGCTCGCCAAGCGCCAGGTCGCGAAGGTCGGAGACGAGCCCGCGGTGACCAAGCAGAAGCAGCTCGTGATGCTCGACAACGGCATGGCATTGTCGGACCATCCGGGGATCATGTGGCCGAGGATCGAGGATCCGCGCGGCGGGATGCGGCTGGCGTTCGGCGGTGCGATCCCCGATTCCGCGATCGACTACGAGAGCGTGGCGCTGTTCGGCGCGGGCCTGCTGCTCGCGACGTATCCGGAGCTGCTCGCGGCACGATACAAGCTGGCGTCGATACCGGCCGATGCCGACGCGCTGCTCGACGAGATCGGTCGCCGGCGCGGGTGTCTCCGAGCGGGCGGAGTGATCGATCGTCACAAGGCAGCGGACGTGTTCATCCACGACTTCCGTGCGGGAGCGATCGGGCGCATCAGCCTGGAGCGTCCCAAGTCCGGCTGAGGTTTCGAGCGGCGGAGCTCGCAGCGTCGGGGCGGACACCGTGTCGGCCTGGGACCACGACGAGGCGGACTTCTCAACGCCCCCAGCCGTCCGAGAGCGTGCCGAGGAAGGCCACGATGGCCTCTTCTTCCGACCGGGTCAGGCCGAGGTCTCCGAGATCGTCGCGGTTCACGTTCGCTGCGACTTCGGGGGCAGGCCACGGCTCGACGTCGCGCGTGTTGTAGAAGTGGACGACGTCGGTGAGGGTCTTGAACACGCCGTTGTGGAGGTAGGCCTTGGTCCAACCGCGGCCTGGGCGCAGATCCACGTTTCGAAGCGTCGGCACCTTGTGCTTGCCCCAGTTCTCCTCGGCCAACGCGGTCCACTCCGGAATCATGTCCTGGTCGGCGAGGAACCCTCCGAGCCCGGGATCCACCCAGTCCTTGCCTTGCGGGTTGATCGGCTTTCCGTCGACCAGGACGCGGCCCATCTCGTAGAAGGGGTTGTCCGGGTTGCGGGGCGCGCCGAGGTTGTCGTAGGTGAAGTCGGTGAACAGCGGTGCCGGGTGGCACGCCGCGCAACGGCCTTTGCCCTCGAAGAGGGCGAGTCCCTCGAGCTCCTGATCGGTCAGCGCCGCCTCTCCCCTCACCCAGGCGTCATATCTGGAGCTGAACGCGTCGGACTCCGCCGACGCCTCATAGGCGGCGACGGCCATGGCGATGAGCTCGAAGGTGGTGGCAATCGCGGCTGGGTCGCAGCTCAGTGCCCCGATTCCCCAAGCCTCGTCGAACAGCGTGGCGTACGACGACGACTCGACCAGGTTGCACAGGGCCTCGGGGCTTGGGAGGTTCTGCTCGACTGGGTTGAGGAACGGTCCCTGAGCTTGATCCGCGGCGGGGCTTCCAAGCGCCAGGCCGGTCGCGCGGCCATCCCAGAAGCTGCCTCCGACGAACCTGCCGCCTTCGAGATGAAGAGTCGGACTCTGCGTGGCGTAGGCAGAGGAGGGAGGCTTGCGATTCCCGAAGCGCTCGTGCACCGCGCCCGGATAGACCGATCCGTGCTTGTTGAGTCCAGAAACGGGGCCGGTCCATCCCACGCTGGGAGCGTGACAATCGGCGCAGGACTGCCCCGGCGGCGAGGAGAGCCGCTTGTCGAAGAACAGCTCCTTGCCAAGCTGCTCGACGGGCGAGAGCGTCGTGGTGGATCGGAGCGGTCCGACCGTGTGAGTGTGGGGGGACGGCACGGTCACCCCTTGGCTGCTGTCCAGATCGCAGCTTGCGAGAACGCCACCGGCGGACACAGCCAGAGCGAGGAACGGGACAGCCGCTCGCCGTTGAGTGGTACTCATGATCCCCCGCCTTCTCCGCGCGATCTCTCGTCGTATTGCCTCATGGCGAGCCCATGGGCACTCATGATTCGTCGCGGCGGCCTCTCCAACGATTCCGATAGCGCCAGCGTCCACGGGGTCAACCCGATCTCGTGCGAGAGCGCGGGAGCCGTGCGCGTGCGCGCGTCGATCGTTCCGGACCGCTTGATTCGGGCACTGGCGACGGGACGTCGATCTCGATGGCGATCGACGAGAGCCTCCCGCTCCACTAGTCTGCGAGGCGCAATGATCCGCGCCTTGTCCCGCCTGCTCGCGCTGCTGTCGGCGTGTTCCCCTGCACTGCCCGGCTGCACCTCCCCATCGCCCCCCGCTGCCCCGGACGCGTCTCCGTCGGCCATCACCTCCGATCCGGCACCGAACGCCTCGGGCGGGAGCCTGGCGGCGTCCGATTCGGCAGCCCTCGCAGATGCTTCGGCGCCCGACGCACCGCTCTTGGCAACGGCGGCCCCGGGAGCGAGCGACCGGGCGACGTGTGCCGGTGGGATGAAGAAGATCGAGGGAGGGGTGTTCTGGGTCGGCACGGACTACGACATGGACGAGGCGCCGCGGCACCAGTGGGCGGTGAAGAGCTTTTGCATGGACGAGACCGAGGTGACGGTCGCGGCGTACCAGGCGTGCGTGCAGGAGGGGAAGTGCGAGGCGACGCACAAGCAGGGGGGGTGCACGGCGCACGCGAAGCAGGATCTGTCGAAGCACCCGGTGAACTGCGTGGACTGGAACCAGGCGGATGCTGCGTGCAAGGCGTGGGGGAAGCGGCTGCCTGGCGAGCACGAGTGGGAGTTCGCCGCGTGCGGCGGCCCGGAGCGTCGTAGGTTCTCCTGGGGAGCCGACGATCCCGAGGGGCGCTCCTGCTACAACAAGCCGAGCACCTGTCCGGTGGGGTCGTATGCACCTGGCGCGTTCGGTCTGCACGACATGTCGGGCAACCTCTGGGAGTGGACCGCCTCGTGGTTCGGGTCGTATCCCGACGAGCCCGAGACGGGCGCGCTCAAGGTCTACCGCGGTGGCAGCTACAGTCGCAGGTATCCGCGCTGGATGCGCACCGGGTTGCGCAACCGGTTCAAGCCCGGGGAGTTTGGCGCCCACCTCGGCTTCCGCTGCGCCGCGGATCTCCCCGGCATCGGCTGCCCCGAAGGGACCGTCGCCAACGGCTCGGCGTGCGACATCCCAGGCGTCAAGAAGCCTGCCCCGAGGGGGCCGGGGTGGACGCCGCCGGGGACCGCTTCGGCGGTGGTCGACATCACCCCCCCCGTGGTCTCGCGCGACCCTCGCTTCGATGCGGACTGCGAGAAGTACAAGCCGGGAAGGCCCGTGTGCTACTCCGTGAAGGGCGGGCAGTTCGCCGAGCGCCAGAAGATCGGCGGAGGACGCGGGTGCGTGAACCGCGACGTGGGCATCGGGTACAACTCGATCTGCTGTCCGCAGTAGTCGAAGGCGGCGGGCGGGGGCTCAGGCGCGCGGAGGGCGTGCGCGCCGCAGCAGCATGCCTTCCATGGTGTCGAGGTAGATCCGATCGGCATCGGGATGGTCGGCGAGGGTGTCGAGCAGCGGGACGCTGAGCCGCGCGAGGAGACGGGCCGCGAGCGCCGGGTCGGAGGTGCGCAGGATGCCTGCGCGATCGGCGCGGGAGAAGACCTTCAGGATGCCTCGCATGAAGGCGTCGTGAATCCCGGCCACCTCTTCGGTCGGCCGGGACCCCAGCTGGTGGCCCACACGCATGGCATCGGGATGCTCGCGCCACAGCCGCAGCTGCAGGCGTACCAGCGCCCGGACCGCCTTGCGGGGCGAGGCTTCCTTCTGGATCCGGGCCACGTCGACCGCGGCCTCGTCCACCGCGGACTTCACCACGGCCGACAGCAGCGCGTCCTTGGTGGCGAAATGGGCGTAGAGCGTTCCACGCGCGACGTCGGCCTGGTCTGCGATGTCCTCGAGCCTTGCGCCGTCGAGCCCGCGGGCGGCGAAGGCCCGCGCGGCCACCTGCAGGATGTGCTGCTGCCGTTGGGCCCGTCTGCGCTCGATCCTCGGGGAAGCAACCATGGTTTGACGCCTGCACGAAACAGTACAATAGTGAGTCGTTCAGTTCAATCTTGAACGCGTGAGTTCAACATGTCGAGACTCCGCAAAGCCAGGCCGTGGCTCCTCAGCGCCGCGGTCGCCCTCCTCGCCGCGGGCG
The DNA here is from genome assembly GCA_964393505.1 of uncultured Polyangiaceae bacterium. GTDB lineage: Bacteria > Myxococcota_A > Polyangia > Polyangiales > Polyangiaceae > JACRCQ01. Next base: position 25,864 of record CAYMUE010000037.1, read on the forward strand.
GGGCCGTCCGCGCCGCCGTCGGCCCTGCCGTCCCCGTTCATGCCGCAGCCCGCAGCCCCATCGCCCACAGGGTCGTCGCGACCGGACGCGTCATGCCCCCCGCCCGCGTCCAGCTCGGAAGCACCGTCCTCGGACGCGCCAGGGACGTCCTCGTCGCCGAGGGAGACCGCGTGAAGGCCGGCCAGGTGCTCATCCAGCTCGACGATGCGGAGGCCAAGGCCGCCGTCGCCCAGGCCCGCGCGGGCGTCGCCCAGGCCGGTGCCCGCTCCACCGTCGTGCGACAAGTCACGTCGCTCGTGGCGACGGAGTCCCTGCAGCGCGCCCGCAACGACCTCGAGCAGGCCGAGCGGCAGCACCAGCGGATGCAGCAGCTTCACGACTCGGGAGCCGTGACCCAGGAACAGCTCGACGACGCCTGGCGTGCGCTGGAGAACGCGCGGAGCCAGAAGCAGGCGGCGGAGGCCCAGGCGCGCAGCGCCGGGCCATCGGGCGGGGAGTCCCTCGCTGCCTCTGCGTCGCTCTCCCAGGCGCAGGCCAACCTGCTCGGCGCCCAGGCCCGCCTCGAAGAGACCCGCATCGTCGCGTCGGTCGACGGCGTCGTGCTGTCGCGCACCGTCGAGCCCGGCGACGTCGTGCAGCCCGGCAAGGTGCTCATGGTGCTGGCTCGGGATGGCGAGACGCAGCTTTCGGCGCATCCCGACGAGAAGAACCTGTCGGCCTTGCGCCTGGGACAGCGCGCGGAGGCGTCCGCCGACGCGTTCCCCGACGAGCGCTTCGAGGCCAGGATCGGCTGGATCGCTCCCGCGGTCGATCCCGAGCGCGGAACGATCGAGGTCAAGCTCTCGGTCGATCACCCCCCGGCCTACCTGCGCGCCGACATGACCGTCTCCATCAACCTCGACATCGCCCGCAAGCCCGATGCTCTCGTCGTTCCCCCGGACTGCGTCCGCGATCTGAACACCGATCACCCCTGGGTCATGCTCGTCGAGAGCTCGCGCGTCGTGAAGCGTCCAGTGCGCCTCGGCCTGCGCGGCGATGCCGCCGTGGAGGTGCTCGATGGGCTCGAAGAGGGGCGTCTCGTCGTTCCTTCCTCCGCCGGTCCCCTCTCCCTGGGCGCGCGCATCCGTCCGCGTCCCCAAGCCCCCGAGGCTCCCCGTGGGCTTTGAGTGGTTCGCGGCCTGGCGCTTCCTGCGCGAGGGACGCTCGCAGACGCTTCTCATCCTGGTGGGCGTGGCGGTGGGCGTTGGAGTGATGGTGTTCACCTCCGCGCTGATCAGCGGTCTGCAGGCCACCCTCATCGAGCAGACCCTCGGCTCCCAGCCGCACGTGGTCGTGCGCCCCCCGGAAGACCGTCCCCGCGTGCTCCCGCAAGACGACTCCGGCGCCCTCGTGGCCCAGGTCGAGAGATCCACCCAGCGCTCCGCGTCGATCCCCGGATGGCAGCCGCTGCTGTCTGCGATCCGCTCGACGCCGCGCGTGCTGGCCGCAGCGCCCACGGTCGCGGGCTCGGCCTTTGCCACCAAGAGCGGCGTCACCCGCACCATCGCGCTTCGCGGCGTGGACCCGGCGCAGTACGTGGCGATCATCGATGTCGCAAGCAAGCTCCGCTCGGGAGAGTTTCGGATGATCGGCGCCGAGGCAGTCATCGGAGTCGAGCTCGCTGAGGACCTCGGGTTGAGCGTGGGCGACAAGCTCCGTCTGGTCACGTCGGAAGGGCGCGGCGGGGTGTTCACGGTCCGCGGGGTGTTCGATCTGGGCAACAAGGACGTGAACCAGCGTTGGGTGTTCGTGTCGCTTCGCTCTGCGCAGACGATGCTCGATCTGGCGGGAGCGGTCTCCACGATGGAGGTGCGGGTCGGCGACGTATTCGAGGCGGACGTCGCGGCGGCGGCGTTGGCGGAGCGCACCGGGCTTCTGGCCGACAGCTGGATGAAGACCAACGCCCAGCTGCTGGTCGGGCTCCGCTCGCAAAGCAGCTCGAGCTACATGATCCAACTATTCGTCATGCTCGCCGTCACCCTCGGCATCGCCAGCGTGCTCGCGGTGTCGGTCGTCCAGAAGTCCCGCGAGATCGGGATCCTCAAGGCAACGGGGACGTCGACCGCACGGGTGCTGCGCATCTTCCTCGTGCAAGGGGCGTTCGTGGGGTTCGTCGGGTCGATCGCGGGGTGCGGCATCGGCTCGGCGCTGTCCCTGTTCTTCATGCAGTTGGCGCGCAATCCCGACGGCACGCCGCGGTTCCCGGTGGACCTGAATCCGAAGCTGTTCGCTGCTTCGATTGCGATCGCGACGCTCACCGGGCTGCTCGCCGCCGTGGCTCCTGCCCGACGCGCCGCGCGGCTCGACCCGGCCACGGTGATCCGCAATGGCTGACGCGGTCCTGCAGCTCGAGTCGGTCGTCAAGGACTACGGCGACAAGATCCGTACGCGCGTGCTGCACGGGATCGATCTCACCATCGAGGCCGGCGAGTTCACCGCCCTCATCGGTCCATCGGGCTCCGGCAAGAGCACCCTGCTCAACCTCGTGGGACTGCTCGATCGCCCGACCGCCGGGAAGATCCATGTCGATGGGGTCGATACCGGGTCCCTCGACGACGACGGGCTCACGCTTCTTCGAGGGCGGCGCATCGGCTTCATCTTCCAGTTCCACCACCTGCTTCCGGAGTTCACGGCGCAGGAGAACGTGTACCTGCCGATGTACTCCGTGGAGGGGCGCGTGACCCCGCAGGTGCGCGACCGGGCAATGGCGTTGCTGCGCCGCGTGGGGCTCGAACCCCAGGCAAACAACCGCGCAACCGACCTGTCGGGAGGCCAGCAGCAGCGCGTTGCGATCGCCCGCTCGCTGTGCATGCAGCCTCCGCTGGTGCTCGCCGACGAGCCCACGGGCAACCTCGACACGCACAGCGCGGATCGGATCTTCGAGCTGCTGCGCCAGGTCAACCAGGAGCAGCGCACGGCCTTCCTCGTGGTGACGCACGATCCGAGGCTCGCGGCGCGATGCGATCGGATCATCGAGCTCGTGGACGGCATGATCGTGTCGGACCGGGCGAACATCCCAGTCCGGTAGCTGCCACCGCTACTCGAGTCCTCGCAGCACTCCGGCAATCTCCTTGGCCTCGATGATGCCCGTCTTCTTCCACGCCACCCTGGTCTCGCGGTCGAGAACGATCACGGTCGGCACCGCGGACACGTCGCGGAAGCCCGCGGCCGCAAGGCGGTTGGACTCGAGCATGGCGATCGGAAAGCGCAGCGCGAGCGTGTCGGCAAAGGCCCGCACCAGCGGCCGGGACTCCGCGCGCTCGAGCACGATCGCGAGCACGTTCGTGCGCGGCACGTGTTCGTGAGCGATCGTCCTGAGGAAGTTCGCTTGGGCCTGGGAGGGCAAGTCGTAGGTCGTGATGAAGGCCACGACGGTGTTCCTGCCGCGAAGCGACTCCGAGGTCACGCGGGCACCGTCGATCGATTCGAGGTCGAAGCTGAGGCGGGGGCCGCTGGGCAGGAGGGCGGCCGCAGCGGCAGAGCGGGCAGGTGGAGCGGGGCTGCACGCCGGGATGGGTGAAGCGGCCGTGGCGACGAAGAGCAGTAGCTTCGGGAGGTACTCTGCGAGGCGCATGGAAAGAGGGATCACTCGGAGTCACGCAGGCGCGCGTCGAACAGCTGCAGCAGGGGGTCGAGCGACGGAGGGAGGTGACCGGACGGATCGCGCTGAGCAACGACGGCCGTGGCGATTTCGTCGACGACGACCTCGAGCGGGGCTGCGTCGAGCCCGACGCCGTCGAGGCTCGCGCCGTGACCGGGGGCGTCCTTCGCGTGCACCAGGGGGTTGGTGCGCACCCACGAGAACCCGCGCGAGGGGGAGAAGCGGCAGGTGATGACGCGCACGAAGTCGAGGTACATCGGAGAGATCACCGCCGCCACGCGATCGCCGCCGCGGTCGATGCCCATGAGCGCACGAGGACGGCGTCGCTGCGACGTACCGAAGTCGTCGCCGAGCGCGGCCTGGATGCGCATGCGCCGGTCCTCGTCGTTCTCGACCGAGAGAAACGGCGCGAACAGCGCGATGCGCGGAACACCGAGTCGCCCTGCGTCCTGCTCGAGCGCCGTGAGGAACGCGTCGCGCCCCTCTTCATTCATCGACTCGTACGCGAGCGCCGCCCCCAACGCCGCTTCCGCGTCTGTCGCCAACGCCTCGAGCCACACCTGCCAGGCAGGCAGGATTCGATCGGGGACCGTGCTGCGTCCCTCGTCGTCCGGCTGCGTGTCGGACACCGGCTGCAGATGCGAACCCATGGTCGGTGAAGCTAGCGGAGCCGGACAATGGCATCAACGGGGCACGCGCGCTCAGTGCTGCAATTCATCGGCTCCCACCGTTCACGAGGCACGCGCTCCCTATCGCACACAGCTCCTCGCGCAAGTCGCTCACGAGCCGATCCAGCTCTTTCTCGCGGCTTCGCGGGGCCACCAACAGCAGCTCCCCTCCCCGCTCCGCGAACATGCAGGCCAATCCTTCGCTCGCCTCGATCACGCACTTGACGAAGGCGACGTGACGCGCTTCGACGAGCATGCTTCTGGACACGAGCGCTGGGTCTGTGATTTCCGGGATCGGGACTCGCACGCGCAGAACCTACCTCGCCCGCGGCTCGCGCGCATCCCCAAGGATCACCCCTGTGAGCTATGCTGCGCGGCATGGCTGCTGCCTTCGACAACGACGACGATCTGCTCGACGAGCTGCCTGCCCCCGATGGAGGGGACGACGACGATCAGGGAGGCGTGCCGTCGGATCAGGAGGATTTTGAGGTCGTGGAGGAGGGGACGATCGACGACGGCGACGCCGCGTCGGAGCTGTTCGTGGGCGATCTGATCGATCCGATCGACGACGCCTCCTCGGCGGATCGGGACGAAGGGGGATCGCTCGACGTGGGAGAAGGCGAGGGGCTGCAGGAACAGGAGCCCGGGAGCGACGACGACGACGACGTTGGAGCGGTGAAGGAGGATCTGTCGGTCGGGCTGGATGAGATCCCGTCGCTTGGGGTGGACGACCCCGGAGCCGGACCGGCGTCGGGCTACGACGACGAAGTGGACGAAGCGGAGCTTCCGGCGATGGACGCGGACGAGGACGGAGATGGGCCGGTCGGAGACGACGCGGAGCTCACGGACGTTTGAGCGGGGTCACCAGAAGGGCTTGTTGAGGCCGACGCCGCCGGAGGGGACGGTGATGAACTTGGAGCCGGCGTCGCCGGAGGCGGAGATGTGATCGACCGCTCCGTAGAGGAACGGAATGAGACCGATGAAGGCCGCAACGTCGAGCTCGACGGAGAGCCGTCCGCGCAGCTCGAGCTGGTGGAACTTGGAGACGTCGTTGGCGAACGCGGGAGCACCGACCGACCAGGACGAGTTGGTGCGCGTCAGCGAGAAACGCGCGCCGTTGCCGACCACTCGGGCCGACAGGATCCCGGGGAGGAACTGCCAGTGCGCATGGAGCCTGCCATCCATGCGAAACGAGAGCGTGTCGGTGTCCGCGAGCATCTTCTGGCTCGCGGGATCCGTGGTCAGGTAGTCGTAGCGTTCCCAGAGCACGCCCCCGCCTAGCAGCGCTTGCAGGTGGAAGGTCGGATCGGGGCGCAGGCGCAGTCCCACCGACAACGTGCCGTAGCCCATCTGCGAGCCTTCGTTGAAGAAGTACGCCCCCTGGAACCGATCCGTCTCGTAGTACATCCCGCCGCCGGTCCCGCGCAGCTCGAGACGAAACGTCTCGCGCTCGTCGCCGGTCACGAACCACGCCTCGCCGGAGCCGCCGCGGCGCTCGGTCTGCACGAGTCCCGCGGAGTTCTCCAGGTCGTAGAAGAACATCGATCCGCTGGCGACGATGCCGAACTTGTCGGCCGCGTACCCGAGCGTGGCATCGCCGATCAGCTTGAACTCGCCGCTCGCCAACTTCGGGGTACCCAGGTTCACGTCGATCGTGGCGCGCTCCCAGATGGACGTGTCGCTGGGAGTGCTCTCGGTGCGCGGTGGGGTGCTCGACTCCTGCGGCGGAGGAGGCAGATTGGCCGCCTGAGGCCCCGAGGGGATTGTCCCCTGCGCGAAGGAGAGCGACGCCGTCAGCAACCCGGCAAGCACCGTACAAGACCCTGTCAACTTGGGAGCTCGACAGTCCAGCATGCCCCGCGTTTCGTCGTTCAAGTCAGCCCTCCGCCGATCGGAGGACCGAGTAGAACGAAACCAACGAACCATGTCAACGCACCGCCGCACCGACCCGGTGTCTCGTCGTCCCACGAAAGACGGTGGCGGCAGCGACCAGTTGGCCCCACCATCACGGGCGTGGTAGCCGACGTGCCATGGCGATCGTGGTGCAGAAGTATGGTGGGTCGTCGGTTGCCGACGTGGATCGGATCCGCAAGGTTGCGGACAAGGTCGTGGCGGCGGTGCGAGGGGGCAATCAGCTGGTCGTGGTGGTGAGCGCGATGGGCAAGACCACCGACGGGCTGCTGGCGCTTGCGCGGGAGGCGAGCACGATCGACGGCAAGAGCCATCCACCTCCGCGTCGGGAGCTGGACATGCTGGTGACCACCGGGGAGCGGGTGTCGATGGCGCTGCTGTCGATCGCGATACACGCGCGGGGGCACGACGCGATCTCGTTCACGGGGTCGCAGTGCGGCATCCTGACGAACGATCGGCACTTCGACGCGCGCATCATCGAGGTTCGTCCACATCGGGTGGAGGACGAGCTGGCGCGGGGCCAGGTGGTGATCATCGCGGGGTATCAGGGAGTGAGCTACAAGCGGGAGATCACGACGCTGGGGCGAGGGGGGTCGGACACGACAGCGGTGGCGATGGCGGCTGCGCTCAACGCGGACCGTTGCGAGATCTACAGCGACGTGGACGGGGTGTACTCGGCGGATCCGCGGGTCGTTCCGGAGGCGCGGCACATCCCGGAGATGGATCACGAGATGCTCCAGGAGATGGCGGAGAGCGGCGCGAAGGTGCTGAACGCTCAGGCCGTGGAGTGGGCGCGCCGCGCAGGCATTGCCGTCTACGCGCGAGCGAGCTTCGGTCCCGTGGATGCCCACGGCGAGCCGGAACGCCAGACGGTGATTCGCAAGTTCGCGCCGGGCGAAGGCTCGCGAGTGCGCGCTGTGGTCGGTGAGGGCCAGGCAGCGTTCGTGCGCATGCAGGGCACGCGTCCCGCGGACATGCGACGCGCCTGGGAGCTGCTCCGGGAGCAGCAGATCCCGATGCGGGAGCTGTCGATCGGAGAGCGAGGGACGTCGTTCGTGGTGCCCCTGGCGAACGTGCCCGACTGGGCCCGGGCCCGCAGCATGATGGAGACCGACCCTGCCTTCCACGGCTCGCAAGTCGACACGGACATGGCCGTGCTGAGCGTCGTGGGTGCCGGGTTGACCGACACGCCCGAGCCCCTGATCCGGATGATGGACGCGCTGGCCGGAGCCGGAATCGAGCCGATCGAGGTCCGGGGCTCACCCCTGAGGCTGCGCGCGATCGTGGCCCAGGACCGCGCCGCCGACGGACAGCGAGCGTTGCACGCCCGCTTCGCGTCGGACTGATCACGCCACCTGCACCTCGCTCGCCTCGTCCATCAGGTCCCGCTTGATCGTGTCGAGCTCCGTATCGGGATCGATGAAGCGAACCGACTGCCGGCCGAAGTCGTTGTGCAGCCGCTCGAAGCGGTACTGCCGGATGGCGCGGATCGTCTCGCGGAAGGCGATCTCCTCGATCTCGGTCCGGTAGAAGAACTTCATGGGAGACCCGGCCATCAGGCGCATGACCGCGCCGTCGGGCTGGAACAGGTGGAAGGACGTCGCCGGATACATCGCGCGAAGAGCGTACACGGCCCGATCGAAGCGCCCCTGGATGAGGGTCTTGAGCCCCTGCATGCCTACGAGGACGGCGCCCTTGGAGGCGACGTAGCCGGGTCGGGGGCTGACGATGGGGACGAGGGGATCGACGAGGATGACCAGGGATGCGCCGTTCTGCACGGCGACCCGCATGTTGGTCGTGCGAGTGAAGCCGCCGTCGATGTACCAGCGCCCCTCGATGCGCTGCGGCGTGTAGAAGGGGGCCAGGCCGGCCGATGCGCGCACGGCGAGATGGATCGGGACGTGGTCCCATCCCGGGGAGCCGAACACGACATGCTCGGCCGTGTCCTGATCGGTGGCGCCCACGAACAGCTTGTGGGGCAGATCAGTGAAGCGGTTGTGCATGCCGGGTCGGCTGAGCTGGCGCTCGAGATAGCGTCGCAGGCTGTCTCCAGCGAACACCCCCGAGGGAAGCAGGCGGAACAGGGCCTGAAGCGGCGTCGTCCGGCCCGCAGCAAGCCCCGTCACGCTCGCCCCCGCCCGACGCACGAGCTCGCGCACGTTGGGGTCGAAGATGTCGAGCCGACCGATCCGGTCGATGTTCCCTTCGCCGAACTGCACTCCCCGGCCGATCTCCGCGGGGCCGATCCCGTTGGCGAGGAACGCGCCCAGGATGGCCCCGGCGCTGATCCCGCAGATGATGTCCACGTCCTGAATTCGAAAATCGGGCAGGAAGTACTGCAAGGCGCGCAGCACGCCGAGCTCGTAGAAGAGCCCTTCGATCCCGCCCCCGGCCAGACACAGCGCGATGCGCCCCCGGCTGCGCTGCACCAGCGTGGACTCGACCTGCTGCCAGATCTCCCTCCAGCCCTGCTCATCGGTTCCCGCGATGATCGTCCCCGCCACGTGCGCTCGACCGGCCCGGAATGCCAGCTCCGCCCCGCAACGATCCGGATCCACCACCACCCACGCTTGCGATCGGGCGATCGGTCCCGCCACATCGTGCTCGTCGAACAACGCGTCGATGAGCGCGCTCGCCACGGAGCTTGCCGGGTCACTGCAGGATCCGCGAGCGTCGATGACCAGGGCGAAGAACGGGCCGACGCGGAGCTGCTCGAGGGTTCGGGGGACGTTGGTCTCGACGACGAAGCGAACGGAGCGGGCGAGCAGGGGGGAGGATTGGCGCACCGCGGCGTCAAGGGCGCGCTGGACAGCGTGAGCGGCTGTCGGCGTCGAAGCTGCGACGAAGTACAGGATCTGCTCCAAGCTTCACCGCTCTCGAGGGGGAGTCCCGGGGCTACCGGGACGAGCGCCCCGCTCTTCCCGTTTTCCTAGCGCTGCGGGGCCCCGGAGGCCATGCCCAATTTTCCGGTTGCGTTGTCGGGCCTTGGAGCATCAAGATGCGATCGATGCCGTTCGTGGCCGTGTGGCTCAGCAGGGTGGGGCGAAACATCGCACAGGATCCAGGGGCTTCCCTGGGGCCTCGGCTCCTGGTATGTCGCGGCGGTTCGCTGGCCGAACCTTCGGCTGCCGGGCATTTTGGTTCTCAACTTCAGCGAGAGGTTGCCGCGGCTCGTCGCGACCCGTTACACTAAGTCGACGGCCCAGGCTTGTTCAGGTTCGCCATGTGGAAGCTCACCATTGTGGACGATGAAGGCACCAAGACGGTGCTACCGCTGTCCCGTGGGGAGTACACGATCGGTCGGGACGCGGAGAACACGATCCGGCTGACGGAGCGGAACATCTCGCGCAGGCACATGGTGCTGCGCAAGAACGGCACCGACTGGGTGGTCGAGGATCTGAGCTCCTACAACGGCTGTTTCGTCAACGGCTTGCGAGTATCGGGCAACCACCCGCTGCACGACGGTGACCTGCTGCAGGTGGGGGACTACCGCATCGAGTTGCTGAACGAGGCTGCGACGGAGGATCAGGAACAGGACACCGAAGCTGCTGCGGCAGCGGCTCCGCCTCCGGTCTCGCGTCTCGCTGCACTCCCCGACCGCCTCGTCGTGGTCGATGGTCCCAGCGCCGGGACCGAGCACCCGCTCGACAAGGAGAAGGTCATCATCGGCAGGGCCGAGGATGCCGACATCAGCATCAACCACAACTCGGTGAGCCGTATCCACGCCGAGATCACCACGATCACCCCCGGCACCTACGAGATCGTCGACTGCGGCAGCTCCAACGGTGTGCGCATCAACGGCATCAAGCTCGAACGCCGGGTCATCGAAGACGACGACGAGATCGAGCTGGGCGATGTACGTCTGCGCTTCGTGCGTCGCGGCAGGTTCTTCCGTCCGGGCGCCATTCCCCGCAGCCCCAACTCCTTCGCTCCCTCAACCGCGACGTCCTCGTCGGTCCCTGCTCCCCGCAAGAGCCTCGGCATGATGATGATCGTCGGCGCCTTGCTCGGCGTCGTGACCGTGGGCGCCATCTGGTATCTGCGCCCCAAGCCGCAAGACGCCCAGCACGGCCCCATTGTCGAAGACTCCCCAGCCATCGCCGAGGCCAAGCGTCTCGCCGAGGCCGGCGACCTCGAAGGCGCCCACCAGAAGCTCACCGCCCTGATCCCCGAAGGCTCGCCCCTCGCCGACGATCCGGAGGTCAAACGCATGGAGGGGCTCTGGGCCGACTCCGTCATGCAAAAGGCGGCCCTCGAGGTCGCCGATCCTGCCAAGCGCAAGGCGATGCTCGCCCAGGTCTCGGGCGCCAGACTCGTCGATGCCGACCGGCGCAAGCGCGCTGCCGACGAGCTCATCAAGCTCGACAGCGGTGGCACGAGCGCCAGCTCCTTGCCGGTGGCCTCTGCAACACCGGCGGGGGATGCGGGCGCGGCGCAGCCCGCGACAGCGACGGCGGGGACCACGCCCACGGCTCCCACGGCGAATCCGTACGACGGTCCCGACGACAAGAACAAGACGAAGGTGGCTGCTTCCGACACCAAGAAGGACCCCGCGACTCCGGCGACGACCTCCACCGGCCAGGACCATCGCGACGTCGCGCTCGACAGCGAGGCCAAGGCGCGCAAGATGCTCGAGCCGCGTGTTTGGAGCGGCCGCGCGACGATCGACGAGGTCCGCATGCTCAAGGCGATCTGCAAGCATCAGAAGGATTCTGCCTGCGTCGCCAGAGCCAACGGGATCCTCGCGGAGATGACCAAGAACCAGTAGCTCCCGGGCTCGCCCCGATCTGGTTCGCTCTACGAATGACTGCCGTGTCCTCCGGACGCGCGCATCGTCTTCGTCACCGCTTCCGACAGCTCCTCGATCGAGAACGGCTTCTGCAGGAACCCATCGGCACGCGCCTTCCCCACCCGTCGCGCAGTGTCCTCGGGCGGGTACCCGCTCACCATCAACACCTTCACCTCTGGCTCGATCGATCGCAGCCGCACCGCCACCTCCGGACCGTCCAGCCCCGGCATCGTCATGTCCAGAACCACCAGGTCGATCGCCCCCGGATCCCGTCCGAACGCCTCCAGCCCGAGCTCGCCGTCGGATGCCTCCACGACCTGCAACCCGCTCTGCTCGAGCATCGAGCACGCCACGTGCCTCACCAGATCGTCGTCGTCGATCACGAGCACACGCCCTGCCCTGGGCGGGGCCTCCAACCTGGCCGGCGTCGCGTCGTGGGAGGCCCGGTCAGCTCCCGCTGCCAGCGGGAGCAGGACCGTGACACGGGTTCCGGAATCGGGTCCGGACTCGACCTGGATCCCCCCGTGCTGTCCGCGAACCACGCCGAGCACGGCCGCGAGCCCCAGCCCCCGTCCCCTCGCCTTCGTGGAAAAGAACGGTTCGAACAGCTTCTCCCGATGCTCCACAGGGATCCCGGGACCGTTGTCCGACACCTCGATGAACGCAACCTCGTCGGCGTTCGTCCCCGGAGGAAAGAAGCTCGCCGTCAACGCCGACCGGTCCAGCTTCGTCACTCCCGTCGTCACGGTCACCGCACCATCGCTCGCATCGGACACCGCCTCGCACGCGTTGAGCAGCAGGTTCATCGTCACCTGGCGCATCTGCGAGGCGTCTCCCTCGACCTCCACGGGCTTGTCGCTGAACCGCCAGCGCACGCTGTCCTTGCGCGGCATCGAGGCTTCGAGCAACGACGACACGTCGCGCACGGCGGAGGAAAGGTCCATGCGCGCGCGCACGAACGTGCCTCGTCCCGAGAACGCGAGCAGTTGACGCGTGAGCTCGGCTGCGCGGCGTGCCGCCTCCTCGATCAGCTCGATGTTCGACGACGCGGGGTGCCCGGGGCCGAGGGCGGCCCGCGCGAGTGACGCCTGCCCGAGCACCGCGGTCAGCAGGTTGTTGAAGTCGTGGGCCACGCCTCCTGCCAGCACGCCGAGGCTCTCGAGACGTTGCCACTCGCGCATGCCGACCTCGAGCTCCGCGCGCTCGCGCTCCACGCGGTTGCGCTCGAGCACTCCGATGAGCAACTGCCCCGCGATCTTGAGCAAGGAGACGTCGTCGCTGCGCCAGGTCCGGCGTTCGCGCACCGAGTCGAACCCGAGGAAGCCGCACAGCACGCCCTTGCTGACGAGGGGAACCACGAGCAGGGAGCGGATGGACTGGCGCATGAACTCCGCGCGTTCTGCGTGGGCCTCGGGTGGCAGCGCGAGCACGTCGGGAACGTGGACCACCTCGAGCCTGCGCATGTGCGCGAAGAACCACGGCAACGCCCGATCGACTTCGATGCCCTGCAGCACGGCCTTCTGCGACAGCTTCGGCTCCGAGCACCACTCGTGCGTGTTGTCCGCCGTGCATCCCCCTGGACGCAGCGTGAACACATACGCCCGGTCTGCGCCAGCGAACCTGCCCAGCTCTCTCAGTGCCTCGTCGATGCACGCGTCGGCTTCCGACTGCTCTGCGTCGATCATCCGCGTCGACAGATGGATCAGCAGGCGCGTGAACGCCAGGTGTTGGGCGGTCTCGATCTCGTCGGCCATGGTCGCCTCGACCTCACCGGTGTCTGGATCTGCAAGGGGGCCGAGAGGGCCGGATGTCGAGCCCTTCGGCCCCACAAAGTCCGCACTTCGGAGCGATCCCGACGCACACGGGTGGAGTGGGCGGCCCCCTGTCGGTTCGGGGCGCGAAGTGCGACAATGGAGGAATCCGCCGCGGGCGGGCACCCCACGGAGAAAGCACGAGCATGGATCTCGAGAACCTCCCTGCAGATTTGCGGCAGCGGCTGATCACCATCGGAAGGCAGTTCGGCTCCGCGGACACCATCGCGCAGGGCGAGGCGACGGTGGCTGCGTGCGATCGACACGGTCCGGCGCTCGAGGCCCACGGGTTCGTGTCCGCGGATCTCGCACGGCTCCGTGAGGCGCTCGATGCGCTGCGCGCGACCGGGGCCGCCGACGATCCCCCTGCATCGGCCCGCAAGTCGACCTCCCGCGACTACGTCGAGACCGTCCGGGTCGGCAAGACCCTCCGACAGCAGGCAAGGTCCATCCTGTTCATCGTCATGCAACGCCTCGCCGCCAGCCCCGACGCCGTCGAGCAGGAAGCCGCACGCAGCGTCTCCTCCTCTCTCGACAAGACCCAGTCCTCGCGCGGTGATCCCATCCTCCTCGGCGCTCAACTCGATCAGCTTCGCGCCACGCTCACCATGGCACGCGTCGATCGCGCGGCCGCACTTCGCGGCGCCGATGCCCTCGTCCCCCAACTCGCACGGGTCGCGGAGCGCTTGCGCGCCATCCCGACCGACACGCCGCCCGCGAGCCCGCAAGCCGACGCGGTCGATCTGCTCGACGGGATCATCGTGGAGCTGGTGCGCGACGCCCGACGGGCGGCGCGTTCGGCTGCGCGCACGCTGGGACGCCCGCAGATCGCTGCGGCCTTCGAGCTGGTGTGCTTGTCCGGTGGGGTCCCGAAGGGAGCGTGATCAGCGGCGTCGACGGCGCGCGGCGAGCACGATCGCGGCGAGGGTCGCGAGGGCGGCCGCGGCGATCGGCGAGGAGCTCGAGCCGGCTGCGCGGCACCCGCACCCATGGCTTCCGGCGCGCTTCTCGACGGGCGGCGGCGCTGCGGCGGGCTCTTCGGTCTTGGCTTCCGTCGGGGTCTCCTCGGTCTTCGGCTCGGCCTCGTCCTTCTTCGTCTCCTCGGCCTTGCCCTTGTCGTCCTTCTTCGCCCCAGCGTCGGCGTCCTTGCCCGACGGTCCGCCGAACACGATCGCGCGGCGATCGACCAGCTTGTTCTTCCCGTTGAAGCGCAGCTTCATCGGCTGACCCATGGTGGCGCCGTCCGACGCGCGCTTGATCACCAGGGTGTACTCGCCGGCTTCGAAGCCGCGGTCCCGCTTGATGCCGATCTGGAACTTCGTGCGTGGCCAGATCTTGTTGCGCGCGTCCGCGAAGTCGATGTCCACGCTCTCGCGCGTCGGCGGCTGGTTGACCATCGGCTTGGGTCGGATCACCGGCTCCTTGTCCGTGTCGGTGATCGAATACTCGTAGTAGGTGTTCATCGTGAACACGAAGTCGAAGGGGATGTGCCCCATCTCCGGCGTGCTGCCGTAGTTGATCTCCATCTCCAGCTTCCAGCGGCCGTCGACCTCGTCGAGGTTCGCGCTCTTGAGCGTGACCGTGCCGAACGCGAACGCGGGCACGGAGAACAGGACGATCACGAGGGGAGCCAGGAAGCGCAGCAGGTGCTTGAGAAGAGATCGGTCTGTCTTCATGGCGCGCAACTCTATCCGATTCCGCGACGCGAGTCCTCCCTCCATTCCCATGTTGCTGGCCGCGGACAGGGGCGGAAAGCGTGCGCAATGAGACCGCAACAAACGCACGCGCGCTGTACTTGAGCCGCGTTGCCCGAGGGGCTACAGACGTGTTCACCCCCGTGTCCGAATCGAACCAGGCCCCATCCTCGGTGACCGCGCCGACTGCTGTCCCCCCCCGCGCTGCGCTGTTGTCGCGTCCCGCGCTCGCCATGGCCACTGTCGGCCTGCTGGTCGCCCTACCCTATGCGCTCCCCGGAAAGTGGGCGTCCCGGCTCCGGCTGTTGCACCCCCGCGACGACGAGCCTGCGCGCACCGCACCCGCGGCTTCCGACTCCGCCGCCGCCCCGGTCGGCTCGGTCCGCGTCGCCGAGGAGACCGCCGATCGCGAGGACATGGCGCCGCCCCAGATCGTCCCGGTTTCGAGCGCGCGCACCAAGCCCCCTCCCCGCCCCATCGAGGACCCCACGGATCAAGCCTTGCACTCGTTCTTCGCGAAGCTCGCGAAGGTCGAGCGCAAGGATCCGGGCGCCATCGCCCGCATTCTCCACTACGGAGACTCGCTCCTCGCCGTCGATCTCGTCGCCTCCACACTGCGCCGCCAACTGCAGGACGCCTTCGGCGACGCGGGCCACGGCTGGATGCCCATCGCAAACCCGACCCCCGGCTACTTCCACGCGGACGTCAGCCGTCGTGCCTCCAGCGAGTGGATGATCAGCCGCGTCGTGGGCCCCTTCTCTCCCGATGGGCTCTACGGCCTCGGGGGCTTCTCGTTTGTCGGAGGGTCGCGTGCGGCGTGGTCCCGCTTCGCGACTCCCGCGAAGGGCACCTTCGGACGCTCCGTCTCCCGGTTCGGCGTGCAGTACCTCGCGCAGCCCGGAGGAGGGGATCTCGAAGTCGTCATCGACGGTGAGCAGAAGGAGCTGATCTCGACGTCGTCGGAGAGTCCCAAGCTGATGAGCTGGGAGAAGAAGGTTCCCGACGGCGAGCACAGCTTTGAGCTTCGCGTGGTGAAGGGACCGGTGCGCGCATTCGGAACGTGGATGGACCGCGAGACGCCCGGAGTGATCCTCGACTCCGCGGGCATCCAGGGAGCGCGGCTGCGCTTCCTCGATCAGGCCGACGACGCGCACTGGGCCGAAGCGTTGAAGCAGCGCTCGCCGGATCTGGTCATTCTCGAGTTCGGGCTGAACGAGGCGGCGGACGACTTCGCCTACCCGATGGATCGATACAGGGAGACCGCGACCAAGGTGCTCGAGCAGGTGCGTGCGGCCCTGCCGGAGGCCTCGTGTCTCATGGTCTCCCCCAACGACGTCGCCATCAAGCGCGGTACAGATCTCGCCACTCGCCCGGTCGTCCCCTATCTCGTCAAGGCGCAGCGCGAGGTGTCCGAGAAGGCCGGATGCGCGTTCTTCGATGTCTACCAGGCGATGGGCGGCTACGGCTCGATGGCCACCTGGATCCGCAAGGGGCTCGGGGGTCCCGACTACACGCACCCGACGACGATCGGCGCCGATCATATCGGGACCTGGCTGTACCGCGCGTTGATGGAGCGCTACGAGGCGTGGAAGGCTTCGGGAGGCAAGCCGCGCCCGGGCGACGCAGGCGTCGAGGACGCAGGCGCTGCAGACGCAGCCGATGCTCCGGGTAGCGACGCGGCACGGTAGGCGGCATACTCCCTGCCGATGGAGACCCGTCAGAAGCAGTCGAGCCGCCACAGCTCCCACGACGATGAGCCCGATGGTCTGCTCTACATGGTCTCCGAGCAGGCGCCCGTCCGCAGGTTCCTCAAGAAGCACGAGCGCAAGCTCTGGTGGGTGCATACCTCGTACGCCCTCGCGCTCGGCATCTCGGTCGTCGTCTTCGCGAACAAAGGCTTCGCCCACGCCCGATGGCTCATCGCCTCCCTCGGTGCCGTCTGGCTCCTGCTCGTGCTCTTCTTCCGCTTCTTCGGAAGCGGCGCTCGAGAGCAACGCTTCGCCACCGCCGAGAAGAAGTCCCGCATCGGCTTCCTAGTGATGAACTACGTCCTCAAGAACCTCTACCAGGGGATGCTCTTCTTCATGCTCCCCTTCTACTGGAAGTCAGCCACCGTCGATTCCCCCAACATCAGCTTCGTCGTCCTCATCGGACTCTGCGCTCTGCTCTCCACCCTCGACCTGGTCTTCGACAACGTCCTGATGCGCTCCAAGGTCGTCGCGTCGGTCTTCTACGCCGTCACCCTCCTCGGCTGCGTCAACCTCGTCATCCCCGCCATCGTCCCCGACACGCGCACCATCTACTCGCTGCTGATCGCGGCAGCGATCAGCGCCCTTGCCTTCGCGCTCATTCACATCCCCGTCGCGGCCCTCCGCAACCGCTTGCACGCCGCGCTGCTCGCCGTCGCCGTCGCCTCCTCCGTCACCGGCGTCTACTTCGCCCGCAGGTTCATCCCCCCCGTCCCCATGCACCTGTCCGCCGGCGCCGTCGGCCCTGCCGTCCTCCCCGACGGTCGCCTCGCGATGGAGGTCACCACCCTGCATGCCTCGGTCATCACCGAGCTGCTCGCGGTCACCGACATCGTGGTCCCGGGCGGCAAGGGCGACAAGCTGGTGCATGTGTGGCGGCGCGGGGGGAACGCGGTCCACACGACGCCCGAGGAGACCTCCCGCGTCGAGGGCGAAGCGGGCGCCATCCGCCTCCGCTCTGGTCTGAAGGGCGGGTCGCTACCCGCGCAGCTCACGGGGAAGTGGTCGGTCGACGTTGTGACCGAAGACGGACGGCTCGTCGGACGAACCAACTTCACGGTGACGGAGTAGGGGACCCGGATTGCGCGTGGAGATTCTTCGCGAAACCGACGGGACGACGCGGCTGCTCGTGGTCGTCCTGATCACCCTTGTCCTCACATCGTGTGGAGTGGGCAGCCCCCGACGGCGCGTCGCCCCGGCTCCCACTGCTGCCCCGGCCCCGCCATCGGCCGGGCTCCTGTTCGCTGCGCCGGCACGCGAGTCCCCGACCTACGGAACTCGTTCGTTACCCGACGGGATTCGAGGCGAGCAGGACGCCTGGCGGACGGCCGAAGCCCTGAGCCGTGCGGCGGCTGCGCGGGGGCTTGCTCTACAGCCCGACGGACGCCTTGCGGACCTCGCGGCGTGGGTCGCGTCGCTGGTCGACGCCCGCGGAAAAGCTCCGCCATCGGGAGTCTTCGACTTCGGCGCTCGCCATCTGGGCATCGCGGAAGACACGCCCATGGTCGTGACCCTGACCGGAGGCTCCGCCGAGGAGCGCGATCAGTACGTCGCCAGGGCCCTGGCATCCACGCCTGCCAACATCGGCTACAACCGCTTCGGCGTCGTCTCCATCGTGCGCGATGGACTGCCCATCTGCGTCGTGGTCATCGCCGTGTCGATGATCGACCTGGAGCCTGTCCCGAGGGCCCTGCGGGTCGGATCGGTGCTGCGATTGCGGGGCCGGCTCGAAGCGTCGTTCCGCAAGCACGCGGTGGTGGTCACCCAGCCCGACGGCACCGCGAGGGAGATCTCCGAACGCGATGGCGCGGAGCTCGACGCGCCGATCGCGCTTCCTGCGCCTGGAGCGTACCGGGTGGAGGTGCTCGGCTCCGGCCCTTGGGGACTGACCGTGCTAGCGAACTTCCCGGTGTATGCCGGAGTGGAGCCTCCTCGAACCGCTCGAGTCGAGCCCCGCGACCCGAGCAGCGCCGCGTCCCCGGTCACGGCGGAGTCCGCGCATGCGCGTCTTCTCGACCTGCTGAATGCCTCGCGCCGCAATGCAGGACTCGCGCCCGTGCAGACCCACGAAGGCCTCGCGCGGATCGCCCATGCGCACACTCGCGACATGGCGGCCAACGGGTTCTTCGGGCACGTCTCGCCCACGACCGGCGACCCGAGCAGCCGTGTGCGGGCTGCGGGGCTCAAGTTCTCCATCGTGGCGGAGAACGTCGGCATCGGGCAGAGCCCGGAAGAAGTCCACCGAGCCTTGCTCGAGAGCCCGGGGCACCGCGCTAACGTGCTCAATCCCAAGCTCACGCACGTTGGAATCGGTGTGGCCCTCAAGGATCAGGAGGGGAGGAGGGACGTGATCGCGACGGAGCTGTTCGCTCGCATCACACCTCCCATCGACGTCCCCAAGGCGCCGTCGGATCTGCTCGCAAAACTCAACGCGGCGAGGGGCCGCGCCGGCTCGGCGCCTCTGGTCATGGAATCGGCGTTGAGCGACGCTGCTTCGAGGGGGGCCACCCTCTGGCTTCACGACGCCAACCTCGACAAAGGCGCCGTGCTCGATGCGGTCGTCACCGACATGGACAAGCAGGCCAAGGGGGGCCACCCGGCGTGGCGGAAGCTCGGCAAGGCGGAGTCGTTCATCACCAGCGTCTCGTCGCTCGACGATGCCCTGACCTTCGAATCCGCGCTCGATCCCGCAGCGCGATTCGTCGGGATCGGTGTCGTACAAGGCAGTCGCGGCGGAGAGCCCGACAACGCCATCGCAGTGGTCATGATCGTCGGCTGGCCGCGGAGGTAGCTGCAAGGCCTACTCGGGGGCTGGCTGGCCTCGGGGCCGGAAGGCGCAGGCTCAGGGGGCCTTGGTGCGCACACCGGTGAACGAGTAGGTGAGCGCACACGGGAGAGCGGCGAACATTCCGCCCGCCGACGCGAGCTGCCTGGAGCAATCGCGCCCCGGCTCCGCCGCGTAGGAGAACGAGATCGTGCCGCTCACGGACTTGGTTTCGGTCTTCGCGTCGAGCTTGATCTGCGTCGAATCCGTCCTCGTGACAACGCACGCCGCTGCCCCCGCATCCGGCTCCAGTGTCGATGTCGTGCTCCCCTCGAACGTCGCCTCGTTCGACGTGTTCAGATACGCCGACACCGTCGCATCGTCCTGGCGCCAGTAGAGCTGCGAATCGTCAACCGAGAGCTCGATGTCGAACTTCCAGGACGCCTCCGAGGCGATTCCGCTGCCGCACGTGTCCGCGGTGCGCGTCGCGGTGATCGCGAAGGTACCAAGCCCGGTGCCTGGCATGGCGGTCGACTGCGAGCACGACGAGACCGAGGACAACAGGAGCGCGAGGGGGAGCAGGCTGGGGATCGACAGGGAACGGATCATCTGGGTCGAGCGTCCTTTCGCGGGCTGCACGCTACTCCTGCCGCAGCTCTGGGCCACGACAATCGACGCGGGTGGTCCGTTAGGCGCGGGCTACTTCGGGATGGTCTTGCAGCCCAGGAGGATCTCGACGCCCTCCTCGCTGAGCTTGACCTGCTCGCAGGTCGCTGGGCACAGCAGGATCTTGGTCGGGCTCTGCTTCGTCGGGTCGTCGTAGTACCAGCCCCCCTCCTTGGGATCGCACTCACCCACGCTCTCCACGTACTTCACCGTCACGATCTCGTTGGTGCCAAGTTCGGTGTACGACACATTCACCGCGTCGTAGTTGAGCGTCTTGCCAGGCTGCGGCGCCGGGATCTGGAACTTGCACGCGCCGTTCGCGCGGATCTCGTTGAAGATGTCCACCATCGTGGAGGCCACGGTCGAGCTGTTCGCCATGTACGCCGTGCTGGTTCCTCCCTTGTTC
>CAYMUE010000038.1:0-30783 GCA_964393505.1 uncultured Polyangiaceae bacterium
GCAAGGGGCGTGGGGGCTGCCGAACGAGAGGCGACCGGCTTCCTAGGATCGCGCGGCGCTCCGCTCGCGAACGCGCCGTACCAACCCCTTCGAAATGCCGATGCCGTCATCGGAGGGCGAACGTTTGGCGGTCACGCGCTCGACCAGATGCAGAACCGCGGGCTCATGCCGTCGGTGATCGAGAACGCTATCCAGACGGGCGTGCGCTCGCCCGACCCGATCGTCGGACGGTTCCGCTTCTTCGACGCAGTCAGCGGGGTCACGGTGATCACCGAGGGCGAACGGGTCGTCACCGTCATTCCTGGGAGGCTGCGATGACCTCGGCCGACAGGCGCCACCTGCAACGAATGCTTTCGTGCCTCGCGTCCCTGCGGGCCGGCTCGATGTCGCTGGTGGCAGGAGCGGACACCCTGCTCTTCCTTCGCAACGGGCTCGAACACGTCGATGACAAGTGGGATGAATCGTTTACCGCGCAGATCGCGACCTTGGAGTCGGCAGGTGTGGCAACCGACGAGCAGATGGCGACCATGGGGGCGAGCTACGGCACCGTGATCTCGCGGGCGTTAGACGCTCTGGAATCGCTCGTGGGAAGCCAACTTCCAAGCGATGCCGCACTCGAGGAGGAGGGCGACGACTGACCTCACCTCCACGCCCCGCCCGCTCGCCACGTCCCAGGCGCTGGGGGGCCATTCGCGGCAGCCGCGAGCGGCGCCTCGACGAACGCTCGCACGTCGGCGATCGTCTCGGTGAGCACGCGCGCTCAAGCTGATGGACGAACCGGCCGTGAGCGACGCGGACGGCGAGGGACAAAGTAGAACGCCCCCTCAGAAAATTTGCTCGAAGTTCCCCAAGAGGGCTCCTTTCGGAGTTGAGAGACCACGAAAGGAGCTCTGATGTACGCCAACGTCGTGACGGAATCCAACTTCTGGTCGCAGCTCGTCGAGATCGATCGGCAGCTGCAGCGGGCGACGATCGCCGCGGGCTGCCCGCAGTGCGAGGGCGCGCTGCACGTGGCGTCCCCGTCCAGCGATCTTGCACCCGGCAAGACCGCATGTCACCAGCCCACTCGGACCCGGCTTGAGCCACTGGAAGGCAGTTTGATTCCCGTTCGAGAGACATCCTCGATGCTGGGACTGGCACTCGAGCCGTGCTTGGAATCCCCGCCCGTGATTCGTTGCACGTTCTGTGAAATGTCGGCGCCACGCGCCGTCAGCCCATTTCGGCGCCACCGACACTGAAGCGCCCATCGCGCGGGTCGCGCCCATCGCGCAGGCGCGCATGTTGTGGCCGCAGGCGCGCTTCGGCGGGAGGCTCGCGACGCCCGCACGTGGTACGACCTCGCCCATGGCCGACACTCTCGAAGACGCACCCGCGCTCGACGCTTCCACGAGACCCTACACCGACGCGATGCGGCGCAGGTACTCTTGCCGCACGTGCGAGAAGACGCCCATCGACGCCGCCGCGCGCGGGCGTCTCGAGCAGGCGATCGCGCGCCACACGCAGGGTCCCTTCGGCTCCGTGGGGCGGTTCCTGCTGCTCGCGGCGACGGAGGACGACGCGAAGGCGGTGAAGAGCTTCGGGACCTACGGATTCGTTCGCAACCCGACGGGTTTCATCCTGGGTGCGGTTCCGAAGGGGCGGCGGAGCCTGGAGGACTTCGGCTACCTGATGGAGCTCGACATTCTGGAGGCGACCCTGCTGGGACTGGGCACCTGCTGGCTCGGAGGGACGTTCACGCGCAGCCGCTTTGCGCAGGCGCTGCAGCCGGGCGATGACGAGATGCCCGCGGTGGTCTCCGTGGGGATCCCCAGGGAGAAGCGAAACTTCTTCGATCGAATCATCCGGTGGAACGCCGAGGGGGACAACCGGATGCCGTGGGAGCAGCTCTTCTTCGACGAGACCCCGGGCAAGCCGCTGTCCAAGGAGCAGGCCGGAGCCCACGCCGAACCGCTCGAGATGGTGCGACGCGCCCCGTCGGCCTCGAACCGGCAACCGTGGCGCGTGGTGCGTCGCGGCAGCCGCTTCGACTTCCTGCTCCAGCGCACGCCGGGCTACGCCGAACGCAACATGAAGCTGTTCGGGACCCACGATCTGCAGCGCGTGGACATGGGGATCGCGATGTGCCACTTCGAGCTCGCGTGCAAGGAGCTCGGCCTCGGAGGCAAGTGGGTGGAGCGCGAGGTGGTGGGCGACGAGGCGGGGTACCTCGTCTCGTGGGAGTGAGGGGGGGGGGGGCGCTACTTGGCGCAGGGGGGCGAGTCTTTTTCCACGCACCAGAAGAAGTTGTCGGGAGGGCCGCCGAAGCCGCAGATCTTGCCGGAGCCGCATTCGGCGTCGGTGGTGCAGGTCTCGGAGCCCTTGAACGGCTGCTTGCAGCAGTAGCCGTCATCCTTGCCGTTCCAGGAGCACACGGTGCCACCGGTGCACTCGACGCCGCCCTGGAAACAGCTCGGGGGCGGAGCGGCCTCGCAGGACTCGCGGCCGGCGAAGAACTTGCCGGCCACGTTCGTGCACACCTTGCAGAAGGGCGTGTTGAGGCTCCGCATCAGGCAGTTCTGCTCGGGCCGGTACACGCCGGTCTCGCAGTACTCGGCGCCTTCCACCGCCGAGTTGACGATGCTCTTCCAGGGAGGGTTGGAGGCGTTCTTGGTGGTGTTCGGGCCGCCCCCGGCGCGCGCCATGTTGCACGTGCCCTCGGTGTACTCGTCGCGCAGGTTGTAGAGCGAGTGGCCGAGCTCGTGCGCGAACACCGAGGGGGCCAGGCTGTTCGAGGCCACGGTCACCAGACGCTCCGACGGGATCGCGCAGCCGGCGTGCTCGGTGATGTTGATCAGCATCGCCGTGATGTTCGCCTTGGAGGCCTTTTCTGCCGCCGTGCGCAGCTTCTGGACCTGCGAGCTGACACCGCCCTGCGGGATCACGCAGCGTCGCGGTGTCGGGTTGTCGTTGCCGAACGACGTGTTGAACGCCGTGTTCTTCTTGATCTTGTTCTGCGGGTCGGTGATGCCCGAGTCGGTCGAGGGGACCTGCAGGGCCCAGACGTTGAACCGGTCCTTGTACTCCTTGAAGCCGGTGATGTTCAGCATCGAGGAGGCCATGCTCTTGGCGGCCGTGATGAACTGGCCCATCTCGGCCTGCGTGTAGCCCTCGCTGAGGATCAGGATGTTGACGTTGCCGGGGCAGGAGCCGTTGTCGACGATCTTCACGAGACCGTCCACGCCGCCGACGTCTTCGACGCCAGGACCGTTGGTCTGCGGGTCGGTGCCCCCGTTGCAGCCGGTGGCTTCGCCGCCTCCAGCACCCGGAGCCGGAATCGGCACGCTGTCGATCTCGTCGCCGTCGCCGACGCCCTGCGGCTGCAGCGGCTGGGAGGTCGTCGAGGTGTTCAGAAGCCGGAGCGTTCCCCCCGCGGAGGGAATGAGCAGACGCACGATCACGGCGGGCGCGGTGCCCACCCACGGGTCCGCGGTGCCGGACTCGTTGAAGTCGCTCTCGGCCTGACGCGGCTCGGTGATGTGGCCCGACGCGAGCGCGGTGCCGTCATCACCCACGAACTCCCACGCGAGCGAGGCCTGGTCCTCCGCGGGCTCGGGGGTCGGCGGGATGTTCGCGTCCGCGCTGCGAATCGCGAGCAGCGTGAGCTTGCCGTCGGCCAGCAAGAGCTCCGCTGAGACCTTCCCCGAAGAGTCCCCGCCTCCCCCGGTGCTCCCGGAGTCGGCCGTGCCACAGGCACCCGCCGCGGCGAGCATCCCGAGGGATGCGATCGCGAGCAGGATGGTCCTTCGTGATCCGAACAACGACTTCCAGCCACCGGCACCGGCGATAGGGTCGATCATGAGTCACTCCTGACGGGTCAGTTGCCGATCTGGTTGACCTTGTTGCCCTGCTCCTGGACCTTGTTGTCCACCGTCTTGCCGAAGAACCTGAACCCCGCGAGGGCGATGAGGGCGATCACTCCGACGAGGATGATGTACTCGACGAGGTTGGCGCCTCTGGAGTCGCGCAGGAGGGTCAGCAGGGGACGGTGAGGGTTCGAGGCGGGGGAGCGGCGTGCGGGCAGCATGGCCTCAGAATAGCACTTCGCGAGCGGTTGACAGTCCCTCCGGCGCGTTTGCGGCGGGGGGGTGGATGGATCGGAAAGGATCCAGCCTCTGGATCGCGAAGGATCCGCTCCATGCCGGCCGGATGTCGTGCTGATCGGGGAATTTCCGAGGCGTCGGGTCAGCGCAGGCTCGGGACGGTACATGTCCGACGACGCGTTGCACGGCGCGGACCAGCGGGGGAGGGGGGGCAGGCTCAGGCGAGGAGCTGGTGGATGGTCACGCAGTCGCACAGACCGCGGGTGCCGTAGAGCACCGGGACGAGCTTCGCCGGACCGTGCTTGCGCAGCAGGTCGAGCACGAGGCCGGTGCCGAAGAGGTACGAGGGCATGTAGGCGCGGCCCATCAGCGGGTGCTTCGCCCAGGAGTCGGTGAGCTTGTCGGCGCGCTCTTGCGTGGACAGGCAGTCGCGACGCAGCCGGCGCTTGATCTCGTCGGCGGGCATGCCGGTCGCGTACGTGTAGAACGACGCGTTGTTCTTGGCGATGTCCTCGAGCTGTGAGAGCAGCATGCCGAGACGCAGCTCGGGGCTGGGGAGCTGATCGGGCGCGATCACGCCGTGCGCGAGCATCAGCCCCGCGTTCGCAACCCCCTCGAACAGCGTCGAGTGACGCGTGTTCATCGTGAGGATCGTCGCCTCGAAGCCGAGCCTGCCGATGTGATGCAAGTGCTGCAGGTACGCGAACGTCGTCACGTGCCCGGGCACCACCTCGTGCGCCACCAGGTGGGAGAACTCCGCCTGCGACTTCTGGATCCGCGCGTTGATCTCGTACTCCGCCTCGTACTCCGGAGTGCCGTCCGCCTTGCGCGCACGACCGATGTAGTTCATCGACCCCGAGAACCACGCCTCCTGGATCGTGAGGAAACGCACGTTGGACCGCGGCACCCCGTGCAGCTCCCGGGGAACATGGGGCAGGAAGTTCTTCTCGACCAGCGCCTCCAGCTCCGCAATCACCCGCTGGTTCGCCCGGTCAATCCCCTCGTGCCCGACCCACGTGCGCCCGCGCCACGCGTCGATCGCCTCCAGGAGCCCCTCGCTGCCCGACGGCACCTTCTCGCCGATCTCCCCGAGCAGATGACGCACCTGCTCGAGCTCGTTCTTCGTGTCCGCTTCCTTGGCCGTCGTGCCGGTCGAGGCGATCACGCAGCGGTCGTAGTCCACCGCCGGTCCATCGCCCAAGCGCTCGAGCGCGAGGTCGAGCTGCACGCGCATCGTGTCGGCCAGGCCCTGCACCAGCGCCCTGCGCATGGGCTCGAAGCCGTTCGCCTGGGCGACCATGCGGTCGATGTGCTCTGCCGGGCGGGTCTTGGCGAGGTAGGCGCGGACGGTATCGCGGTCGGGCTCGCGGGCGGACACGCCGCCGCTCTTGCGCAGGGAATCGGCCTGCGGTCCCTGGTAGCAGTCCGGAAGGTCCTTGCCGGAGAAGTAGCTGTCCGCGATGACGCGGCCCATGCCGCTGCGGCAGTTGACGTCGCCTCCCCACACCGTGTCGATCGCGATGATCGCCCCCGCCACCGCCTGCTCGTAGTCGTCGAGTATCGTGCTCATGGCTGCTCCGGGCGGAGGGGGAAACGCTCGCTCCGCGCGAGCCGGTCATAACCCAACCGGCTGCGCGCGAGTAGAGAGCCTCGACGACAATCAGGCGTCGCGAGAGCCGCCGCGGAAGATCGAGAGCAGGAACAGGAACAGGTTGAGGAAGCTCAGGTAGATCGAGATGGCGACGCCGACGGCATCGCCGCGCTCCTCGGGGCGGTGAACGATGCGCCAGGTGTCGTAGAGGATGAAGCCGCCGAAGAGCAGCACGCCAGCGCTCGCCACGGCCAGCGACAGGGCCGACGACTGCACGAACCACCCGAGGATCATCGCTCCGAGCACGACCCAGAGCCCCATCGACAAGAACCCGCGCAGGAACGAGAAGTCGCGTCGCGATACCATCGCGTAGCCGGTCAGCCCCACGAACCCGGTCACCGCCAGCAGGAACGCGTCGCGCACCGGAGACGTCGTCAGGGTCTGTCCCGTGGTCGCCATCAACTGCGTGAACCAGATCGCCGGCGCCGCCACCAGCCCCGAGACGAACCCCATGCCGAGCAGGGCCATCACGTTCACGCCGGGGCGCTGGCGCACGAACGAGGCGCCCATGACCGATCCCAGGAACAGCAGCCCGCCGATGATCCAGTGGCGGGCGAAGAAGCTGACCAGCGGGGGGACCGCGACGGAAGCGCCGTCGCGCAGGGTGATCATGGCGCGCGAGGTGTCGGCGCCCAGGTACAGCGAGGCGAAGGCACCCGCGGCCGCCGCCACCACGCTCAGCGTGAAGTAGGTGTAGACCTTTCGGAGGAACGCGGCGGTGGACTCGGCGCTGTGCTCGATTCGAACATCCCGGACGCCGACCGGGTAGTCATTCATCTGGGGAAACATGGTCTGACCTCGGTTTCGTCTGGTCGTGTCGTTTCGTGACTCCCGACGGGATAGCCACTGGAGGCAGTCGGGTCAACCAACGCTCGCGGCTGGGGGAGCCATCGATCCCCCAACAGCCCTGCCGTGAGAACCCTTCCCTTGCGCGTCAGTGACGAGCCGCAGCGGCGCGGGCGATGAACGCGTCCATCGCTTCTTCGAGGCGCTTGACGTCCTCGGTGCGGCTCGACGCCAGGTCGTCCTTCTCGGCGGGGTCGCGTGCGAAGTCGAAGAGGGCGACCTGCTTGACGCCCCCCTTGGTGGTCACCACGAGCTTGAGCGGCGCCATGACCCAGGCGCGCATCTGCTCCTTGGCGCCGGGGATGCCCGCGTAGGAGACCAGCACGCCCGATACCGCCTCGCCCGAGGGCGGCGATCCGTCGGCAAGCTCCACCATCGTCTGCCCCGGAAGCCCGGTGTCCTTCACGCCCGCGAGATCGAGCACCGTCGGCACGATATCCACCGTGCCGACCGTGTCCGGCACCCTGCGCGCCGCAGCCCAGGGCAGACGCACAATCATCGGCACCCGAACGATCTCGTCGAACCCCGCGGGCGGATGCCCCTGCAGGTCATGCTCCCCGAACGCCTCGCCATGCGTGCCGTGGACAATCCACACCGTCTTCTCCGCGCGCCCGGCCTTCTGCACGTGCTCGATCAACCGCCCGAGCTGCGCATCCTGGAACGCGATCTCGCCGTCGTACCGATCCATCGGCGTCGCGCCGAAGTCGTGTCCCGCGTGCTCCAGGTACTTCTGATGGGCGTCGAACAGGTGCACCCACAGGAACACCGGACGATCCTTGGAGGCCAGCTCGTCGTAGGCCCGGATCGCCTGTGCCACCGCGTGCGCCGAGCTCGACCACTTCTCCACGTGCACCTTGCGGAACGGGCTCTCGTCGAACACGTCCATGCCCTGCGCGAAGCCCCGCTCCTTCGAGATCCACTGGAACGAGCTCACCGCTCCGGTCGCATAGCCCGCCTTCTGCAACCGCTCGGCCAGCGTGTCCTCCGTGTCGAGGATCGTGGGCCACGGACGCTCGTCGTGCGCAACGTGCTCGAGCCAGGTCCCGGTCAGAAGCGGCGTGATCGCGCTGCGCGTCTCCGGCCCCGCCGCAAACGCCCGCTCGAACACCGCCGCCTGCGAGGCCAGCGCGTCGAGCTTCGGCGTGGTCGATCGCGAGTAGGCGTAGGAGCTGCTGTGATCCGCGCGCACCGAGTCGAGGGAGACCAGCACGATGTCCGGCTTGCCCTTGGGCCGCGGCGCCGACGCCGGATCGTCATCGGTCTCGCTGGGGCGCGCGTGGGCGGATCCCGGCGGAGCGACCGCGGAGCCCGACGCCGAGTCGGAGGCGGCTGGTGATGTTTCGGGTGCCGAACGACCGAGCATGCGCAGCGCGGCGCGCAGCCACGGGGCCTGCGCGGAGGGGCCGGCAGAAGCGACGCCGGGGGCGACGAACATTGCCAGAGAGACGACGACGGCGAACAGGCCGGCGGAGGCGGGGGTGGCGAGGCGATCCCAGGGCCTCGCGATGCGCAGACGGGAGGCGAAACCCGCGAGGGTCAGCCCCAGCAGGGCATCCCAAGCGCCCACGGCGACCGGGGAAGCGGCGGCCTCGGGCGTGCCCCGCAGGGCGCCGCGGGTCAGCAGGAGCACGCACGCGGCGCTCATGCCCACGATCACCCACCCTACAACAGGGCGGGACAGGGGCTTGCGCACGAGCGAGGAGAGGCGCCAGACGACGAGCCACGCGCCGAGGACCGCCACGGCGCCGAGGATTCCGAAGGTGGCCCCGCCGAGCCCCCGGTGGTGGGTGGTGGAGTAGAGCACCGAGGCGAAGACGCGCAGGCCGGCCGCGCACAGCAGGCTGGTGAGCGCGAGGACCGAGAGGGTGACGCGCCTGGCTTCCGGCTCGGGCTGCACCGCCTCGAGGCTCGCGCCCGCGACGCGGATCAGCGCGACGAGCAGTGCGAAGGCGGGCAGGGCAAGGCCCGCGGAGGCGAGCCACGTGGGGGCCGTGCCGGCACCATGCCCGGGGCGCACCGCGATGAACGACGCCCAGGCCGCGCTGGCGATCAGCGAGCCGAGCAGAAGCTCGCCCGCGAGGGCCGCCCACGCGGGACGCAATCGGGCAGGAGCAGAGGGATCACGCACGGGCGACGCATACCAGCCGCATCGCCTCGGGGCAAAAGGATCGACGATCGGCTCAGCCCGTCGCGAGATCGAGGCGCAGACGCCGCAGCAGGTGCGGCTCGAGGTAGCCTCGTTGCACGTACCACTTCACCGAGCGCAGCAGGGTGGAACGGGCCGGACGATGGGTGTATCCGAGCTCCCGCTCCGCCTTTGCGCTGCTCACCCACGCGTAGCGATCCACGAAGTCCCGCGCGAGCCGGTAGGTCAGCGGAGGCTCCTTGCCCGTGAGCCGCGCCGAGGCTTCCAGCGCGCGCCCCATCCACATCGCCGTTGATCGCGAGCTCGGACGGCCCGGTCCTCGCAACCCCGTCAGCTCCGAGAGCAGGGTGTAGATCTGCTCGAAGGTCAGGTTCTCGCCCCCCAGGATGTAGCGCTCCCCGGGGCGCCCACGCTCCAGCGCGAGCACGTGTCCCTCGGCCACATCGTCGACATCCACCACGTTCAGCCCGCCCGCGGACGTGGGAAACCCGACGGGCCACCGCCACCGGAGATACGCGAGGATCGAATCGCCCGAAGGCGTCGGCTTCCAATCCCCCGGACCGTAGATCCCCGTGGGGTTCACCACGATCAACGGCAGCCCGTCCTCGTGGAACCGCATCGCGAGCTCCTCGGCCCGGCGCTTCGCCACGATGTACGTCTCGGAGTCGTGCAGCGTCCATTCGGAGGTCTCGTCGAGAGGCTCGGGCCGATCGGAGACTCCGATCGCGGCGACGCTTGAGGTGACGACGGTGCGACGGATGCCGCGCTTGCGCGCAGCGGACAGCGTGGCCTGGGTACCCTGGATGGCGGCCTCGAGGATCTCGCGACGATCGCGGGCCCACATCTTGTACACGGCCGCCACGTGCAAGAGCCTGTCGCAGCCGGCCAGGGCGCGGAAGACGTCGTTCTCGATGGTGATGTCGCCGCGGACCACCTCGCAGGCCGAGGGGGCGACGCCGTCGATCGCGGCCAGGGAGCTGCCCGGGCGGACCAGGAGCTTGATCGGGAGGTTGCGCTCGACCAGACGGCGCACGAGGCGGGAGCCGAGGAAGCCGGAGGCACCGGTGACGAGGATCTTGCGCATGGGGGTGGGTTATCACCGGCGGGGTGGGAAATCACGGCCTTGCGGGAGCTGGAGGCGCGCAGCCGAGGGGCTCGGGCCGGGGCCCCGGCGACGGGCCTGCCGCGAGGGGGGACGAAAGTTGGCCCGCCCAGGAAATGCTTGCGAAAAACCAGCAGATCATGACCGTAGCGGCCCCCCCCGACAGAGAGTTGGTCACGCTTCGCAAGCTGGCCGAGGAAATGGCCGTCGCACGCAGGGAGACGCTCACCACGGCCCACCTGCTCGCTGCGATCGCGTTCCGCGTGAGCCCGGCCGCTGAGCTCCTGCGGGAGCGCAAGCTCGACGCGGACACGCTCGGCCGGATGGCGCGGGCCTCCACCGAGACCGAACGCGATCCGATCGGCAATGCGACCCGTCGCGCCCAGGACGTCGCGCGATCCTACAAGGCCCCGGAGCCCCTCGCGATCCATCTCCTGATCGCCATGCTTTCGCAGCGGAAGTCCGGCGCGTTCAAGGCCCTCGGTGATGCGGGGATCGACGTCGCGAGGCTTCGGAACGCCGCGATCCAGCACGCCGCGGGGATGATCGAGCCGAGACGCGTCGCGACCCACGAGGTGCGACAGAGCTCGTCGGCCGTCGCTACCGCACCCGCCCAGCGCTCTCCTTCCCGCATCCACCACGCGGCCGTCGTGGTCCCCCTGTTCCCCCCTCCGCCTCCCAGCCGTCGCCCCGCACCTGCCGTGCCGCAGGAGCCCGAGGCCGCGATCGAAGCCCCCGCGCCCGCACCGCAGGCACGTCCGGCGGAACCACCGACGGTGGCAGCGCCGATGCCGGCGAGCGCCGATGAGGACACCGCTCCCAAGCGCACGGCGCCTCGCCGCAAGACGCCGCGCGGCGCCTCCACGCCCCACGTCGGCCCCCGCGACGCCTCGCGATGGGTGCTCGATCCGCGCTCATTCCCTGCGCTGTGCGCCATCGGCACCAACCTCACCCTCGCCGCCGCTCGCGGCGAGCTCGAGCCCACCGTCGAACGCGAGGTGGAGATCGATCGCGCCCTCGACGTGCTCGCCAAGCGCCGCGCCAACAACCCGTGCCTCATCGGGCCCCTGGGCGTCGGTCGCTCGAGCGTGGTCCGCGGCCTGGCCGCCCGAATCGCCGCTGCTCGCGACGTACGCTCGCTCGACGATCGCATCATCGTGGAGCTCCCCGTCGCCAAGGTGGCCGCCGCGGTGCGCAGCGGCATGGGCGATCGCTTCACGACCCTGGTCAAGGAGGTGCGCGAGGCGGCCGGCCGCGTGGTGGTCGTGCTCGACGACATCCACCAGCTGTTGGCCGGGGACGGCGCAATCGAGCTGGGCGGGGAGTTCCGGATCGCACTCGCGAACGGCGAGGTGCCGGTGATCGCCACCGCCACCCCCGAGGAGTACCGTCGCGCCATCGAGTCCGACCCGTCGCTGGCGAGCTGCTTCTCCCCCATCGACATCGAGGAGCCGTCGCGCGATCGCGCGGTCAGCATGATCGAAGCGTCCAGCACCTCCCTTGCCCACCATCACGATCTCGAGATCGGCCGTGACGCGATCGACGCTGCGGTGGCGTGGTCGATCCGCTACCTGCCCGGGCGTGCGTTGCCGGACAAGGCCCTCTCGGTCCTCGATCTCGCGTGCGCGCGTGCGCGCCGCCGCGGTCGCACGGCCCTCGCCACCGAATCGGTGGCGGAGGTGATCGCCGAGATCGCGGACATGCCGGTGGAGCGTCTGCTCGAGACCGATGGGGAGCGAATGCTCTCCCTGGCGAAGCTGCTGGGGGAGCGCGTGGTCGGACACGATGCGGCGCTCGAGCGGATCGCCCACATCCTGCGTCGCAACGCGGCCGGCCTGCGCGGTCGGCGGCCCATCGGGTCGTTCCTGCTGCTGGGTCCGACCGGCGTGGGCAAG
Source organism: uncultured Polyangiaceae bacterium (assembly GCA_964393505.1). Classification (GTDB taxonomy): domain Bacteria; phylum Myxococcota_A; class Polyangia; order Polyangiales; family Polyangiaceae; genus JACRCQ01. Next base: position 11,720 of record CAYMUE010000038.1, read on the forward strand.
ACCGAGACGGCGAAGGCGATCGCCGAGGCGCTGTTCCACTCGGCCGACGCGATGACGCGTCTCGACCTTTCGGAGTTCGCGGAGCCTCACGCCCTGGCGCGGTTGATCGGCGCCCCCCCCGGCTATGTGGGTCACGAGGCGGGAGGGCAGCTCACCGAGGCAGTGCGTCGCCGGCCCTACCAGGTGATCCTGCTCGACGAGATCGAGAAGGCGCACCGCGACGTGCTCGAGGCGTTCCTGCAGGTGCTCGACGAGGGGCGCATGACCGACGGGCGGGGCCGCACGGTGGACCTGACCAACACGGTGATCGTGATGACCTCGAACCTGGGCTCGGCGGAGGCTGCAGAAGCCGCGCGTGCGCGGAGCATCGGGTTCTCGAACCGCGGGTCGTCTTCGAAAGCCCGCGACGTGGAGGACGCGGTAGTGCAGGCGGCGCGCGATGCGCTGCCTCCGGAGCTGTACAACCGCATCGACGAGGTGATCCCGTTCGCACCGCTGACCCGGGCCGACGTCCGCGAGGTGGCGCGCAGGCTGCTCGCCGCACTGTCCCGACAGCTGCAGAAGGCCAAGGGGATCGCGGTCGAGTTCGACGACGACGCGATCGAGTCGCTGCTCGACCAGGGGGGCTATGACCCGTCGCTCGGGGCGCGTCCGATGCGCAGGGCGATCGCCCGGCTCGTGGAAGCGCCGATCGCGGAGCTGGTGCTGCGGGGCTTGGTGGAACGAGGCGTGATCCGGCTGGGCCGTGGCAGGGATGGATCGCTCGAGATCCAGGCAGAGCGAGGCCCCGCGAACTGACGTCAGGGCGGGCCCTCGGCTACCTCTTGCAGCGTCCCGCGATCAGATCCCACTCGCAGCAATCGCCGCCCGCGCAGCACGTCATCGTCGCGAGATCGAGCTCGCAGCAGGCGTTCTTGTCGTTCTTCAGGCAGCAGGCGCCGCTCGCGTCGAAGTCGCACGCGCACCGGAACCCGATCCCCATGGGCGGCGAGTTCGACAGTCGCAACGGCCCGCTGGCGCGGTTCGCGGTCCACGCGCCGTCGAGGGTCTCGAGCCACGAGCCCCCCCGAACCGCGAGCCTGGACTGCTTGCGCTGGGGGCACCGACGGTCGATCAGCAGCACCTCGCCCGGGGCCCAGCAGGTGTCCTTGGAGACCGCGGCGCCGGCATCGGACGCGCCGGCCTCTGCGACTCCTGCCTCGAGCTCCGCATCGGCGCCCGATTCGGGCAGCCCGCCGTCCGTCGTCGAAGCCGACGTGTCGGCGGTGTAGCTCTCGAAGAAGTCCGAGGTCCACTCGGAGAGGCTGCCGCCAAAGTCGAAGAGCGGCTGAGCCGTGAACGGGGGGTCGGTGGAGGTGGTCCAGGCGCCGGTGGCATCGCGCAGCCCCGTACGATCCTGCTGGGTGACGGGGCCGGGAGCGAGGCTGGATGCGGTCGCGTCGTCTTCGGTCGTGCCGGCGAGACACTCGCTGGCGGTGGCCTTGACGATGTCCCCGGGCTCGCGAGCGAGCACGGCGTAGGAGCAGTCGGGGCGCGTGTCGCCCCAGGGGAAGCGGGTCTCCGAAGAGCCGTTGCTGGCGGCGTATTCCCACTCCGCCTCGGTGGGGAGCCTGCCCTTGCGTGCGACCGCGCAGAAGGCCGCGGCGACGTATGCGCTCACGCAGTTGAGCGGCAGGTCCTTGGAGACCGAGGGATCGTCGGAGCGGGAACAGAACGCGAGCGTGTCGGAGTCCTCGTCTTGGCAGAACAACCTGACTCTGGGCTCGGCCGTGGGCTGCGCCTCGGTGCAGGTCGGCACCCTAACGCTGCCGGGGAAGACGATGTTCTGGGCGTGCTTCTCGAACTCAGCGACGGTGACCTCGTGCAGATCGATGTGGAACGAGTGAACGCCGACGAGGCGCTCGGGAGTGGGGGCGGCGTTGACGTCGGTGTGGGGGGCGGGTGCGAAGGCGCTCCCCAGGAACAGCTCGCCGCCCGGCACGCACGCCATCCGGTCGGCCGCATCGGCGGCCGGGGCGACGCACGTGCGTCGGATGCCTGCGAGCAACGGGCTGGAGCCCGGAATGAAGTCCGCGGCGGGAGGCTGGGTGGAAGCTTCGGCAGGAGGCTGCATGGTCCCGTGGACGCACGAGCTCCAGTCGCCGCCGGATGGGACGGTGGCGCCGGGGATCGCGGCGGCGCTGCCAAGGCAATCGAGGGTGAGGTCCGCGTAGACCGTCAGGATCCGATCGCCGATCGGGGGCAATCTCACGACGCTCTCGATGGTGTGTCCAGGGGCGGGCTGTCCGGTATCGGGCGAGAGGTGATCGTTGCGATAGGCGCGGGTCCGCAGGTACAGCGCATCCGAGGTGGCCTCGACGCCGAACGAGACCGGCTGCTGATGCGCGCCGGGCAGCGCGGCGTCGCGGCGGCACGCCGGACAGGCAAGGGTGCCGTCGGCATGGAGCAGCTCGATGGTGACGCGGTCGGCGACCGAGGGGACCGGGGCATCGGTCTGCACCTGGACGATCCACTGGGCGCGCGCCGGGGGTGCGTCCTGGGAGCAGGAGAGCGGCGCGATCGCTGCCGCACCGAGGAGCGCAAATGTTCGTGATGCGAAACGATTCATTCGTTGCGCTCCGGTTCTCCAGGCGGGAGCTCCGGCTCCGTCGTCCCCGCATCGACCCCGCCGGCGATGATCTCCTGCAGAGGATCGTCCTGCCCGTCGAGCTTGAACACACACCGGAACCCGATCAGGTGCGACCAGTTGGAGTCCGGGTTGGAGTTGCGCAGGGCCGCGTAGGAGACCTCCATCGGATCGGCCCAGTTGCCCCCGCGCACCGAGTGCTCGGGCGCCGCCGACCCGACCCGGCAGCCGGGATGCTCGAGCATGCCGTTGCGCGCCCAGCAGGCGGCGTCCTTGTCGTAGCCCCGGAAGTGGTCGTTCATCCATTCCGACAGCGATCCCCCCAGGTCGAACACGTAGGGCGCGGTGCCTTGCCCCCAGGGATCCGGCATCCGATCGGCGGCGTGCTGTCCCACCGTGTCCTCAGCGCCGAGGACGTCCTTCTTGCCGCAGGCCGGCAGCCCCAGCGGCGACGCTGCGTGACCCGCGTTGAGCGAGGTGCAATGCGGCGGCTCATCCCCCCAGGGGAACAGCAGCCCCTGGCCACGTCCCGAGGCCACGAACTCCCACTCGGCCTCCGATGGCAGCCGCCCTCCTTGCCGCGTGCACGCGTCGTTCGCTTGATCCCAGGTGATGCAGTTGAGAGGTAGAGCGTCGAACCCCGTCGGCCCCGTGCACCGCTCGTCCGATGCCAACGACGATGCCAACAGCGGCTCTTCGGAGAGCTGCGGGTACTGTTCCCGGAGCTTCTTGTACCCGCCCACGGTCATCTCCGTGCGATCGATCCAGAACGGTTTCATGCGAACGGGGTGGGCGGGGGTCGCGTCCTTGCGCCGCAACAGGCCGAAGCCGACCACGCGGCGATTGCCGAGCATGAAGAAGCCGCCCGGGATGCACACGCGCTCCTCGGTGGAACGCGGCTCCGGGCAATCGCTCGGCGAGCTGGTGACCCACTGCGCAGGCCGCGGCGGCAGCTTCGACACGTCGTGCCCCGCCTCCACCGGCAACGCCTCCAACCCGTCCTTGAAGCTCCCCGGCTCCCCGCCCACACACGTCGTGCGCGCCACGAAGTCCGGCCTCGCACCCCGGCACTGCGCCTCGAGCACGACCCGGAACACGTACGATCCCTTGTCCGGAAGCGGCACGTCGATCACCCGATCGATCGTGTAGCCCGCCACCGGCACCATCACCTTCGCCCCGGCGTCGTCCCCTGTCGATGACTCCGCATCGCGGGCGCGGAAGGCCCGCAAGCGCACGCGCAGCAGTTTCGCTCCGCTCTTGCCCTCCAACGCGAACGAGATGGGCCAGTTCGCGACGTCGGGCGCCGGGATGTCCCGCGATCCTCGCGCTACCGGCACGTCGTCCTGTCCCATCACTTCGACGCGCAGCGTGTCCACCGACGCGTCGGACTTGAACTTGTCCGCCTGCACCTCGGAAGCGATCGGAGCGTCGGTGTCCACGATCAGGACCACCTGGGCCCTGGGCGCGTCGCTGCCGGTGCCGCACTGCAGCGCCGAGGCTGCCAACGCAGCCGTCATCCACGCCCGAAGACGCAGCGGATCAACCATGCGTGCCAGTCTATCAGGCGGTCCGCACGCCGGGCTACGGGATTCCCAGCAGCTTGTGAGTCTGCAGGCTCAGCCGCCAACGCGGCCGCGCAAGGCACAGCTCCACACACGCGCGAGTGCTCCGCTCGCGGTCCGGCCCGTCCATCGGCTGCACGAAGAAGTGCTCGAACTCCAGCCCCTCCAACGCGACCGGGTCGACCGACGCCTGCGGGTACACCAGCTTCAGCTCGCTGCCGCTGCGCTGCACCAGCCCCTCGAGCGACTTGGGGCTCACGCAGATCCAGTCCACTCCGGCCGGGCACCGCAGCGTTCCGTTCGTCTCCACCCCGACCTCCAACCCCTTCGCGTGGCACGCTTCGACCAGCGCATCGTCGAGCTGCAACAACGGCTCCCCTCCCGTGAAGACGACGTAGGGCACCCCCCGCAGCGGTGCCGCCGTGTCTCCCCACACCTCGGCCACATGCGCTGCCAGCTCCGACGCCGTCTCGAACGTCCCCCCGCCCGGACCGTCCGTGCCCACAAAGTCCGTGTCGCAGAAAGCGCACGCGCTGCGCTCGCGATCCGGCTCGCGACCCGACCACAGGTTGCACCCCGCCATCCTGCAGAAGACGGCTACCCTCCCGGTCCGCGCTCCCTCTCCCTGCAGCGTGCGGAAGCACTCCTTCACCGCGTAGCTCATGGAGCTTCTTCACCCCGCAGCGAGGCGAGCACCTCGCGCATGTCGTCGGGCATCGGCTCCTCGAAGCGCACCGACCCCCCATGCCCCGGGTGCTCGAACCCGAGCACCGCCGCGTGCAGCATGAGCCGCGGCGCAGGGAGCAGACGCCCGTGGAAGTCGCGGATGTAGACGTGCTCTCCCACCAGCGGGTGCCCCGCTTCTCCCAGGTGGATGCGGATCTGGTGCGTGCGCCCCGTCTCCAGCGTGCACCGCACCAGCGTCGCGCCGCGCAGTTGCTCGAGCGGCTCGACGTGCGTGATCGCTTCCTGGCCTTCCCGGTCGCGATCGGTGGAGCCTCGCAGACCGTCGCCGCGATCGCGCACCAGACGCGACTCGAACGTCTGCCTGCGCCGCAGCGATCCGTGCGCTATCGCCAGGTACGACCGCTCGATGCTGTGCACGCGGAACTGCTGCGCCAGGTGACGCTTGGCCGCGAGCGTGCGCGTGAACACCAGCAGCCCGGAGGTCTCCTTGTCGAGCCGGTGCACGATCCCCAGATCTCCGGTCGCGCGATCCGAGCGGCTGCGCGCCGTGCGGTTCAGCCACGCGCGCACCAGCTCGTGCAGCGTGCCCCGCTCGCCCTCCTCGAACGGCACGGTGCTGACCCCCGACGGCTTGCGCACGATCACGATGTGCTCGTCGACGAACACGATGCTGCCCGAGCCGAGGCGCTGCTCGGAGCTTGGCCGCGGAGCGTTCTCCACCACCTCGAGCCGTTGGCCCGGGACCACCGTTGCGCCGGGGTCCGTGACCGTGACCCCGTTCACTCGAACCTTCCCGGTCTCGATGAGGCGCCGCACCCGCAGCCAGGGCAGCCCTCCGAGCTGCGTCCGCAGGGCAGCGTCGAGTCGGAGCTTGCGGTCGCGGGGGGTCACGGGGGGGGTTGCTGCCATGCGCGTTGTGGCGATAGCATCGCCCCCGGCCGTGGGTCCCGCAACCGATCCGACGCCATCGGCCTCAGGAAGTTGACAGCCCGTTTCACCAGCCTTGATATTCCGGGCCAGCCCGCCCTCGGGCCCCCGTCCTTCACCAGGAGGCCTTCCCGTGCCTGTTACCCTGCTCGCGGTCGATGACAGCGTCACCATGCGCAAGGTCCTCGAGATGACGTTTGCCGGCGAGGACTTCAAGGTGGTGACCGCCGATACCGCCGATGCGGCTGTCGCCGCAGCGCGCGCGAACCGTCCCGCGATCGTGCTCGCCGACGCCACCCTCGAGGGCAAGTCGGGTTACGACCTGTGCCAGGCCATCAAGCGCGATACGCCCAACGTGCCGGTGCTGGTGCTCTCCTCGAAGCTGCACCCGTACGACGCTGCCAAGGGGCAGGCGGCGCGTGTCGATGACCACCTCGACAAGCCCTTCGACACCCAGCAGCTCATCGACAAGGTCCGCGCCCTGCTCTCCGCTCCCTCTGGCGTGCGCACTCCGGCACCCGGCGCAGCGGCGCAGCGCCCCGCTGCGGTTCCCCCGGTGCGCCCCCCGCAACCGTCGGCCCCAGCCATCGGAATCCGCGCGCCCATCGCTGCTCCTGCCGCGGTGCGCGTCGCCCCGGCCCCGGCCCCGGCCACGGTCAACCTGCGCGCCACCCACGAGTTTCCCCCGCGTGCAGCTCCCCAGGTCACCCCCGCAGCACCCCCGGGCGTGCGCCCCGCGGCTCCCTCCCCGGTCACCCGCCCCGCAGCCCCTCTCGTCCCGCAACGCCCTGCGCCTGCGCCCGCCGCGCCTGCGACCGCGGCTGCCGCCCTCGGCGCCATCGACGCCGACCTCGGCAAGAAGCTCGCGGCCCTCGGTCTCACCAAGGATCAGGTCGAAGGCGTCCTCGTGCTCTCCCACGAGATCGTCGAACGCGTGGTCTGGGAGGTCGTCCCCGCCCTCGCCGAGACCATGATCAAGGAAGAGATCCAGCGCCTTACCGCTGAGTAGCGCCGACCTCCCGCACCCGCCCACTCCCCCTCTCCGATCCGGCTGGCCCGTTCGCCTCGCCGCTGATAGATCGTGCGCCCGATGTCCACAGAAATGCCCAAGGCCTACGAGCCCCAGTCCGTCGAGCCCCGCTGGTACGACTTCTGGATCCAGAACCACGCGTTCCGCGCCGAGCCCGACCCGTCCGATCCCCGACCCGTCTACGTGATCCCCATGCCGCCGCCCAACGTCACCGGCGCGCTGCACATGGGCCACGCCCTGATGACGACCATCGAGGACGTGCTGCTGCGCCACAAGCGCATGCAGGGCTACAACACGCTCTACCAGCCGGGCATCGACCACGCTGGCATCGCGACACAGACCGTCGTTGAACGCATCCTGCGCTCCGAAGGCAAGTCCCGGCACGACCTTGGACGCAAGGCGTTTCTCGAGCGCGTGTGGCAGTGGAAGGCGCAGAGCGGCGGGCGCATCACCGAGCAGCAGCGGGTGATGGGAGCGTCGGCGGACTGGCCGCGCCTGAAGTTCACGATGGACGCGGACATGTCGGTCGCGGTTCGTGAGGCGTTCGTGCGCCTCTACGAAGAGGGCCTGATCTACCGCGCCACGCGCCTCATCAACTGGTGCAGCGACTGCCGCACCGCGCTCAGCGATCTCGAGGTCGAGAACGAGGAAGGCCACGCCGGCGAGCTGTTCCAGTTCGCCTATCCGATCGCGGAGGCCGACGGCGGCGGCGAGATCGTGGTTGCCACCACGCGCGTCGAGACCATGCTCGGAGACACCGCCGTGGCCGTGCACCCCGACGATCCCCGCTACAAGCACCTGCACGGCAAGATGCTCAAGCACCCGATCGTGGACCGGATGATCCCGATCATCACCGACTCGATCCTGGTGGACATGAAGTTCGGCACCGGCGCTGTGAAGGTCACCCCGGCGCACGACTTCAACGACTTCGCGACCGGCAAGCGTCACAACCTGGACGAGATCTCGATCTTCGAGCTCGACGGCCGCGTGAATGCGAACGGCGGCAAGTTCCAGGGATTGACGGTCAAGGAAGCGCGCAAGGCGGTGAAGAAGGAGCTCGAGGTGCTGGGGCTCGTGCGCGGGTGCGAGGCGCACGCCCTGCCGCTGCCCCGCTGTCAGCGCTGCGAGACCGTGGTCGAGCCGATGATCTCGACGCAGTGGTTCGTGCGCATGCAGCCCCTGGCCGAGCCGGCGCTCGCCGCCGTGGCCGACGGCCGCACCGTGATCATCCCCGCGGAGTGGAAGAAGACCTACGACCACTTCCTCGAGAACATCCAGGACTGGTGCATCTCGCGTCAGCTCTGGTGGGGCCACCAGATCCCGGCGTGGTACTGCAACGGCTGCGGCGAGGTCACCGTCACGCGCGACGCGGAGCTCAAGGCCTGCTGCAAGTGCGGCTCGGCGAACGTGCGCCAGGACGACGACGTGCTCGACACCTGGTTCTCGAGCGCGCTGTGGCCGTTCTCGACCCTCGGCTGGCCCGAGCAGACCGACACCCTGAAGAAGTTCTACCCGGCCTCGGACATGGAGACCGGCTACGACATCCTGTTCTTCTGGGTTGCCCGCATGATGATGATGGGCCTGCACTTCATGGGCGAGGTGCCGTTCCGCCGCGTGCTGCTGCACGGTCTGGTGGTCGACGAGAACGGCGACAAGATGAGCAAGGTCAAGGGCAACGTCATCGACCCGCTCGACCTGATCTACGGCGCGTCGTTCGACGACGTGGTGAAGAAGGCGCTGCCCGGCGCGCCTCCGGGCGACGCGCACAAGCGGTTCACCAAGGCGTACCCGTCGGTCGCGCAGATGGGCTCGGGCTTCCCGGCCTTCGGCGCCGATGCGGTGCGCATGGCGTTGTGCAGCTACTCGCCGCAGGCCAAGCGCATCGCGCTCGCGCCCAAGCGCATCGAGGGGTACCGCAACTTCTGCAACAAGATCTGGAACGCCGTGCGCTACTCGATGACGTACCTCGAGGGCGTGACGGTCTCCGCGACTCCTCCTCCCGCCACGGACCTTGCGAACCGCTGGATACTGTCGCGCTTGGCGCAGGCGGTGGAAGCCTCGACCAAGGGCATCGACGAGTTCCGTCTCGATGATGCCTCGGGGGCGCTGTACCACTTCTTCTGGGACGAGCTGTGCTCCTGGTATCTGGAGCTGACCAAGCCGGTGTTCAACGGCACCGACGAGGTGCTCAAGAGCGAGACGCGCGCGGTGCTCGCGCACGTGATGGAGGCCGCGGTGCGCGCGCTGCACCCCTTCATCCCGTTCATCACCGAGGAGCTGTGGAGCCGGCTGCCGAAGCCCGAAGGCTCGGTGGCGACGGTGTCACTCGCGAAGTACCCGACCGCGGCCGACGGGCGACTCGATGTGGCGGCGGAGCGGGACATGCAGACTGTGATGGACGCGATCGTGGCGGCGCGGACGATCCGTGCCGAGCACGAGGTGCATCCGGGTGCGGAGATCCCGGTGGTGCTGCGCAGCGGGAGCGCGGAGGTGCGCGCGCTGTTGCAGAATCAGATCGTGGGGATTCGCACGCTGGTCAAGACGCAGGGCGATCCGACGGTGGAACCTGCGGGCGCGGAGCGTCCTCTGGGAAGCGTGATGAGCGTGGCCGGACCGGTGGAGGTGCTGGTGGGCCTCAAGGGTCTGGTGGAAGGCAAGCGCGAGCTGGAGCGTGTGGCGCGCGAGATCAAGAAGGTCGACAAGGACATCGCCGTGACGGAAAAGAAGCTGTCGTCGCCGAACTTCGTGGACAAGGCGCCGCCGGAGGTGGTGGCCGAGACGCGGGTGAACCTCGAGAACCTGAAGCACAAGCGGGTGCAGCTCGACGATGCGCTGAAGCTGGCCGACGAGCTGGGGTGACGAGCGCACCAGCCATCGGGTGATGAACCCGACGCCGACCGCGATCGGCGGGGCTCGGTTGCCGCCGACGCCCTGCCGGACGGCGTGGATCTCGTTTGTGGGCGACGGCGCGCGGGACGGGCCTCACGGGTCGCGGGTGTCCACCGACTCGCCGGACGTGGATGCCGCACCGTGGTCCGGCGCAGGCACCCTCTCCCAGCTCTCGATGACCGCTTGACGCGCGTGCCGATCCGCGTGCGACTCGATGTATCTCGAGACCACCGGGATCTCGTTCTTGCGGAACGTGAAGGCCCCGTAGCCCGCCTGCCAGGTCATGGGGGGATGGCCGGGATGAACGCAGTGGTGGTTCAGATGATGGGAGCTGGCGCCCTTGATGTCCTTGGCGACAGCAGCGACGGAGACCGCAGGATGCAGGCGAATCGCCAGGTGAACGTGGTCCGGAGCGGAGCCGAATGCGAGCACCTCACAGCCGAGTCTCCTGGCTCTCCACGCGACGTAGCGCGACAGGAGGTGGCTGATCTCGGGCGTGATCCAGGCCCGGCTGAGACGTGTTCTCCAGACCAGGTGGACGAAGAGTTCCGTGCATGAGGACATGGAGGAGTATCGGACAGCGGACCACGGCGGTTGCGTCCATTCTTCGGTCTCGCATGATCCCCCAGAAGCCCGGTAGGGCTTCTGCATGCCCACCCGACCGCTCGCGGGGGTCGGCGGCAAGAGCGCGAGAACCGCCCGACGCGTGGGGAGTCAGATCAGGATGTCTTCCGCGTCGAAGCGAATCCGCGGGGTCGGGCTGCCAGCGCCGTAGCCCAGGGGGCACAGGGCCGTGGGGACGATGCCATCGGGCAAGCCCAGGAGGGTCGCAACCTTCGCGGCGTCGAAGCCAGTCATGGGGCAGGAGTCCAAGCCCAGGGACTTGGCGCCGTTGATGGCATTGCCAAGAGCCAGAAAAACCTGCTGGTCGGCGAACTTGATCAGCGCCGGGGGCGGCATCTGCGCGCACAGTTGCCTCGCGTAGCCAACCCGCTGGGCACTCTCCGCTTCCGACAGCCCTGAGGCCACGAGCGCCTTCTGCAGCTTCTCCGTCTGTCCCAGCACGTCGTGCACCGCGCACAGCACCAAGAGGTGAGAGCAGCTGGCTACCTGCTGCTGGCCCCAGGCCGCCTCGGCGATCGCCTGCCGGGTCGCCGGATCCCGGACCACCCGGATGCGCCAGGTCTGCAGGTTCAGTCCCGAAGCCGTCCAGCGAATGAGCTCCAGCAACTCGCCGATCTTGCTCTCGGGAATCGTCTCCGACGTGAAGGTACGGCAGGCGTAGCGCTGCATCACGACATCTTTGAAATCCATGGGCATCCTCCCGGTTGAGGGGAGCGGAAGGATAGGCGCGGGCGCCAGCCAAGGCAAAGAGCCCACGTCGAGTTCTCTTCCGCCCCGCTCCTGGCGTAGCTCACGTAGCTTCCCACCATGACGATGCTCCTCACGTCGGGCCAGCTTACCCCTTCCCGTCCCGTGCCTGCCCATTCGAACAGATTGCCACTCATGTCGAAGACCTGATCGTGGGTCGGGGTCCGCCGACTGGCACGCTGCCTTGCGCCTCGGGTCGAAGCATGCTCGTATGGCCTGTTCCACGGTGAAATGGGGTTCCGGTTCCACATGAATAGACTCGCCTGTGGCGTCCTGAAGGGACTCGCTCTTGCCGTCGTCGCAGCTGCCATGTCGGGTTGCTGCTGCGGCAAGCGTTCCTTGAAGGGTCCCATCAGCCCCTCGGTCGCGGTCCCGGGCAACCGCTTGTGGAGCTCCGCGGCGGTGCTCTGGAACACCTACGAATCCGGCTCGCACACGATCAGCTCGAACTGTGACCACGTCCTGCAGCTCAAAGGCCCCAGCGGCGAGCGAGAGCTCAGCCTCTCCTCGTGGAGCCCTCCCAACCCCGGATACCACACCTGCAAGAACGCTTCGTACCAGCTCGTCGTGGCCCCCGATGGACACGGCGTGGCGGTGTCCGCCGATGGCGCCAAGTGGCAGTGGATCATGCTCGACGCCGGCGACCAGCCGACCTTGATCAAGGACAGATCCTTCGCCGCAAGCGCGAGCGACGTGCTCGCAAAGGTGCCCGCCACGTCTGCCTTCATGCGAGAGTTGCTCGCAAAGGCCGAACGCGGTGAATCGGAGGCGGGCGATGTCCTGCGGAACCCTGCATTCCTCCACCACCTCAACGGAGCCATCGCCTAGTGCTGTGGTCCGGCCAACGACACGGTCGCTCGAACCTCCCTCGTGCTATTCGCAGTCTCCGCCACGGGGGCCGGCAAGGAGTCGAGGTTGGGCGATACACTGACGCTCGAGCTCGGTGATTGCGTGGGAGACATCGCGAAGAGCGAGCCCTCGCTGCTGCCCCTGCTGATCGCCCCGCTTCACGACAAGCCAGACGCGTCGTGCTCCGAATCCCCCGACATGGACATTGCGGCGCTGGCCTGGTCCCGAATCGGCACCACGCAGGGACAGGTGGAGATCGCAGAGCACCTCGCACGGCACGTGGCCACCGGACACTCGTGCAGTCACGCGCACAGATTCTGGGCCCTCGCCCGCCTGACCAGCCAACTGAAGTCCGCAACCCCCAAGACCATGGATCTCCTGCTCGCCTCGGCTTCGAATGCGGTCCCAGGCACGTCCCCCGATGGGCTCGTCTCCGACGAGGTCTCGTCGTCGCTCCGCGCTCTCGCCGCCCTCCGCGATCCGCGCGGCGACGAGATCCTTCGCAAGGCGCAGCGCACCGACGGCTGCTCGGGCATGCCAGACCAGCTCCCGCCTTTCGTGCACCCGATGAAGGACTACAATCCCCTCTACCACGAGAAGACGCTGGGCAAGGAGGGCTTTAGGAGCTGGCCGCGATGCTGGGCCGCACTGGCCCTGCGAAGCCGGCACTGACTTCGCCGACTGCGTCGCGGGTCCCGTTGGCTTCTGCGGGCAAACGACTGGTCCCTGCGCCCCTCCGCGGGGGAATCACCTTCCACACCGCCGTCCACGAAGGCGTGACCAGGCTCTCCTTCGACGCCCACCCGGACCGAATCGCGCAGAAGCGCAACACAAATCCGGAGGAGGGGGGCACCTCCTCCAAGTGCGAGTTGCTCGCGCGCAAGGGACACGGGGCTCTGTACGAGCCCGGCCGCGCTACCGCCGATCCCTGTCAGTTCGCCTTGCCCGGCGTTGGAGAAGAATCGACCTGGAAGTCGGAGGCGTTGTTGTCAGTGTCATTCCCGTTGGGAGTGCGGGCCAACGAAGAATCATACTCTGGGGCCTCGGGGGCGGCGCCCCCTTCGATCAGCCCGTTGTTGGCCGACCCATATCCGATGGAGTCCACCGTATCGTTGGTGCTGTCGTGCAGCGCCACTCCCCCGCCTGCGGAAGCCAGACCGGAGGCCAAGGTCTGGTCGGCATTGCCAGAAAAGGCAGAGCCCCCCAGGACCAGGTATCCCTGCGCACCCATGGCGAGCGAGGACAGGTCGGCCAGCTTGATGTCGTTCGAGCCTGATGCCGACCGATAGACGAGACTCCAGCCCGACAGGTCGACAGCGGACGAGCATGGATTGAATATCTCGACGAACTCGTCGGAGGCCGAAGACGACGAGCCGACCATGATTTCGTTAATGACGAGATGGCAATTGGGATTCGAGGCGCCGCCGGTTCCCTGAACCCCTCCCGATCCTGCCTCGCCTGCAGATCCACCCAGACCGGCCATGCCAGCGGCTCCCGCAGAACCGCCCTGGCCTGCCGTGCCAGCGGCTCCCGCAGACCCGCCCTGGCCCGCCGTGCCAGCGGCTCCCGCAGACCCGCCCTTGTTGGCTGCACCCGCTGCCCCCGCCTGTCCTGCCGAGCCGCCGTTGGCGGTCGGTTCGAGGCTTTGCTCGACCGTCTCCCCGCTCGCGCAGGAAGCGACCAGCAGCAGACTGCAGGCCACCAGCGCGACGGTGAGAGAACGGGTTGGGCGGGTCTTGCGCAGAGATGTGCTGTCGTTCATGGGGGGACGTTCCGATCGATCGGCCTGCGGCAATTTGATGCGTTCCGCGGATAGGCTCATGGATACCATCCTCATGCGCGCCCCGCACGCGTTCGCTGCGCAACACCTCGATCCCGCGTCTCGGCGCAGGATTTCCGCTTCGGCGCCCTTCGGTGCGAGGCAGCCGCTCCGACATGAACCGTCCAACCGCCCGGACTTCGGACACGAGTGATGCATCGCCTGGCGCATCATTCCTCAGGGCATTGGGGGCTTTCGGGACGCGCCCGGCCCCCTACGATTGCCGCGTCCCCCTTTCTCCTCCACGCGCGGCATTGCACAGGACGACAACGGCAATCGCGCGGGGCGTGTGCGAAGCAAGGAGCATCTCTACCGCCGCACCGGCCCTCGGACGGGGCGCGCCATGGCCAGCCGTGCGAACCCCGGGAAGCGCCGCTTCTCGTGGTCGAGTGCGGCGGCGAGCTCTGGCCCGAGCGTGTCGATGGGGCGGAATCCGAGACGATAGTAGTAGGGGGCGTTCCATGGAACGTCGGCGAAGGTCGTCAGGGTGAGGACGTCATCGCCGCGCGCCTGGGCCCAGCGATCGACCTCCTCGACGAGCGCTGCCCCGATCCGCCGACCGGCGTGCTCCGGATCGACGCTCACCTGCTCGAGGTGAGCGTGGCCGTCGAGAGTCACTGCCAGGGCGTAGGCCACGACGCTGTGATCGATCGTTGCGACCCACACGCGGCCCGCCTCGACATGCGGGAGAAGGTCGTCTTCGCTCGGAACAGGGTCGTCGGCGACGACACCCATCCCGACCTTATCGAACACGGCACCAGCCGCGAGCTCGATGACGGGCAGCGCGGGGAGGTCCTCCGCGAGAGCGACGCGCAGGTGGACCGGAGCGAGGGGCGGCATGGGGCCACGCTAGCCTCGAAGGGAGCGGGTCGCCACAACGGGTCAGGGTGAAGGAGAGGTATTCTCGTCACCGATTCTCCCATAACCTTCGCCTGCGCACGGGTAGGCAGCAGACCTCGCGCCCGCGGCGGGAAGTATGCTACCACGCGTCGAAGGCTTGAGTGCTGCAGTCGTCCGACGACAGGCTCCCGTTGTTGCAGCCGTTGACCTGATCGGTCCCAGTCCCTCCCCAGCACTTCGCCGGGCCCCAGTTTCCCCAGAGGACATCGTCGGAATCGCCTCCGCACAGGTGATCGGTCCCGTCGCCTCCCGACACCATGTCCGAGCCGCCCTCCCCGAGGAGCAGATCGTCGTCCGCCTCTCCCCAAGCCCAATCATCACCGGCGCCGCCCCTGGCCTTGTCGCGACCGTCTCCGCACCAGAACGTGTCGTCTCCCTCGTTGCCGGCAAGCTCGTCGTCTCCGACGCCGCCCTGGGCCGTGTCGTCTCCCAGACCGCCTTCGAATCGATCGTTCCCGGGCCCAGCCTGGGCCAGGTCGTGCCCATCGCCGCCCTGCAGTTGGTCGTTACCTTCGCCGCCGAAGAGCTCATCCGCGCCGGGGCCACCGGCGAGCGTGTCATTGCCGTCTTCGCCGAACAGCCGATCGATACCGGTGGTCAGCAGCGGATCGCCGTCGAGGGTATCGTCGTCGGGGCCCCCGTGCAGCTCGTCGTGGCCGGCTCCGCCGAAGAGGTGATCATCGCCTCCGGCGCCGTAGATGCAATCGTTCCCTTCGCCGCCCTCGAGGGTGTCGCCCTCGTCGCCGCCGAGGATGAGATCGTCGAGTTGGGTCCCGCTGCCGCTCGACGGAGCGAGCTGGCAGGGGGAGGAGCCCGAGCAGGTCCACAGCAGGGAGCCGGTTCGAATCGACGCCTTCCCCTGATAGGCGGCGTCGAGCCAGCTCGCCAGCGAGCGTCCGCAGAATCTTCGAGTCAGGTCTGCGCGTGCGCAGGGGTCACCGGGATCGTAGGTCTCGCCCGGTGTTCCGGGGGCTGCCAGGATCTGGTCGAGGGTTCTGAAGGAATCGCACCCCGAGGAAGGCGGAGCGGGGACGGCCATTCCGAAGGAGCCGGTTTGCAGGAAGGCCAGATTATGGATAGCCATGTAGTCGAGCCCGTTGAACTCGCCGCTCCAGTGTCGGCCGCCGAAGCGGTCTCCGGGATTCGAAGTGCGGTGTTCGGCGCCCCAGCCGGGAGGGTCGCTGCATCCAGTGGAATGGAAACAGGGCCCGCTGCAGGGGGCGGAGTCGAGGATGGCCTCGACTCGCCAGGCGGAGAATCCCGCGGGCAACTGGGTGTCGTGGAGCAGCGCGCGGGCCATCACGAAGGAGTCCTTGCCGTCTGCCACGGCCCGCGTCGCGTATTTGTCGTCGTCCCAGTCGTAAGTGATGGCGAGCAGCCGAAGGGCCATCGTCCGGTTGTAGTTCATCGTGGTGTCCCAGCCCGTTTCCAGGAGCTGGAGCGCTGTCTTGCCGACGGTGTTGCTGATGAGGTCGTTGTAGTCGGAGACGCCGAAGTCACTGCCGCAGACGACGTTTGCGGCGCCGGCGAACAGCCAGCTGAAGCCGGCCGCGTTGCCGCCCCACGCATCGGGAGGGTGGGAGCCGTCGGGGGCCGTGACGCGCCAGGAGTGATCGCGCAGGTGGGAGACCATGCGGTGGATCTGCTGGCGGGCCTGCTGACGGAGGACGACTCCCTGGACTGCGATGGAATCCGGGACGAGCTTGTTGACGAGGGCGAGCCCGTGGATGAGGCCGATCATCTGGTCCTGGCTCGTGAAGGAGCCATCGGCGACCGTGGGGGTTCCGCAGGCGAAGGTGGAGCTGATGCACTCGTATCCCAGCAACACGCCGTCGTTGCGTGGGAATCGGTAGCCGCCCCCCGTGAGCAGGTGCATGTCCATCGGGACGTCGTCGCGAAGGAAGAACCCGTCGAGGGCCGCTGGCTTGCCGAACACGGCCTCGGCCGCGCCGTCGACCCGGTCGAGGGCATGCAGGGCAAGGCGCAGATCCTCGATGGTTCGTGACGAGTCCAAGCCGAGCCGTTCGAACACCGCGTACTCCGTGGCGAGGACCTCGAGGTACATGCCCAGCCAGATCGTGGCGTCGCCCCAGGCGTAGCGCCCCTTGGCGTCGGGCAGGTCGGGTCGCGGGCAGTCCGTCATGGACCAGTGTCCGGCGCAGTTCGTGTCGGGCTCGCGGCGCGATGCCGGGATGCTCTGACCAGCGTCCATTCCAATCGAGATGAACCCTGGATGGGCGGCGGTGCCGTCGCCGCGGAATCGAAGGCGGTAGTTCATGTATTTTGCGAGCCAGTCGTGGTCGTCGCACGCCGGTGGGCTGTCGGGCCAGGTGGGGTCGATGGTTGCCGGCGCGGACTCGTAGGGAAAGGCGGGCGCGGTGCATTGGCTGGTGCACTTGCCGTACGTGCCATTGGAGGCGCCGTCGTCGCACTCCTCTCCGGCGGGGTCGATCACGCCGTCTCCGCAGCTCGAGCTGCCGGAGCAATCCCCACGACAATGGCCGTACTCGCCGTTGCTCGCGCCTTCGTCGCAGGTCTCCTCGGGCGCATCGAGGGCTCCGTCGCCGCAGGTGGAGACTCCTGTGCAGTCGGCGCGGCACTTGCCATAGGTGCCATTGGCGGCGCCATCGTCGCAATTCTCCGGCGCCTGCGCGGCGCCGTCGCCGCAGCTCGAGACTCCGGTGCAGTCGGCGCGGCACTTGCCATAGGTGCCATTGGCGGGGCCGTCGTCACACTTCTCCGGCGCCTGCGCGGCGCCGTCACCGCAGCTCGAGACTCCGGTGCAGTCGGCGCGGCACTTGCCATAGGTGCCATTGGTGGGGCCGTCGTCGCACTTCTCCGGTGCCTGCGTGGTTCCGTCACCGCACACCGCGGGGGGCTGCGCCGTGCCACCCGCTCCTTCGGAACTCGCGTCTCCGGAGCCCCCGCATGAGGCGGCGAAGAGCGCGGCCGCCAGAGCCACCGCGTAGGGCGCGTGGAGTCCACGTCCGGTCCCGATCCTGCCATCGTCTCGGTTCGCCATGCCGTCGGTCTCCTTCACGCGACGATACACGCGGCCGAATGACAGGTCGAGGCAAAGTCCCCTGCGGCGGTGCGCTGGTGCGCGGCCGGCGCAATGCCTCCCAGGACCTTCGGCCAATTCCCACGGGGGGAGTTCGAGCCGTTCGCTCCCTCGGCAACGCCGCGGACGATGGCGGCACCGCGGCCGACGCCCGGCGTGGAGGAGGTCGTGGGTGCCTCCGCGGTAGAACGGCTTGACGTCTCTCTGCCGGCACGAGCACGAGAACCGTCCGACCGCGCCACGCCGACCCCGGCGCGATTGCCCATCACGACAGTCAGAATATCCCCTGCACTCCCAGCCCCGCGCCCGAGCGCAACGGAAGAATCGTGGGGGCCCAGCTCACCGGAGCGGGCGTTGTCTTTTCCTCGCGACGGTCCTTCAGCATACCAGACGTGAGGAGCCAGGCGGTGCCCAGTCCTGCTACCATCCCCGTGGCCGTGATTGCCACCGCGCTCCTGCCATCGGAGCTGTCTCCCTGCGCGGCGACATACAGGCCTCCAAACAGAATGCCGCCGCTGAGACCTCCGAGATCGAGGTAGCGCACGCGCGCGATGGTCGGCGATACCGGCCCTGCTCCCAGCATCCCGCCCACGGCACCTGCGTTGAGCCCGATGATCGAGGCCAGCAGGATCGTGTCGTCGGCGCTGTTGTCATCGAGATCCGTGGACGCTGTCGTGAGCAGTCCGGTGACCGCGGCCGACCACAGCGACGTGGAGCCGACGAAGGATGCTCGTCCGGGCGTGGTGCCGCCCGCGGTTCCGACGATGCCGCCCGTGAGGGCGCCGGCCGCGGTGAACCCCCAGATCACCGACGTCATCGTCTTGGGCTCCCATTCCTCGTCCCAGCGAACGCGGGCCTGGTTCCAGTAGGTCCAGAGCATTCCCTCCTCGAATCCGAGGAGCATGCCCGTGACGATCGACTGCGGCACACCATAGCGAAAGGGCCTCGTGTGATCGATGGCCGCGACGACCCCCGCAGAACCAGCGCCCAGCACCAGGGCCGGCAGTATCACCCCGGCGGCGCTCTCGGCTTCCGTCAAGACCGAGATCCACCCTCCGGTGCCCAGCCCGAACAGGACCGAGTCGGTGTACAGCACCGCAAGCTCGTCGGATGTGGCCCGATCCGCCGCCTTGGCGCCCATCGCGCTCTCGCCGAGATCCGCGCGTCGCACCAGCGTCACGTCGCGCGTCGCCCACTCCCTCGCCAGGCGCGACTGCTCGAGTGCGAGCAACTGGTAGCCGGGGTTGGGCGCCCTGCGCGCCAGATCGTCCAACAGGGAGGCCGCGACAGCGAACTCTCCACCGACCAGGCGATCACGCGCCTGCATGTACGCGCGCTGCCAG